>NZ_BAAARK010000051.1:0-41367 GCF_039532155.1 Streptomyces lunalinharesii
CGCCACCCTCGCCGCCAACCAACTCACCCACACCCGACCCCGCCCCCGCACCATCGGCTTCTTCGGCACCGGCCTCATCGCCCGCTACATCCACACCTACCTCACCCAAACCGGCTGGGAATTCGACGAAATCGGCGTCCACGACCTGTCCGCAGACAGCGCCGCCGGCTTCCGCCTCTACCTCGAACAGACCGGCAACCCGTCCTGGATCACCCTCCACGACAGCCCCGAACAGCTCGTCCGCAACCACGACCTCATCGTCTTCGCCACCATCGCCGGCGAACCGCACCTCACCGACCCCGCGTGGTTCGACCACCACCCCCTCGTGCTCCACATCTCGCTGCGCGACCTCGCCCCCGAGATCCTGCTCTCCGCCACCAACATCGTCGACGACGTCGACCACTGTCTGAAGGCCAACACCTCCCCCCACCTGGCCGAACAGCTCACCGGCACACGGGACTTCATCCTGGGGACGCTCGACGACGTGCTGACGGAACGGGTGACGGTGCCGGCCGACCGGACCGTGGTGTTCTCACCCTTCGGCCTCGGGGTGTTGGACCTCGCGGTCGGCAAACACGTCTACGACGAGGTGGCCCGCTCCGGCGAACTGCACGTCGTCGACGACTTCTTCCACGAGCTCCGCCGCTACGGCTGACCGCCCGGCGAGCCGGCCGACCTCCGTGCTCCTGACCGCACTCCTGATGAGGAAGGAGACGTCATGGCAGTCATCTCCGTTCCCACGGACTACAACGCCGAGGACCTCTACGTCGACCTGCGGTCGATCGTGGGGCACCAACTGTTCCTGAAGTGCGAGGGCTTCAACTTCGCCGGCTCCATCAAGCTCAAGGCCGCGACCGAGATGGTGGAGGCCGCCGAGGAGTCCGGGGCCCTGCGACCGGGGTGCGTCCTCATCGAATCCTCCTCCGGCAACCTGGGCGTCGCCCTGAGCATCATCGCCGCCAGCAAGGGCTACGACTTCCTGTGCGTGACCGACGCCCGCTGCAACCGCTCCGCACGACGGTTCATGGAAGCCATGGGCGGCCAGGTCCACATCGTGACCGAACCGGCGGCCAGCGGCGGCCTGCTCGGTGCCCGGATCGCCCTCGTGCAGCGGCTGTGCGCCTCCGACAAGCGGTACGTGTGGCTCAACCAGTACGCCAACGCGGCGAACTGGCGGGCGCACTACCGCACCACCGCGCCGGCCATCGCCCGTCACTTCCCGCGCCTGAACGTCCTGTTCATCGGCACCGGCACCACCGGCACGCTGATGGGCTGCGCCCGCTACTTCCGCAAACTGCACCGCCATGTGCGGGTCGTCGCGGTGGACAGCGTCGGCTCGGTCACCTTCGGCGGGGAACCGGGCTGTCGGATGATCCCCGGCCTCGGCACCAGCGTGAAGCCGGCGCTGCTCGACGAGTCGTTCGTCGACGACGTCGTCCACGTCCGGGAGGTCGACACCATCCGGGCCTGTCACCGCCTGGCCCGGCACGGCTTCCTCTTCGGCGGCTCCACCGGCACCGTCGTCAGCGGCGCCGTCGAGTGGCTGGCCCAGCGCCCCGGCCAGAACCTCACCGCCGTCGCGATCGCCCCCGACCTCGGCGAACGCTATCTGGACACCATCTACCACGCGAGTTGGCTGCACGCCCTGTACGGCGACGAGATGCTCCACCACACACGCGGCACCGCGAACCTCGCCCGGGTCGCAGAACGGCGCGTCTGACGCTCCCGCCCGCCACCGGCCGCACGGCGCCCCGCGGCGCATGGTGGTGTGGTCATCGGCGGTAGGCAGTGGCGGCGACGGCGGGCAGCAGGGCCAGGGAGAGGACGCCACCGGTGAGCGCGAGGGCGGGGTAACTGGTGGCGGCGACCATGACGCCCGAGGCCATGCCGCCGGTGGCGCCGGCGAGGGCGATGCAGACGTCGACCAGGCCCTGGGTCTTGGCGCGGGTGGCCAGCGGAACGGCGTCCGTGATGATCGCGGTGCCGGCGACCAGACCGAGGTTCCACCCCAGTCCCAGGAGGGCGAGCGCGAGCGCGAGGAGGCCGACGGAGTCACCGGGCGCCGCGGCGGCGAGGACGCCGGCGGCCAGCAGCGTGCCGGCGGAGGCGGCGGCCACCTTCAGCCGGCCGTAACGGTCGACGAGCCAGCCGGTGAGCGGCGAGGGCAGGTACATGGCACCGATGTGCACGGCGATGACGAGGCCGGAGGCGGCGGTGCCGTGGCCGTGGTCGTGCATGTGGACCGGTGTCATCGTCATGATCGCGACCATGACGAGCTGGGTGAGGACCATGACCAGCGCGCCGAGGACGACGCCACCGCGGCCGTCCGCACCGTCCGCGGCCTCGGCGGCGCCCGCCTGCGTGGGGGCGTCGGCCTCCTCGGCCCGGGCGACGGCACGGGCCAGCAACAGCGGGTCGGGGCGCAGCCAGAGCGCGAGGACGAGCGCGGCCAGGCCGTAGGCGACGCCGGAGAGGAGGAAGGGGCCGGCGAGGTTCGGCACGCCGAGGGTGTGGGCGAAGGTGCCGGTCGGCGCGGCGAGGTTGGGGCCGGCGACGCCCCCCAAGGTGGTCGCGACGAGAACCGTGGAGACGGCCCGCGCCCGGCGGCCGGGAGTGGCCAGGTCGGCTCCGGCGTAGCGGGCCTGGAGGTTGGTGGCGGTGCCCGCGCCGTAGACGAAGAGGGCGAGGAACAGCAGGACCGGGTTGTCCAGGACGGCTGCGGCGATGACGCCGGCCGAGCCGACGGCCCCGGTGAGGTACCCGAGAGCGAGGCCGGGGCGGCGGCCGCGGGCCTGGGAGATGCGGCCGACGGCGACGGCGGCGAGCGCGGATCCGGCGGTGAACAGGGCGCTGGGCAGCCCGGCGAGGCTGGTGGAGCCGAGCATGTGCTGGGCGAGCAGGGCGCCGACGGTGACGCCGGCTGCGAGTCCCGCGCCGCTCAGCACCTGGGAGGCGACCAGGACGCGCAGGATGCGGCGCTGCGCCGGTGCGGGGTCGGATATGTGGGCCGTTGCGTCGGTGGCTGCGGTACTGGTCATCGCTCTTCCGGGGGGTGTCGGTGGGTTACGGGGCGTTCGCCCCGGTGCCGCCGGGGCCGTCGGTCACGTCACCTCCGAGGCGTCGACGGGAAGTTCGGACAGGCGCCATTCCAACATGCCGTCGCTGCGCCGGACGGCCCGCCGGCCGAGGTCGGTGGGCCGGCGTACCGCGTCATGGGCCAGGACGCAGTACGCGCCGCGCACATGACGGCGACCCCGGCCGCGTCCCCCTTGGGGGGCGTGCCGGGGTCGGTCGGGGACGAGGGGCCGGGTGGCCCCCGCCCGGACTACTTGCGGGTGGCGCAGGGGTCGCAGCAGGAGGGGGCCGGTTCGACGCAGACGGCGACGGTGTCGGTGTTGGTGGTGGTGTCGGGGTCCTTCTCGTTGCCGGTCGCGGTGGCGGTGTTGGCGACCAGGCCGGCCGTGGTGGCCTTGGCCCGCAGCACGAGCGTGGCCGTGGCGCCCTCGGCCAGGTCCCCCACGGCCCACTGGCCGGTGGCCGGGTCGTAGGTTCCGGACGTGCCGTCGGCGGACAGGAAGGCGAGGCCGTCCGGGAGTTGGTCGGTGACGGTGACGCCGGTGGCGTCGTTGGGGCCGGCGTTGCGGACCGTGACGCGGTAGGTCACGGTCTGGCCGACGGTCACCGTGGTCGCGTCGGCCGCCTTCGTCACGATCAGGTCGGCGGCCGGCTTGACCTGCGTGAGCTGCTCGTTGGACGTGGACGTCAACGGCTCCGGCGTGTCGCCGAGCCGGTTCTCGTAGGAGGCGGTGGCGGTGTTGCTGATCTCCTTGCCGCCGCTGGCCCGGTCGATGGTGACCCGGTACTCCACCGTGGTGCCCGCCGGCAGGGTCTCGGTGTTGGGGAGGCTGCCGCCGGCCGTGCCGGTGGCGCCGTCGCCGAGGAAGAAGGCGACCGCGTTGGTGCTGGCGTCGTACGACGCCTGGTCGTCGCCTTGTGCGTCGGTCTTCGCACCGGCGTTGGGGCCGTCGACGATGCGCAGGGAACCGGGCAGGTACGTCGTGCCGTCCGGGACGGCGTCGGTCAGGACGAGGTTCTCCGCGGCGCCGCCGCCTTCGTTCCTGGCGGTGATGCGGTAGGTGACGACGTCGCCCACCTCCAGCGGCCCGGCGGGCACGGCGGTCTTGGTGAGCACCACGTAGGGGGCGGTGCCGAAGAAGATGCCGTCGAGGAAGTTGCCGATGCTGCGGTTGCCGCCGGCGGCCGAGATCGATCGGAAGGCGAAGCGGGTCAGGGTCTGGCCTGCCGGGACGGTGTAGGTGCCGGTGTAGTAGCCCCAGGCGGTGTTGCCGTCGGTGAAGCGTCGCTGCTCCACCGTGGCGCCCGGCGCGCCGATGTCGAGCGCCATGGTGTCGTCGCCCAGGCGGCCGCGGTGGTACAGGCGCCAGTACAGCTTCGTACCGGGCGTGGTCGGCAGGTCCTGGTAGAGCGTGGAGACTTCGTTGGCGTTGAGTTCGGCGAACTGGGCGCCGTCGGCGGACGGCACGCCGTTGAAGCCCGACTGCCACAGTTCGATCAGGTGGTCGGAGGCGGTGGTGAGCCAGCCCGGGACGCGCTTGGACGCCTGTGTCTGGGAGGCGTCCGGCAGGAGCTCCACGCCGGTCACGGTGGGCTGTTCGAAGCTGCCGTTGGCCAGGGCGACCCGGAGCGGAGCAGGAGGTGTGGCCATGGTTTTCCCCCTCGAAGGTGACTGTGCGGCAAGGCACTGCCGACCGGCCACGGACTGCGTGCCGTGGCGAAGTCGCAACGCCCAGCAGCACAACGCATGCGCCGCTCGGGGTAAAGCGACGGGCGATGGGGTCCGGCCAACCTTGGGCGACAGGATTGTGGCGCCAGACCCCCACGCACTCCATGGCATATGCCCGCGCCGGCGCGGCCCTTTCGTCCCAGGCGTCTCCCGGCTCTCTCCCGCCCACGCCCGTCGTGACCGAAAGCCCCCGGCGCGCGCCGCGCACCCGTCCTCGCTCAGGGTGAATCGCTCCCCAACGAAGTTGACGGTGGGGCCGCGGCCAGGCATCGGCCGCGGCCCTCAGGCATCAGCCGTCGGTCCCCCGGGTCGACAGCGGCACCGTGATCTCCTTCAACCAGGTGCCGGTCGCGAAGTCCCGGGCCTTGACGACGACCCGGTCCGCGTACACCGCGACCTGGAGCCCCTGGTTGAACGCGCCGGAGACGGCGACCTCGCCGCCCTGCCCGTTGTCGGTGTAACCGGTCTGCACCGCGCCCGTGTTGATCACCGAGAAGCCCGACAGGTTGGCGGTGCCGCTGACGACCCGGCGCACGTACCAGTCGGACAGCCTGAGGTCCCAGTGCGTGTGTCCGCAGAACACGAAGACGTCCTGGTGACGGCCCAGGATGCCCAACAGCCGCTCCGCCTGGAGGTAGTCGTGCAGGTAGAGCTTGTTGCGGCTGCCGGAGACGGAGTCGGGCAACGGGTGGTGCGTGATCACCATGACCGGCTTGCGCAGCCGCGCCCAGTGCGCCAGCCGTTCCGTCAGCCAGGTGAACTGCGCCTCGCTGAACCAGACCTCGTCCCACAACTGCGGGTCGTGGTAGTGCATGTACCGCTCGGTGCCCAGGCTCAGCACCGGGATGCCGCCGAAGGAGTGCTCGGCGAAGACGGTGTTGCGGCCGGCGAACGTGTAGAAGCTGCGGAACAGCGAGTCCTCGGTGGCGCCGTTGGGCCAGGTCGCCTGCGCGAGGGTGTCCGGGTCGCGCCACTTCGGTACGTAGAACTCGTGGTTGCCGATGGCCCAGGCGACGGTGCCGGGGTGGGCGTTCCGGTCGAACACCGCCCGGACCGCGGCGTATTCGGCGTCGTAGCCGCGCGGCGTGATGTCGCCTGCGATCGCGAGCCCGGAACTGCCCGGGTTGGTGGCCCGCATGTCCCGCAGCGCCACACCCAGGTCACCGAGGTCGCCCTGGATGTCGCTGATGACGTTGAACGTGGTGACCGGACGGCCCGGCCGGGACAGGGCACTCGCTCCGGTCGGGGCGACGGCGACGGTGGCCACCGCTCCGGTGGCTGCGGTGAGCAGGGATCTGCGATGCACGGGGGGACTCTCCTCGGGCTGCGAACGGCTCGTACACGACGCCCGGCCCGTGCCGCCGGCCGGTCGGGACCGACCGGCAACGGCCCGCCCGGGCCAGCCCCCCATCCCTACGCGAGGCGCCGACCGCAGATCCGGATTCTCCGTGACGCCCGCATGAACGCCGCCCTACGGAAACGGGTGCGCTCCGGCCGGCCGGGGCGCCGCGGGGTGGGGCGGCGACCGGCGTGCGCGCCCGCTCGCGGTCGCTATGCGCGCCCGGACGGGTGCTGGTGCAGGTACTGGAGCCGGGTCTGGGCCGTGGACACGTGCCGCGGGTCGAGCGCGGGCAACTGCCGCAACAGGTTGATGAGTTCGGGGCCGTTCTCGATGCCCTGCTCGGTGTCGGTGATCTGGTTCCAGCAGTAGTGGGCGCCGCGGGCCGCGTTGAGGACCTCGGCGGAGTCGGGCGACTGATGGGCCAGCCGGGTCCGGGCGGCCGCCACCCACAGCTGCGTGGCGAGCGGCCAACGCCCGGCGATCCGGGCGAGGTCGGCCCGGATCTCGGCCCACTGCGTGGCCTGCGGCGAGTCGTACCCGTACCGCTGGAGCGCCTGCTGCTCCCACGACGCGGCCATCTCCGCGGCCTGGTCGTGCCGCCCGGCCTGCGCCGCCTGCCAGATGAGCGGCCGGGGGTCCGGCGCGCTGGTCGGGGCGACGGCCGGTGCGGGCGACTCGGCGGGAGCCGTGGCGGCCGGCGCGGGGACGGGGGCCAATGGGGGCGCCACCGGCGGCAGTTGCTGCGGGAGTGCAGGAGGTGACGGGGGTGTTGGCTGTGCCTCGAGGAGCGGGGGCGGGGGCGCGTGCGGCGCGGCCGGTTGCTCGACGGGCGGCGCGGGCGCGTGCCAGCGCTCCGGGGCGGTGGGGAGGGCCGGGCCGGTACCGAATGCGGCGCTGGGCACGGGCGCCGCGCTCTGGACGGGCACCGGCGCGGGACCGGCGGCGGGCGGCAGCGGAGCCGGTTGCACCGTCCGCTCGGGGAACGGTCCGGGCCGTTGTCCGGGGAACGGTCCGGGCGCGACCGGCCCGGGGAACGGCCCCGGCGCGGCCGACCACGGCTCCTGGGGCCCCTGGGACTGCTCCTCGGCGTAGGTCCGGGCCTCGTACGGCACGGACGTCGCGAGCGGCGGGAAGGGGTCGGGGTCCACCGGGGCGGGCACCGGCTCGGGCTCCCTGCGCCGCAGGGTCGGGAGCAGCGCCCGGTCGCCGGAGAGCAGCCGCTTGATCGGTGCCTTTGGCTGGGTTCCTGCGGTGTCGTGCGGGTGCGGGCCGGCGGACTCCGCGGTGTTGGGCAGGACGAGCGTGCCGGGCGGGAGGGGCGCGGCGGACGCGGCCAGCTCGTGCAGCCGGGCGTTCGAGGGGCGGTCCGGGTGGGAACGCAGCAGGTCGATCACGTGCTGGGTGTACACGCTGATACCGTCGGCCGTGCCGGAGAGACCGGGCGGCGTGATGACGCCGAAGACCTCGGCGTTCACCTCGGGCAGGCCGCCGAGGTCGTGGAGCACGGCCCAGGCGCCCTTGTCGGCGGCCATGTCCACCAGCACGGTCGTGGGTCCGCGCCGCTGGCGCAGCTCGTTGTGCACCCACTCCCAGGGCAGCGCCGTGTAGCGCGTGGTGGCGGGGCTCGAACCGGCGGCGGCGAGGTGGAGGCGGTGGTTCTTGCGGTCCACGGTCAACTGGCCGGCGAGGTAGACGAGCAGGGCGCCGGACGCCCCGGCGGCCGTGCGCAACCTGATCAGCATGGTGTTCTGGTCCGGCGCCCCGTCGAGGTGGACGAGGTCCGCCGGCTGGGTGCTGCCGAGCAGCACAGGCACGGGGACGGCCGTCAGCGCGGCCAGATTGGCACTGGGTATCACCTGGACGGTGCGACGGTGGGTGGCCCTGGCCCCCGCGATCAGCAGCACGTGGCCGCGCTGTCCCTCCCCGCTGGTCTGCATGGATGCACCCTACTCATGCCACGGCCCGGACGACGGGCCGGCTGTCGGATATTTGCCGCACCGCGGCGCGCGGGGGCCCGTCGCACGGCGTCCGCGCCCCGTCACCACGCGTGGGCGCCGAAACGCCCCCGCAGAGCCGTATCAGCTGCTCCCCCGGGGCCGGGCGCCGGGGCTCGGTGGGCGCCGCGCACGGCATGGACGAAGATAGGTGCATAACGAACGCGTACGCGAGAGGTCCCTCTGCCATGCCCCACATCACCGTCGACTACACCGCACGGCTGGCCGGCGCCTTCGACCGGCAGGCGTTCGTGCGGGAGCTGCACCCGATGGTGCGCGACGAGGCCGGCTCGGCGGGCGTGTGCAAGACGTTCTTCCGGCCGGCCGCGGACACCTACGTGGGCGACCGCGACGCGGCGCGGGTCGCCTTCGTGCACGTCGAGGTCGGGCTGCTGGCGGGGCGTTCGGAGGAGCTGAAGGCCCGGCTGGCACGGGACGTGCTGGCGCTGCTCGGCAAGCACCTGCCGGGGGACGACGCGCACGAGGTGGTGTCGTCGGTGGAGGTGCGGGACCTGGCCGCCTCGTACCGGCTGGACCACTCCCCGCAGTAGCCGCGCGGGCGCCCGGCGGCGGTCCGGTCCGGACTTGGGCCTTCCCGCGGCCGGGGCCCGAGCGCCGGCGGTGGGCACCCGGGCCGTCGACCGCCGCCGGAACGGCTAGAAGCTGAACGTCATGAACGCCCCGTACCCGGCCCCGGCGGCCGCGGTGAAGAACCCGACGAGGTCGTCGTAGGCGCTCTCCAGCCAGGCCAGTTCGCCCTCGGCGTCGAACCGCCAGGTGTTGGGGTACACCCCCTCCGACATCATCTTCTCCGGCACGTAGTGGGCGGCCAACTGCTCCCACGGGGTCGCCCGCAGGTCCCGGGCGACGCCCGCGACCTGCTCGGCGGACCATCCGAACAGGGTGCCGTCGTCGACGATCTGCCCGCCGTCCATCAAGAAGTCGAACTGCACCTCCACCGCGTCGATCAGGAACTGGAGGCCGGCCCACGCCTTTTCCGGGCCGCCGTAAGGACGGTCCGGCATCGGGAAGTCCTCGCTGGTGTACAGCTCGTAGACGAACGCGTTGGCCCACCCCGGATCCTGCTCGGCCCTGTCCAGCTCCTTTGTCGTCGCGCTGATGAACCCGATGCTCACGCCCATGGCGCTGCTCCTCCCCCATGCGGTCGGCTGACCGACCCGCTTGCTGCACGCACTCGATCGACTCGCCCTGCGGAGCCGTCCGCACGCCTGGTGCGTGCGGACCGCTCGATCGGGCACCGCCCGAACGGCAAACGCGAGTGTTCCACGGGGCACTGACAACGGGGCTCGGCGCGGGGACGGTCCAGGCAGCCGCTGCCGGGGCGCGGGCGCGGCACGACGGTCGAGCGCGTCCCGGCAGCGGGACGCGCTCGCTCACGTGCGGTGCGGGTGTGGGCGGTGGGTTGCGGGGTCCACGCGTACGGCGGCGAGTGCGGTGTCCGGGGCGGGCGCCAGCGGGCTGGCGGCATGCGCGTGGGGGACCGTGCACGCGCGGAGCCAGGCACGCAGCAGGGCGCGCGGCCAGGCGGGGGCCCGGTTCATCGGGCCCGGGCGTGGTCGACGGCGGCGCGGGCCAGGCCGGTGATCAGCGGGTGGGCGCGGGTGCCGTCGCCGTCCAGTTCGGGTTGGAAGAGGGTGGCCAGGAAGTAGGGGTGGTCGGGCAGTTCGGCGATGCGGACCTCACCGGCGTCGTCGGTGCCGGTGAAGGCCAGCCCGTGTGCGCGCAGCAGGTCCAGGTGCCGGGGGTTGGGGGCGTAGTTGCAGTGGTAGCGGGCCGGTGTGCGCTCGGCGCCGAGCAGTTGGGCGGCGCGGGAGCCCGGGGTGACGTCGACGGTGCCCTCGTGGCCGACCAGTGAACAGGCCAACGGGACGACCACCGCGTCCTCGTCCGCGAGGTCCGGGGTGTTCTCGGCGTGGCCGGCGCGGTCCAACCCGCAGACGTTGCGGGCGAACTCCAGCAGTGCGTGTTGGAATCCGCCGCAGGTGCCCAGGAACGGGATGCCGGACTCGCGGGCCGAGCGGATCGCGGCCAGGACGCCGGACTCGCTGCGGTAGGGACTGCCGGGCAGCACCCAGACCGCGTCGAATCCCGTCAGGTCCTCGTGTGCGTCGGCGGACGGGATCCAGTAGGCGTCCAGGTCCAGTCCGTCGCGCAGCCGGAGCGCGTCGAGGAGGGTGGGGATGCGGGCGTGCGAGCGGACGGCTTCGGAGCGGTCGCCGACCAGGGCGATGCGGGCGACTGCCGGGCCTCGGCCGGCGGGTGCGGTGCGGTTCATGCAGGTCATCCTGGTGCGCGCGGCCGGATCAGGTCCAACGATGATTCGTGCATTGCGGATAAGCGATCCTGATCGGCGTGCGATACTCGGGCGCATGGACCCGCATCTGTTGCGCACGTTCGTCGCGGTCCTCGACCACCGCTCGTTCTCCGGCGCCGCCGCGGCGCTCGGCTACACCCAGTCCGCGGTCTCCCAACACATCGCCGCCCTGGAAGCAGACTTGGGCAGTCGCCTGGTCGAGCGGCGGCCGGTCGCCCCCACGCCGGCCGGCGCACGGCTGTTGGAGCACGCTCCCGCCCTGCTGCTGCGCCTGGACGCGGCCCGGGCCGACATCGCGCGCCTGCACCAGACACGCCCCACCCGGTTGACGGTCGCCTGCTCACCGGCCGCGCTGGGCGCCACGGTGGCCGGGGCCCTCGCCGAGCTGCGTGCCGTGACCCACTCCCTGGACGTGGAGGTCCGGGTCACGGGCCGGGACGCGGTGCTCGCGGACGTGGTGGCCGGGCGCGCCGACCTCGGTTTCGTGGACGGTGCGGCCGCCCCCAGCGACCCGTTGCCGATGCCCGACCTCGGGCCGATGACGACCCTCGCGGCGGCCGAGGAGACGTTGGCGGTCCTCTTCCCGCGCGACCATCCGCTGGCGGAGCGCCGTGCGGTGCGGTTGTCCGACCTGACCCAGGCACAGTGGATCGACGCGTCCGACACCGCGGTCCCGCTCGATCGGTTGCGTGCCGTCTGCCGTGCCGAGGGATTCCGTCCGCGGATCCGTCACCGCGGCACCGACCTGCACGGCCTGGCCGCACTGACCGCCGCCGGACACGGTCTGGCGGCGCTCCCCCTCCCGGTGGCGGCCGCCCTCCCCGGGATCGCCGCCGTCCCGGTGAGCGCACCCCGCCTGGTCCACCGCACCGAACTCGTCCATCCCGCCAACCCCACTGCTCCCGCACGCCAGTTGGTCGACCTGCTCACCACCCGCCGACTGGCCGCGGACGCCGGACGACGCTGACCCGGGCCGGGACGACGTGCCGCCGCGACCACCTCGCCCGTGCTCCGAGCGCGGCCGGCCACGTCGTCCGGTAGCCGGTACCTGGTGGCCGAACATGGCGCATTGCAGGGCCTGTTGCAGCGTGTTCAGGACAACCCGCCTGGTGACCGGCGCAGGCCGCAGCCGACTGCACCGGGGCGGCGCCGAACACCGTGGACGTACGCCTCGCACGCCTGAGCGCCCGGCGAACCACCGCGCCTGGCGTCTGTGCCGCTTCTCCGGGCGCGCCAACACCGGCCTGGGCCAAGGCATCGACCGCACACCGCCGTAGTGGACATCCGCCCAGGCCGGAGGGGTTCCAGGCAGTTGACCGGGCGGCGCCCGGGGCACCTTCCGCAGGCACGCACGGGCTCGTCCGGACCCGGTGCACTTCCGTCAGATCATCCCGCCAAGGCCGTCCCCTCTCCCGCAGCACGGTCGTTGGGCGTATGGTGACTGGAATCTCATTCCCCCGTGAGGTTAGGAAGCACATGACTGAGTCCGTTCTCCATCAGACGATCCAGAATCTCGAAGGCGTACTGCCGGAGCTCGAAGAGCAGGAACAGCACCTGCGCAGCCAACTCGACGCCGTGGTGCAGCGGGCGACGTCCGCCCGCAGCGCACTGGAGCACCTGCGGGTGTTGACCGGTGCCGCCGTCCCCGACAGGCAGGCGGTGGCGGTTGGTTCGGTCACCGTCACGGCGCCCGCGGATGCGGAGGCCGCCGGCCAGGAAGGGTCCGACGAGGTTCGGGCCGCGGCGCCGGTCGCGGACGAGCCGGCGGCCGAGCCTGAGGGCGAGGGCGCGGCGTCCGTCGTGCCCCAGCCGCGGGCCGCGACGTCGTCGCGCGCCAAGCGCCGCACGGCGAAGAAGCCGGCCGCCAAGAAGGCCGCACCGGCGAAGCCCCAGGCCAAGAAGGCGGCGCCCAAGCGGGCCGCGGTCGCCAAGCAGCCGACCACCAAGGAAAAGGACGCCGGCAGCCTGTTGGGCGCCGCACTGGACGTGTTGAAGGGCTCGGGCACGCCGATGCGTCCGCGGGACATCAACGAGGCACTGGGCCGGGAAGCCACCCCGGGACAGATCGAGTCCGTGCGCAACACCCTCGACCGGGCCGTGAAGAAGACGGACCTGGTCACCCGCCCCGGGCGGGGCACGTACGCGGTGGCCTGACCCGGCCTCCGCACGCGGTGCGATTGCGGGCCCGCCCACCAGCGGGCCCGCACGGCCGTCCGCGGCCGGTCCCGGTACCAAGGCGCGGTGCCCGGCCAACTGTCGTGCCCGCCAAGAGGGGTGGGGATCGCCTGGTCCGACCCCACCGACCTGCACTGCGTCGTCGGGCGTCCCCACTCGTTCGCGCGGCTTCGGGGTGACTCCCCGCTCCGTGGACGGAAGATGTAGCGGCCAAGGGGTTACCGTGTGGGCATGACCACTGTGCACGGTGCATCACTCGACCTCCCCACCCCGGACGGGACCGCCGACGCCTACTTCGCCCACCCCGACGACGGCGCCCCGCACCCCGGAGTCCTGCTCTACATGGACGCCTTCGGGCTCCGCCCCTCGTTGGAGGCAATGGCCAGGCGACTGGCCGGGCACGGGTACGCGGTGCTGGTGCCCAACGTCCTCCACCGCGCCGGGCGCGCTCCCCTCCTGGAGCTTCCCGACCACGTCTCCCCCGCCGAGCGGCCCGAGATCTTCACCCAGCTCATGCCCCTCATCCGCGCGCTGACCCCCGAGCTGGCGATGCGGGACGCCGGTGCCTACCTCGACTGGCTGGCCGCCTCGCCGCTGGTCTCCGACGGCCCGGTGGGCGCCACCGGCTACTGCATGGGCGGCGTGCTCGCGCTCCGTACGGCCGCGGCCTTCCCCGACCGGGTCGCGGCGGTGGGCTCGTTCCACGCCGGCAACCTCGTCACCGACGCGGCGGACAGTCCGCACCTGCTCCTCGACCGTGTCACGGCGGAGCTGTACTTCGGCCACGCCGACCAGGACCACTCGATGTCGACCGAGCAGATCGAGCAGTTGGAGCGGGCGTTGGACGCCGCGGGGCTCCGGTACCGCAGCGAACTGTACGAAGGCGCCCAGCACGGGTACACCCAGAGCGACACCGCCATGTACGACGCCGAAGCGAACGAGCGGCACTGGCGGGCGCTGGTTGACCTCTTCGGCCGGGCGCTCTGAATCAGGACGCGACCGGGTGCGGCGGCGGGGCGGACGGCCCCGCTCGCCGGGCCCGGGCCGGGCACCGGCCGCGGCATCCACCACGGCCGGTTCCCCGGTGGCTCAGCAGCCGGTGCCGGTCGGGGTGAACCGCAGGCGGGCGCGGGCGTCCGCGCCGAGTGCCTGGTGGTAGGTGGTGGAGGTGACGCGGTACCAGACGGCGTCCTTCTTCGGGTCGCCGTTGACGTCGTCCAGCTTCACGCACCAGCGCTCCGGGCGGATCACCCGGCGGTAGGACTCGGTGCCGCGGGTGGTCTTGTGGCAGTCCTGGTAGTGCTCGGTGCTGTACCAGGTCTTCTTGGTGCGGCCGCTGCGCTTGGTGTGCTTGACCTGCCGGGTGGCGGGCGTGCAGGTGGTGACCCGGTGCGGGCGGGTGGCCGCCGTCGTCTGCCGGCTGAGGTGCCGGACGTCGGCGCGCACTCCCGAGACGCCGTCCGGGCGCGGCGGAGCGCCCTGACCGCCGGATCCGGTGCCGCCGCCGCTGCCCGTACCGGGCGCGGCGCCGTTCGTGCCACCGCCGCACGCGCCCAGGCCGGCGACGAGCAGCACCACCATTCCGGCCCGTACCAGTCGGTGCTTGTTGCGCATGTCGTCCTCTGCGGTTGGTGGGTGGTTCCGCCGCCGCCCCGGCCCGGGCTCCCGGAGGGGGACGGCACCGGTGGCCGCCGGTTTCTCCTCCGGTGGCCGGGCACCGCCCGCGCTGCGGCAGCGGTCAGGGTATCCGAGTGCCTGCGCGGGGCCGTGGCCGGGGCGTTGGCGACGCCGTGGGTCCGCGTCAGCGCCTGAGGACCTTGCGCGAAAGGACGTTGCCCAACAGTTGGGCGGCTTGCACCAGGACGATGAGGATGACGACGGTCACCACCATCACCCGGGTGTCGAACCGCAGATAGCCGTGGGTGATCGCGAGGTTGCCGACTCCCCCGCCGCCCACCGTGCCGGCGATCACCGAGAAGTCGATCAGCGCGACCAGCATGAACGTCATGCCGAGGATCAACGGTCCCAGTGCCTCCGGTACCAGGACCGTCAGCAGGATCCGCACCGGACTGGTGCCCATCGCCCGGGCCGCCTCGATGACGCCGGGTTCGACGGCGAGCAGGTTGCTCTCCACGATGCGGGCCACGCCGAACGTGGCGATCACCGTCATGGGGAGGACGACCGCGTCGGTGCCCACCGCGGTGCCGATCAACTCCCGCGTCACCGGGGAGAGGACGACGATCGCGATCAGCGCAGGCACCGGGCGGACGACGTTGACCACCGTGCTGAGGACGACGAAGACGGCCCGTTGCTGGAGGATGCCGCCCTTGCGGGTGGCGTAGAGGGCCAGTCCCACGACCAGGCCGAGCAGGCCGGAGAGGGCGAGGGTGGCCAGCACCATGTAGAGCGTCTGGCCGGTGGCTTCGGTGATCTTGGGCCAGAGCAGGCTCCAGTCCTGCTGGATCATGCGCCCACCTCCGCCAGGACGGACGCGGCGACGGCCTCGTCCACGCCGTGCTTCCGCAAGGCCGCGGGCAGCAGGTCGAGGAGCGGTGACGCCTGCACGGCGCTGCGGACGAACGCCCGGGTGGTGGGGTGTCGGGGCGCCGCGAACAGCTCCCGGACCGGGCCCATCTCCACGATCCGCCCGGCGTCCAGCACCGCCATCCGGTCGCAGACCGCCCGCACCACCTCCATCTCGTGGGTGATCAGCACGATCGTGACGCCGAGTTCGTCGTTGACCCGCCGCAGGAGCGCCAGCACCTCCTGGGTGGTCTGCGGGTCGAGCGCCGAGGTCGCCTCGTCGCAGAGCAGCACCCGGGGTTCGGTCGCCAGGGCCCGGGCGATGCCGACGCGTTGCCGCTGGCCGCCGGAGAGTTGCTCGGGGTAGCGCCGGGCCTGGTCGGCGAGGCCGACGAAGCGCAGGGCTTCGGCGGCCCGTTCCCGGGCTTCGGCGCGGGTGGCGCCGGCCTGCCGCAGCGGGTAGGCGACGTTGCCGAGGACGGTGCGGGAGCGGAAGAGGTTGAACTGTTGGAAGACCATGCCGATGTCCCGCCGGGCGGCGCGTAGTTGGCGACTGCCGAGGGCGGTGAGTTCCTGGCCGGCCACCGTGACGGTGCCGGTGGTGGGCGTCTCCAGCAGGTTGATCAGCCGCAGCAGGGTGGACTTGCCGGCGCCGCTGTGGCCGACGATGCCGAAGACGCTGCCCGGCGCGACGGCCAGCGACACCCGGTCGACGGCGACCGTCCCGCCGGCGAACTCCTTGCTGACGTCGTCGAGTTGGATGAGGGGGCGGGGTTGCGCGGAGGGCGGTGGGGTGGTCACGACGCCCCCTTGAGCTGCCGGTCGACGCGGGCCAGTTCCGCGGCCAGTTCGGCCGCGGAGAGGTTGAGGTGGACGGCCGTGCCGTTGGAGGTCCGGCGCGCCTCGTCCTGCACCGCCTTGCTGGCGTAGAGCTTGACGACCTTGGCGTAGTCGGGGTTGTCCCGGTCCTCGGCGCGGGCCGCGATGACGTTGAGGTAGGGGCGGATGTCGGGGCTCTGCGGGTCGTCCTTGACCAGTGCGGTCTGCGCGCGGATGCCGGACAGCGAGGCGACGCCGTCGTTGATGACCGCGGCGTCGACGTCGGCGAGCAGCCGGGGGGTCTGCTGGGCGTTGACGGGGGTGAAGCGCAGGTGGTGGGGGTTGGCGGCGATGTCGTCCGCGGTGGCGTAGAGCCCGGTGCCCTGCTTCAGCTCGATGAGCTTGGCCCGGGCCAGCAGCCGCAGGGCCCGCCCTTCGTTGGCCGGGTCGTTGGGGTGGGCGATCCGGGCGCCGTCCGGGAGGTCGGCCAGCCGCTTGGCCTTCTTGGAGTACAGGCCCATGGGAACGACGCTGGTCGGCGCCAGCGGCACGATGTCGGTGCCGTTCTCGGTGTTGGACTGGGCGAGGAACACCAGGTGTTGGAAGGCGTTCAGTTCGATGTCGCCGGCGGCCAGCGCCTTGTTGGGCAGCGAGTAGTCGTCGAACGGCACCACCTCGACGTCAAGGCCCTGCTTCTTCGCCTCCTCGGCGAGCACGTCCCATTCGGTGGAGTCGCCGCTGACGCCGACCCGGATGCGGTGCGCCTGGGAGCCGGCGGTGCCGCAGCCGGCGACGAGGAGGGCGAGGGCGGTCGCGGCGGCGGTCGCCAGGAGCGCGCGGCGGCGCGGCGCGGCGGGCCGCCCGGTCTCGGGGCGCCGGGCGGCGGGGTGCAAGGCGGTGTGGTGCATGGTGTGCGTTCCCTCGGGTGGTGGGTGGAGGTGTGGGGCGCCGGGCTCTTGTGGAGCGGCGGCTCCCCGGGTCGGGTGGTCGTGGCGCCGGGCCGGTCAGGGCCGTTCGGCGTGGTGGCAGGCGGCCGCGGAACGGCCGGGGCCGGGTGCGGTCAGGGCCGGGGCCTGCCGTTCGCAGCGGCTGCGGCGGTCGGCGTCGTACGTCGCGGACAGTGCGGCGTACAGCGGGCAGCGGCTGCGGAAGCCGCAGCCGGTGGCCCGTCGGGTGGGGCTCGGCGGGTCGCCGGGCAGCAGGATCCGTTCGCGACCCCGCTCGCGCACCGGGTCCGGCAGGGGCACCGCCGACAGCAGGGCGCGGGTGTAGGGGTGTCGGGGCGCGCCGAACACCTCGGCCACCGGCCCGTGTTCGACGGTGCGCCCCAGGTACATCACGCTCACCCGGTCGGCGACGTGGCGGATGACGGACAGGTCGTGGGAGACGAAGAGGTACGACAGGCCGAGTTCGGCGCGCAGGTCGGTGAGCAGGTTCAGGACGCCGGCCTGGACGGAGACGTCGAGGGCGGAGACCGGTTCGTCCAGGACCAGCAGCCGCGGTCGGACGGACAGCGCGCGGGCGATGCCGATGCGTTGGCGCTGGCCGCCGGAGAAGGCGTGCGGCGGGCGGTCCGCGTGGTCCGGGGAGAGCCCGACCAGGCGCAGCAACTCAGGGACGCGGGCGGCCGCCTGGGCCCGGTCGGCGCCTTGGGCGCGCAGCGGCTCGGTGATGATCTCGCCGATCGGCAGCCGGGGGTCCAGGCTGGACAGGGGGTCCTGGAAGACGATCTGCACCTGGCCGCGGAGTTCCTTGCGCACGGCCCGGTCCAGGGTCCGGGTGTCGTGGCTGAGCACTTCCACGGTGCCGCCCTCGGGTGCCGTCAGGGCCAGCACCTCCATCAGCGCGGTGGTCTTGCCGGAGCCGGATTCGCCGACCAGGCCGAGCGTTTCGCCGGGCCGGACGTCGAGGTCGACGCCGTCCACCGCGTGGACGCTGCCGACCCGGCGCGGGAAGAGCGCTCCCTTGCGGACGGGGAAGGTCTTGGTGAGGCCGGTGACCTTCAGGACGGGCGCGCGGCCGCCCGGGCCCGGGTCGCCGTCGGACCCGACGGTGCGGCCGGCGGGGGCGGGCGGCGCGGGGTAGACGTCGGTGGCGGTCAGCCCGTCGGCGGCGATCCGGTCCGCGTGCCGGCAGGCCGCGTACGAGCCGTTCCGCCCGACCGAGTCGAGCGGCAACAGCACCGGCTCCGCGGTCCGGCAGGCGTCGTCGGCCAACGGGCAGCGCGGGGCGAAGGCGCAGCCGGCGGGCAGGTCGTGCGGCTCGGGCGGGGCGCCGGGTATGGGGATCAGGGGCGTCCGGCGGCCGGGCGCGGCGGAGTCGACCGGCGCGCCCGCGTCGGGCGCCGCCACCGGCTCGTCGAGCCGGGGCACAGCGCCCAACAGGCCCATGGTGTACGGCATCCGGGGCGTCGCGAACAGCTCGGTGGCCGGGCCGGACTCCACGATCCGGCCGGCGTACATGACCGCCACCCGGTCCGCCATCCCCGCGATGACGCCCAGGTCGTGGCTGACCAGCAGCAGGGCCGCGCCGGTGGTGCGCTGTGCGGTGCGCAGCACGTCGAGCACCTGGGCCTGGACGGTGACGTCGAGGGCGGTGGTGGGTTCGTCGGCGAGCAGGACGTCGGGTTCGTTGGCGATGGCCATGGCGATCAGGGCGCGCTGCCGCATCCCGCCGGAGAATTCGTGGGGGTAGGCCGCGGCGCGGACGGCGGGGTCGGGGATGCCGACCAGGTCGAGGAGTTCCACGGCCCGCCGGCGGGCGTGGGCCCGGGAGACGTCGTGGTGGACGCGGATGGCCTCGGCGATCTGGTCGCCGACCCGGTGGACGGGGGTGAGTGCGGACAGCGGGTCCTGGAAGACCATGGCGATGCGGCGTCCGCGCAGCCGGGAGAGCGCCGCGTCGCTCGCGCCGACGAGTTCGGTGTCGGCGACGGTCACCGAGCCGCTGACCCGGGCGGTGTCGGGCAGCAGGCCCAGGGCGGCGAGGGCGACGGTGGACTTGCCGGAACCGGACTCCCCCACCAGGCCGAGGACTTCGCCGCGGTGCAGGGTGAGGTCCACGCCCCGTACGGCGGGGGCCGGGCCTCGGGGGCCGTCGAACGCGACGTGCAGATCGCGGACGCGCAGTACGGCGTCGGTGGGGCGGGCGGGGTCGGGACGGCTGCCGGTGGGCAAAGGGCCGGTCCGCCGGTGGGTGTCCGTGTGCGGTGCGGTCATGCTCCTGCGGTCCTTTCCGGGGCGCGGTGCTCGGTGCGGTGGGGCGTGCGCGGGGCGGGCCGTGCGGGGCGGCGGGCTCGGGACGCGCGCCGCCCGCGGGCCCGGTCCGAGGTCGGGTCCAGGGCGTCGCGCAGCCCGTCGCCGAGGAAGTTGACGGCGAGGACGAACACCACCAGCAGTCCGGCGGCGAAGAAGAACATCCAGGGGTAGGTGAGGGCGGCGCCGGTGCCGTCGGCGATCAGGGTGCCCAGGGAGACGTCGGGCGGTTGGACGCCGAAGCCGAAGTAGGACAGGCCGGTTTCGCTCATCACCGCGCCGCCGACCGCGATCGTGGCGTCGACGATGAGGAACGAGGCGATGTGGGGGAGGACGTGGCGGACGATGATGCGCAGCGGGTGGACGCCCATCAGGCGGGCGGCGCGGACGAAGTCGCGGGCGATGAGGGAGCGGGTCATCGAGCGGACCACGCGGGCGGTCAGCATCCAGCCGAAGGCGGCCAGCAGGCCGACGAAGGCGAGCCAGTTCGCCGAGCGCAGGCGGGGCGAGACGATCGCGATGATGAGGAAGGCCGGGAAGACCAGCAGCAGGTCGATGAACAGGGTGGTCAGCCGGTCGGTCCAGCCCCCGAAGTAGCCGGCGCAGGCACCGGCGAAGGAGGCCAGGACGGTCGCGAGGAAGGCCACCAGCAGGCCGATCAGCAGGGACTTCTGCAGTCCGCGGAGCACCTGTGCGTAGACGTCCTGGCCGATGCTGTTGGTGCCGAACCAGTGTGTGGCGGAGGGGGGTTGACGCAGGGCAGTGTAGTCGATGTCGGTGTGGCTCCAGTGCGTGAGGGAGGGGCCCGCGAAGGCCAGCAGGAAGAGCAGCAGCAGGAGGCCGGCGCCGAGCACGGCGTTGGTGTTGCGCACGAAGCGGCGCAGCGCGATGCGGTTCATGGGTGCGGCTCCTCAGCTGGTCCGGACGCGCGGGTCGAGCGCGGCGTGCAGGACGTCGGCCAGGAAGCCGGCGAGCAGCACCACCACGGCGGCGAACACGTTGACGGCGACGACGGAGTTGACGTCGCCCTTGCCGACCGCGTCGATGAACCAGGCACCCATGCCGTGCCAGCCGAAGACCTTCTCGGTGAAGGCGGCGCCGGTGAACAGGGCCAGGAAGCCGTAGGCGAAGAACGTCGACATCGGGACGAGGGCGGTGCGCAGGCCGTGCTTGAGGACCGCGGTGCGGCGGCGCAGGCCCTTGGCGCGGGCGGTCCGCAGGAAGTCCGAGCCGAGCACGTCGAGCATGGTGCCGCGCTGGTAGCGGCTGTAGGCGGCCGCGGTGCCGAGCGCGATGGCGAGGGTCGGCAGCAGGAGGTGCACCGCGCGGTCGCCGAACAGGGTGGCGAAGTTCCCGGTCAGGCCGGGTGTCCGCTCGCCGGTGAAGCTGATGAGTTCGCGGCCGGCCGCCTCGTTGGCGTGGATGGCGCCGGTCTTGAGCAGGACGGCGAGCAGGAACGTGGGGGTGGCGAGCAGCAGGAACGCGAAGAGGGTCACGGCGCGGTCGGAGAACCGGTACTGGCGCACCGCTCCCCAGGTTCCGAGGAGCACGCCGCCGACGGTGCCGAGGACCGTGCCGGCCAGCAGCAGCCGCAGGCTGACGCCGATCCGGCGGCCGAACTCGGTGCCGACGTCCGAGGAGTCGAGGGTGCGGCCGAGGTCGCCGCGGAGCGCGTGGCCGAGCCAGTCGCCGAACCGTTCCCACAGCGGGGTGCGGTCGTTGATGCCGAGCGCGGTGAGTTGGGTGTCGATGGCTTCGGGTGGTGGTGCCGGCTGTCTGCCTTCGAAGTAGCCGCGTGGTGACAGGGCCAGCGAGGACAGGACGTACGAGATGACGACGGCCAGCGCCAGCAACAGAGCGTAATAGCCGAGGCGTTTGACGAGGTGGGCGAACACGGGTGGGCATCCTTCGCAGGGGGGCGGTGCCGCCAGACGCTATCGCACCGATGTGGCCGTGCCAGGCAGTTGCATGAACCCTTCATTGCAGCCTTGATAAATGCTCTGACCTGGGGATTTCAAAAGGTCTGGACCGGCTTACGGTGCCTGTGCGCCGTAGTTGTGCGGCGCTCGTCCATCGAGAGGAAGCGCAGCATGAACCGGTCCCGCAGAGCCTTGGCGTTGGCCGTCGTGACCCTTTCCACCGCCGCGGTGATCACAGCCTGTGGTGGTTCCGGGGGTGCGTCGGACGACGCGTCGCGGGGCGGTTCGGTGCCGGCCGCCGGCGCCCAGGACCTCAATCCGCACCCGGTCGCGGACCTGAAACAGGGCGGCACCCTGAAGATGGCGATCGAGCAGTGGATCAGCCAGTACAACCCCAACCAGGTCGACGGGACCCAGGGCGACGCCTCCGCCATCACGGAACTGGTCGAGCCGCAGCTGTTCCGGCTCGACGCCAAGGGCGTTCCGCACCGCAACCCCGATTTCCTGGCCTCCGCCGAGGTCGTCTCCACCGCCCCGCAGGTGGTCAGGTACCGCCTCAACCCGAAGGCGAAGTGGTCCGACGGGAAGCCGCTGGGCTGGCGGGACTTCGCGGCCCAGTGGAAGGCGCTGAACGGGCGGGACAAGCGGTTCGCCGCCGCGGACACCAGCGGCTACGCGCAGATCTCCGACGTCGCCCGGGGCGCCGACGACCAGGAGGTCACGGTCACCTTCGGCACCCCGTACGCGGACTGGCAGAACCTGTTCGACCCGCTGCTGCCGGCCTCGCTCAACGCCACCCCGGAGAGCTTCGCCAAGGCGTGGGCCGGCACCGTCCCGGTGACCGCCAACGCCTTCAGGATCGGCGCCTACGACCGGACTGCACAGACCATCACCGCGGTTCCCGACCCCAACTGGTGGGGCGAGAAGCCGAAACTGGACAAGGTGATCTTCTGGGCGCTGGACGGCTCCAGCTACGTCGACGCGTACCTCAACAAGGAGATCGACTACACCAGCGCCGCCAGTCCCGAGGCGTACCAGCGGCTGAAGGGCGACAAGGGGACCGACATCCGCATCGGCGCGCGCTGGGACCAGGTGACCCTCAGTCTCAACGGCCGGCGCGGCCCGCTCCGGGACCTCCGGGTCCGCCAGGCAGTGATGCTGGGGGTCGACCGCACGGCGTTGGCGAAGGTGGCCGGCAAGGACCTGCCCTTCCAGCCGAAGGTGCTCGGCAACCACTTCTTCATGCCCAACCAGGAGGGCTACCGGGACAACGCGGGGTCGTTCGGCAAGCGGGACGTCGCCCGCGCCAAGAAGCTGCTGGAAGCGGCCGGTTGGCGGGACGCCGGCCCCGGCAAGCCGCGCACCAAGGACGGTGCGCGGCTGACCCTGGAGTACGTGCTGCCGTCGGACACCGCGGGCCTGGCGATGGACCAGGCGAAGCTCACGCAGCAGATGCTCGGTGAGATCGGCGTCGACGCCCAGTTGCGCAAGGTGCCGTCCAACGACTACTTCGACAAGTACGTCCACCGCAGCAACTACGACCTCAGCCAGTTCCGCCAGGTCGATCAGGTCTTCCGTTCCCAGGCGTACAGCGGCTACCGCATGCCGCAGGGCGGCAACACCTTCAGCAACTACGGCGGGGTCTCCTCCCCCGAGGTCGACCGACTGCTGCTCGCGGCGTCCCGGACCACCGACGTGCGCAAGCAGATCGCCCTCTACAACCAGGCGGACGCGGCGGTCTGGGAACTCGGCCACTCGCTCCCGCTCTACCAGCGGCCGCAGATCCTCGCGGTCCGCAAGGACCTCGCCAACTTCGGGGCGACCGGCCTCGGCAGCGAACAGCTCGCCAGGACGGGCCGGTTGAAGTGACCCGTGGCGCGTCGGGGCGGGGCGGCTCCCGCCCCGACGCGGGGCGGTGCCGTCAGCTCCAGAGGTTCAGGGTGACCACGCGCGGCGTGTCGGCCGGCCGGCCCGCGGGGTAGGTCAGCGTGACGCGGGTGAAGTGCCGCTGTCCGTCGTGACCGGTCCGGGCCTGCGGGGTGTCCAGGCGCACCCGCACGGGATAGCCGTGGAAGTGGCCGGCCGCGCAGTAGGGCTGGCAGTCGTTGACCATGTCCGTGCCCTCGGCCACCGCGGACCGGGAGTGCCACTGCGACCAGCGCAGCGACGTCAGGACGTTGTTGCCGTCTCCGCAGGCGAGCATGAAGGTGCCTGGCTGGTGTTGTGCGTTGCCGGTGCAGTCGATGACCGCCACACGGTTGCCCGTAGTGGGCGGGGTGGCGGCGGAGGCGGACGCCGGCATGGTGGCCGTCGCCAGTGCCGCCCCCGCACAGACCATGAGTGCTGCCGTTGCCCTGTGAAATCGCATATCCGCTCCTCAGCCGCTTCGCACGGATGGATGTCTCGGACACCGGCTGCGACGCAGGGTGCGGATGCCGTCACGGCCCGAACGCGTCCCCGCGGGGCGGTCGCTGCCTCTCTGCGGAGCAGGCTACGACCGTCGCACCCGGCGGCGCCACCCGGACGGCCGACGACCTGCCCGCGTTCCGCAGCGTGGCCCGGTGAGCACGGAACGTGCCCCCGCGGGACGGCGCCGCGGCGTCAGGACGCGGCCGCCCGGTGCGCCCGCCACTCCGGCGCGAGCACCGACCAGATCTCCATGTCGTGCCGCGCGCCGCGGTACGCGTAGCTCTCGCGCAGCACGCCCTCCCGCGTCATGCCGAGCCGGCGGGCCACCGCGATGCTGGGCGCGTTCGCCGAGGCGACCCACCACTCGACGCGGTGGATCCCCCGTTCTTCGACGGCCCAGTCCACGACCGCCCGCACCGCCCGGGTCACCAGCCCCCTGCCGACCGCCGACGGCTCCAGCCAGCAGCCGGCCTCGGCCACGCCCTGCGCGGTGTCCATCGTCCGCAGCAGGATCGCCCCGACCAGCTCACCGCCGGTGCGGATGCCGTAGATCCGTCCGGTGTCGGCCGCGGCCTTCTCGGCGTACGACGTCAGGTACGCGCGGCTCGACGCCAGGTCGGTGATGACGTCCGGCAGTCCGTTGTGGCGGCCGATGAACTCCCGGCCGCGGTCGATGTGCGCCAGGAACTCCTCGGCCTGCCAGGGCTCCAGCGGCCGCAGCTCCGCACCGTCCGCCCCCAGGGATGTCGCGAACACCGTCACCCTCCTCGACCGGCCGGAGCCGGCTGCCGTTCGCACGGCGCGCTCCGCACCGCTCGGGCCGGGATCCTCTCACGGGAGGTCCGTGGTCGTCCCGGGAGCCGTGCCGCTGCGGAGCGGGCCGTGCGCGCCGCGCTCAGGCGGGGGTGCCGGCCGCCGCCAACAGGTGCTCCACCGAGGCGAGTTCGACGCAGAGCGTCAGGGCCTCGACCGCGTCGCGGAGTTCGTCGGGGTCGGGGTAGCTGGGCGCGAGGCGGATGTTGCGGTCCCGGGGGTCCTTGCCGTAGGGGAAGGTGGCACCCGCGGGGGTCAGGGCGACGCCGGCGTCGGCGGCCAGTTCCACCACGCGGGCCGCGCAGCCGTCCAGCACGTCCAGGCTCACGAAGTAGCCGCCCCGGGGACGGGTCCAGGAGGCCGCCCCGGTGCCCCCGAGCCGCTTCTCCAGGAGGGCGTCGACCAGCTCGAACTTGGGTTGCAGCACGGCGGCGTGGCGGGCCATGTGGGCGTGCACGGCCGGCGCGTCGGGCAGGAGGCGGGCGTGGCGGAGCTGGTTGACCTTGTCGGGGCCGATCGTCCGCTTGGCGAGGTGGCCGAGGAGCCAGGCGACGTTGGCCGGCGAGGATCCGAAGAAGGCGACGCCGCTGCCGGCCGCGGTGATCTTCGAGGTCGATCCGAAGACGAAGACCCGGTCGGGATGGCCGTGTTCGACGCTCAGGCCGAGTATGTCCGCCAGCGGCTCGTCCACCCCGGCCACCTGGTGCACCGCGTAGGCGTTGTCCCAGAAGATGCGGAAATCGGGGGCGGCGGTCTCCATGGCGGCCAGGCGGCGAACCGTCTCGGCGGAGTAGGTGGCGGCGGTGGGGTTGCTGTACTTGGGCACGCACCAGATGCCCTTGACCCGCTCGTCGGCGACGAGGCGTTCCACCTCGTCCATGTCCGGGCCGGTGTGGGTCATCGGCACGGGAATCATGTCGATGCCGAGCTTCTCGCAGATCGCGAAGTGCCGGTCGTAGCCGGGCACCGGGCACAACACGGCCGTCCGCCCCTCCCGCGGCCAGGGCGCGTCGCCGCCCACCACGCCGAACAACACGGCGTCCACCAGGCACTCGTACATCAGCTCAAGGCTGGAGTTACCGAGCGCCACCAACTGCTCCGCCGGCACCTGGAGCAGGGCGGCGAACGTCGCACGCAGTTCGGGCAGGCCGCGCAGACCGCCGTAGTTGCGGCAGTCGGTGCCGTCCGCGGCGGTGTGGTCGTCCAGGCCCGGCAGGCCCAACAGGGCCGACGACAGCGCCAACTGCTCGGCGGCGGGCTTGCCGCGGGTCAGGTCCAGGCGCAGACCACGGCCCTTGAGCCGCTGGTGCTCGGCGCGGAGTGCGGTGAGCCGGTCGGAGAGTTCGGCGGGCGTGCGTGCGGTCAGGTCCATTCCTCATCCTTCGTGCGGTACTGCACCCGGCTGCTGCCGGCGCGCGGCGGCGCCAACGGTAGCCGTGGTGGATCAGGACCACCTGCCCATTTCCGCCCGACCGATGCCTGGCAATCGTCCGACACCCGCCAGGCCACCGCCGGCCAGGCGTTTCGCCCCGTTCCGCCGCGGCACCCCACCGCACAGGATTCCCGCTAACGAACTTGTTCGTAACGAACGCGTTCGTTACAGTGGCATCCATGCCCACCACGCCGGGAACCCCAGCCGAGCCCACCGCCGCCAGCCGCCCCACCGCCCCGCGCAGCCGCCGCGAGCGCCCCGCGAAGCCCGCCCTGACCAGGACCGGGATCGTCGCGACCGCGGTCGCGCTGATGCGGAGCGAGGGCCTGGAGCGGGTGACCATGCGTCGCCTGGCGAAGGAACTGGACACCGGCCCGGCCTCGCTCTACGTGTACGTGGCCAACACCGCCGCGTTGCACGCGGCCGTCCTGGACGAGCTGCTGGGCGAGGTCGACCTCCGGCCGGCCGGCGCCGCGGGCGCCTGGCGCGACCGCCTGGCCCGCGTCCTGTCGTCCTACACCTCGGTCCTCTTCGCACACCCGGAACTGGCCCGCTCGGCCCTGGTGACCCGCCCGTCGGGACCGCACTACCTACAACTGCTGGAAGCCCTGCTGGCCCTACTGGCCGAAGGCGGCGTCCCGGACGACCGCGCCGCCTGGGGCGTGGACGCCCTCCTGCAGTACGGCACCGCCACCGCGGCCGAACAGTCCGCCCGCGACGCCGCCCCGCACGCCCAGGACGAGCAGGACGCCCTGACGGCCGCGGTGCGCCACGCCTCGCCACAGACCTTCCCGCGGCTCGCCGCCCTCGGCGCCGAACTCTTCTCCGGTACCGGTGAAGACCGCCTGACCTGGGGTTTCCATGTACTGGTCAACGGGATGTCGGACACCGCGCGGCCGGCTCGCACCGCCACCGCCTGAGCGCCCCGGGCCCTCCTGCCCAGGCGCACCCACCCCACCCCAAGGAGCCCGCACCCCCATGAGCACCCACCACCCCCTCGTCATCCTCGGCGGCGGCCTCGGCGGCCTGACGCTGGCCCGCGTCCTGCACGTGCACGGCATCGAGGCGGCCGTCTTCGAGCGGGAGGACTCGCCGACCGCCCGCACCCAGGGCGGCATGCTCGACATCCACGAGGACTCCGGGCAGCTCGCCCTGCGCGCCGCCGGCCTGTACGACGACTTCCGCGGCCTGATCCACGCCGGCGGGCAGGCGCTGCGCATCCTCGACCCGCAGGGCACCCTCCGGCGGGCCGAGGAGGACGACGGCACCGGCACCCGCCCCGAGGTGGACCGCGGTCGGCTGCGCGACCTGTTGCTGGGCTCCCTGCCCGAGGGCACCGTCCGGTGGGGCAGGAAGGCCACCGGGACGCGCGCGCTGGCGGACGGCCGGTACGAGGTCGCCTTCGCCGACGGCAGCGTGCTCACCACCGACCTGCTCGTCGGCGCAGACGGCGCCTGGTCCCGGGTGCGCCCGCTGTTGTCCGACGCGGTCCCGACCTACACCGGGATCTCGTTCGTCGAGAGCAACCTGCGGGACGCCGAGGCCCGCCACCCCGACAGTGCCGCCCTGGTCGGCGACGGCTTCTTCCTCTGCCTGGGCGACGAGAAGGGGTTCCTCGCGCACCGCGAGGGAGACGGGAGTCTGCACGTCCACACCGCGCTGAAGGCCGACGAGGACTGGCTCGACACCCTCGACTTCACCGACCCCGACACCGCGAAGAAGACCGTCCTCGCCCGGTTCGAGGAGTTCGACGAGGGGCTGCGGAGGCTGCTCTCCGACGCCGACGGCCCGCTGGTTCCGCGCCGCATCCACGCACTGCCCGTCGGCCACCGCTGGCCCCGCACCCCCGGTGTGACCCTGTTGGGCGACGCCGCGCACCTGATGTCCCCCTTCGCCGGTGAGGGGGCCAACCTCGCCATGATGGACGGCGCCGAACTCGGCCGGGCGCTGGCCGCCCGTCCGGCCGACCGCGAGGCCGCCCTCACCGCCTACGAGGAGGCCCTCTTCCCGCGCAGCACCGCTTCCGCCGTCGCATCGGACGCCAGCCTGCGGCTGATGTTCGGCGCGGACGCCCTGTCCCGACTCCTCGACCAGTTCGCCGCCCATGGGCCGGAGGGACGCTGACCGTCCACCGTACGAACGGTCCGCCGCATCCGTGGAATAGGCAGCGGCGCAGGGGAGTTGGAGGCGGATGACCGAAGAATTCAGCGACCCCGTGCTTCGGGCGGCGATCCGTTCCGCCGCGGCAGCCGTACCCGGGGACCCGAGACCGGAGCAGCCATGACCACGTCCAGTGCCACGCCCGGCGCCGCCCCCGCCGGCGCGGACCGTTCGTTCCTCTTCGTCCTCGCCAGTTCCCGCTCCGACGGGAACACCGAGATCCTGGCCCGTGCGGCCGCCGCCCAACTCCCCGCCGACGTCCCGCAGCAGTGGGTGGACCTGTCCGGACTGCCGTTGCCCGACTTCCAGGACGGCCGCCACGAGTCCGACGGTTGGACGGCCGGGGAGCTCGAGGAGGAGTTGCGGCAGGCCACGCTCCGGGCCACGGACGTGGTCATCGCCTCGCCGCTCTACTGGTACACGCTCTCCGCACAGGCCAAGCGCTACCTCGACTACTGGTCGGGGTGGTTGTCGGTGCCCGGCTCGGACTTCACGCAGCGGATGGCGGGCGGGACGCTGTGGGGAGTGACGGTCATGGCGGACCCGGACGAGGCACGCGCCGACGGCCTGGTGACCACGCTCAACCACACCGCGGCGTACCTGCGGATGGACTTCGGCGGGGTGCTGCTCGGCAACGGCTCCCGCCCCGGCCAGGTGCGCGACGACGACCGCGCCATGATCCGCGCCAAGGACTTCTTCCAACGGCCGGCCCCGCTCACCCGCATAGACGGGCCGGCGCAGCCGTAGCCCAGCGCACGGACGCCGGCGGGGCGTGGACCCCGCCGGCGTCGCCTGGTACGGGTCCGGCTCAGTCGGCGTCCACGCGCAAGGAGGCGAAGCGCAGGTTGCGGTGCTTGCCCGGGCCGAGGTCGGCGACCGGACGTCCGGCGCAGTTCGGCCGGGCGTAGAAGTGGGCGGTCTTGCCGACCAGGGAGAGGTTGGAGGTCGTGCCGGCCCCCGCGATGGCGTAGCAGCGGCCGGGTTCGGGCTGCTTGAGGGTGGCGGCCCGGCCGGCCGGGGTGGTGTAGGTGATCATGCCGAGGTCAGCGGCGTCCGCGGTGGCCACCGGCAGCAGCACCGCGCCGACGGCGAGGGCCAGGGCCGCCACCGCACGGCTGCGTTCGCGACCACGTCCACGTACAACGGAGTTCATCGGGGCTCCAGATGAGGGGAGAGCAGATTGTCGACCGGTCCAACGACGGACCGGCCGACCCGTGACGCCGCCCGCGCCGACTCCCCCGCTCGACCGTCCCGCTGCCCCGTCGGACCGGCCGCCCCGGGCGTCACGTCCGCAGCGCGTCGCCGGCGGCGGGGATCGGGGCGGCACCCGAGGGGTCCGCCGCGGGCGGCGGGCCGAAGAGCGGGAGGCCGTATCGGCCGCGGAAGGCACGGCTGCGACGGACGGTCAGCGCCACCATCACGCCGAGGATCGTGCAGGACTCGATCTTGCCGAGCACCGGCACCAGGTCGACCGGCAGCGCCAGCGCCGCCATCGTGCTCAACGCGGCATCGAGCAGCTGCGCACCGCCCCACAGGAGCGTCAGCCCACGCAACGCGCTCCGGAATTCCGGCAGTTGGGCCCAGGCACGCTCGGCTGCCTCGGCACCGGACGGCCCGCGCAGCCGGGCCGCGAAGTGGAACGCGAAGGGCCGGGCCGCGTACCGGGTGCCCAGGATCCACAGCCCCAGGACGGCGGGGACGCCGGCGTCCTTCAGCAGCAGCACCCGCGGGCTGCCGCTGAACGCCGAAAGGCCCGCCGACACCGCCAGCAGCACGACCACGAGGAGGTCGAACACCTCGACGCGACGCCGCACCAGCGCCGCGCCCAGGGCGTGTGCCGCCGGTGTCACGCCGCTCAGCAGCAGGGCCTGCCACGGCGCCACGTCCTGCGCGCGCAGCACGTAGTACAGGACCATCGGCAGCGCGACGTTGACGGTCAGCGGTACGCCCACGGCGCACCACCGCCGCGCCCCTCGCGCCCGTGCGGTTCCTTCGGTTCCCACGACGGCCTCCAGCGGTCCGGCACCGGTCCTTCCGGTACGACGTCGACCTGCCTTCGACGCTAGGAGGCGGACGGGTGGAGCGACATCGGCCCCGAGGTCGGAACGGCCGGAGCGGCTCTCCACCCGCGCGCTCCACCGTCGGGTGGAGCGCGGCCGGCGTCAGAGGCTGTCGCCCAGCCGCTCGATCAACGGGGCCGCCGCCTGCAACGTCGCCAGCTCCGCGGCCGTGAAGCGCTCGCCCAGGGCCGCGGCCAACTGTTGGGCCCGGGCGTCGCGCTTGTACCGCAGCACCTCGACGCCGGTCTCGGTCAACGACATGATGATCCGTCGTCCGTCGTGCGGGTCGCGACGGCGGTCGACGAGGCCGCGCGCCTCCAGCACGCCCAACGTGGTCCCCATCGCCTGGGACGTGATCTGCTCGGCCCGGGCGAGTTCGGCCGCCGTCGCCGGACCGCCCCGGTCCAGTCGTGCCAGCGCCGCGCGCTCGGGCAACGAGAGCTCACCGGGTGCCTGGACCTGCCGGAGCCGTCGGGCCAACAGGCCGATGCTTCCGTAGAGCGCACCGGCCAGGTCGTCGACGTCCGTACTCCGAGTCATGGTGATAAGCCTAGGTTGATCAACTCGACCGATCAACCGACGTCGACCGCCGTCCGCGCACCGGCGCCCCACGCCCCGCGGGGCGCCGCACCGTGCGGCGCGCACCCACAGACATCACCCGTTCGGAGCAGGCCCGCGTGACGCCCCCGAAAGGGGGAACCAGTCTTTACGCATTGACCGGTCTTGAGGAGAGGGTGCGGACATGGGAATCATCGCCTGGGCTTTGATCGGGCTGATCGCCGGTGCCATCGCGAAGGCCCTGATGCCTGGCAAGGACCCAGGCGGCTGCTTGATCACCATGCTGATCGGCATCGTCGGCGGCCTGTTGGGTGGCTGGCTCGGCAAGGTCATCTTCGGGGTGCACTCGATCAACGGCTTCTTCCACCTGTCCACGTGGATCGCCGCCATCGTCGGCTCCCTCATCGTCCTGCTCCTCTACCGCTTCACCTTGGGGCGCAACCGCCAACACTGACCGCGCGCCCGACGACCGGTGGGGGCCGGCGGACCGACGTCCGCCGGCCCCCACCGCACGGGATAAATCGGTTGCGGCTGCCGCGCCCGGGCCAGCAGGGTGGGCGCCGACCGACCGTCAGCAGAGCAGGAGCCCCCGATGCGCCGATTCCTCGAAAACCCCCAGCGCCCTTTCCGGACGGTGAATTTCGAGGACCACGGCACCCATGCAGATCCAGCACACCCTGAACATCGGCATCCTCGCGCACGTCGACGCGGGTAAGACCAGCCTGACCGAGCGGCTGCTGTTCGACACCGGCACCATCGACCGGCTCGGCAGCGTCGACGCCGGCGACACCCAGACCGACACCGGAGTCATCGAGCGCCAGCGCGGCATCACCGTGCACTCGGCGGTCACCTCCTTCACGACCGGCAGCACCCAGGTCAACCTGATCGACACTCCGGGGCACACCGACTTCGTCGCCGAGGTGGAGCGCGTCCTCGGCGTCCTGGACGGCGCCGTACTGGTGCTCTCCGCCGTCGAGGGGGTCCAGGCCCACACCCGCGTCCTGATGCGGACGCTGCGGGAGGCGGAGCTCCCGGTGCTGCTCTTCGTCAACAAGATCGACCGCTCGGGCGCCCGCGCCGCGGCGCTCCTCGGCGACGTCCGGCACAAGCTGGTTCCGCACCCGCTCTCCATGACGGCGGTGCGGGACCTCGGCACCCCGTCGGCCCGGGCACTCCCGCACGTCCTCGACGACGAGGCGGAGTTCCGCACCCGGGTCGCCGAAACCCTCGCCGAGGTCGACGAGACGGTGCTCGCCCGCGTCGTGGACGGCCCGTTCCCGGACCCGGCCGCGCTGCGCACCGCGCTCGCCGAACAGACCCGGCAGGGGCGGGTGCATCCGGTCTTCTTCGGTTCGGCGCGCAGTGGTCAGGGCGTCGGGGCGCTCGTCGACGGGCTCACCGGCCTGCTGCGGCCGCCGTCCGTCGACGTCGGTGCGGGCCCGTCCGGTGGGACGCCGCCCCGCGGCACGGTGTTCGCCGTCGAGCGCGGAGCGTCCGGGAAGAAGACCGCCTACGTGCGCCTGTTCTCCGGCACGTTGTCGGCCCGGCAGCACGTGACCCTGCACCGGCACGGCCCGGACGGCGCGCCCCTGGCGCACCCCGGCCAGATCACCGCCCTCCAGGTCGTCGGTCGAGCGGGTCGCGGCGGCGCCGGGCGCCACGGCGACGACGGCGCCCGGCAGTTGACGGCCGGCGGCATCGGGCGGGTCGGCGGCCTGGTGGAGGCCCGGGTCGGCGACCGGCTCACCGACCCCGCCGGCCGGGACGACGGCCCGCGCCCGCCCCGTTTCCCCGCCCCGACCCTGCGCACGCTGGTCCGCCCGCGGCACCGGGCGCCCGGTGCCGCGGGCCGCCTGCACGCGGCACTGCGGCGCCTCGCCGAGCAGGATCCGCTCCTCCACACCTGTCCCGGGCCCGACGGCGCCACGTCGGTGCTCCTCTACGGCGAGGTCCAGAAGGAGGTCCTCGCGGCGACCCTGGCCCACGACTTCGGGATCGAGGCGGTCTTCGCACCCAGCCGGACCGTCTGTCTGGAACGCCCCGTGGGCATCGGTGAGGCGTACGAGGAGATGGGGCGGCAGGCGGCCAGCCCCAGCGGTTTCGCGGCCACCGTCGGGCTGCGCGTCGAGCCCGCGCCCCGGGACGCCGGGGTCGTCTTCCGGTACGAGACCGAACTGGGCGCCCTCCCGCACGCCTTCCACACCGCGATCGAGGAGACCGTGCACGACGCCCTCCGCTCCGGCCCGCACGGCTGGGCGGTCACCGACTGCACCGTCACCCTCGTCCGCTCGGGCTTCGCCAGCCCGGTCAGCACGGCCGGCGACTTCCGGGGCCTGACCCCGGTGGTCCTCGGTCGGGCCCTGGAACGCGCCGGCACGCGGGTCTACGAGCCCTGTCACGTCTTCGACGTGGACGTCCCGCTCGACGCACTGCCGGCGGTCACCTCGTGCCTCGCCGCACTGGGCGCGGACCTCGCGGAGACCGCGGGCGGGCTGACGTCATGGCTGGTCAAGGGGACGATTCCGGCCAGTCGGGTGCGGGCCGCCGAACACCGGCTGCCGGGCCTGACCCGTGGTGAGGCCCTGTGGTGGTCCCGGCCCGGCGGCGACCGCCCGCTCAGTCGCGCGGCCGCGCGGGCACGCGCGAACTGATCCGCGGTGGAGCCCCGCGCGTCGAGACGATCACTCGACTCGCGGGGCTCCACCGCCGGGAATACAAAAAACCCCGACGCATTACCTGCGATCGAGGTTTGACAGCCGGGCCATTTCTCCGCGTATATTGAACGTTTGCATTTCGCGAAAAAGCAACCCAAATAAACTTGTTACTGCACAGTCTATTCGAGCGGAGTCGAATTGTCAAACGAGGAATTGCGTAAGGAGCAGGAATTCGTGGACCTGCTCCACGAGCGCCTCGACGCCCTGCGATCCGGGGCCCGGACGGCCATCGACCAGGCCCTCCCGCGGACCTCCGGAACGTTCCAGGCACGGCTGGAGCGGGACGTGCTGCTCGCCGAGCAGGCCGAGCTGCTGGCCGGTTTCGACGCCGGGGAACACGGGCTGTGCTTCGGCCGACTGGCGTTCCGGGACGGCCGCGACCACCACATCGGTCGGATCGGCATCCGACGTGCCGACGCCGAGCGCACTCCCCTGGTCATCGACTGGCGGGCCGACGTCGCCCGGCCGTTCTACCTCGCCACCGGGCACACCCCGATGGGCCTGCGGCGCCGGCGCCACCTCACCACCGAGGGCCGCCGGGTCACCGCACTGCACGACGAGATCCTGGACCTCACCGACCGCGAACGCACCGGCCACGAAGAGGCGGACGCGGACGCCCTCCTGCTGGCCTCCCTGGACGCGGCGCGCACCGGCCGGATGCACGACATCGTGCAGACCATCCAGGCCGACCAGGACCGCATCATCCGCGCCCCGCACCACGGCGTGCTCGTCGTGGAGGGCGGCCCCGGCACCGGCAAGACGGTGGTGGCGCTGCACCGGGCCGCGTACCTGCTGTACGCGCACCGCGAGCAGCTCGCCCGCCGCGCGGTGCTGATCGTCGGCCCCAACCCGGCGTTCCTCAGCTACATCGGGCAGGTCCTGCCGTCACTCGGTGAGACCGGTGTGCTGCTGGCGACGCCCGGGGAGCTGTTCCCGGGCGTGACCGCGACCGGAACCGACTCGCCCCGCGCGGCCGCGGTCAAGGGCGACGTGCGGATGGCGGAGGCCCTCGCGCGCTTCGTGTCCGACCAGCAGACGCTGCCCGACCCCGTCGTCGTCATCGAGCACGAGGACGGTGAACTGCACCTGGACGCCGCGCTCGTGGCCGAGGCCCGCCGGCGGGCCCGGGACACCAAGCTGCCGCACAACCTCGCCCGTCCGCACTTCGCGTTCCACGTGATCGACGCGCTCACCGCCCAACTCACCGAGCGACTGGGCGCCGACCCGTACGGAGGTCCCAACCTGCTCGGCCCGGACGACGTCGCCCAGCTCGGCAAGGCCATCGCCACCAGCCACGACGTGCACGGCGCCATCGGGGAGTTGTGGCCCAGGCTCACCGCGCAGGAACTCGTCGCCGACTTCCTCACCGAACCGGTGCACCTCCCCGAGGCCGACGCGGCGGCGATCCGGCGCAGTGGCGGTGCCTGGACGCCGGCGGACGTCGCGTTGCTGGACGAGGCGGCCGAACTGCTCGGCGAGGACGACTCGGCCGCCCGGGCCGCCGCCGAGGCCGAACGCCAGGAACTCGTCGCCTACGCGCAGGGCGTGTTGGACCTGTCCTACGGTTCGCGTACGCAGGAGTTCGAGGACCGGGACGACGAGGAGTCGGAGGTGCTGGCCGCGCACGACCTGATCGACGCGGACCGACTCGCCGAACGCCAGGAGGAGGCCGACCGCCGCAGCGCCGCCGAACGCGCCGCGGCCGACCGCACCTGGGCCTTCGGCCACGTCATCGTCGACGAGGCGCAGGAGCTCTCCCCGATGCTGTGGCGGCTGTTGATGCGCCGCTGCCCGACGCGCTCGATGACGCTGGTGGGCGATCCCGCGCAGACCTCGGAGCCGGGTGGTTGCGGTGCCTGGGAGGCGGCGCTCGCGCCGTACGTCGAGGACCGGTGGGAACACGTCCGGCTCGGCCTCAACTACCGCACGCCGACCGAGATCATGACGGTTGCGGCGGAGGTCCCCCGGGCCGCCGACCCGTCGTTCGTGCCGCCGAGGTCGATCCGTTCCACCGGGGTCCGTCCGTGGGCCGAGCGCACCGACGACCTGCCGCGGGCGGTCGCGGAGGCGGTGGCGCGCGAGACGGCGCGCGACGGTCGGGGCCGGCTCGCGGTCATCGCCCCGCGCGAGCACTGCGCCGCCCTGGCGGCCGTCCTCCCGGGGGCTGCCGTCGGCCCCGCCCCCGACCTGACCCGGCCGGTGGTGGTCCTCGACCCGCGCCAGGCCAAGGGGTTGGAGTTCGACACCGTGCTGGTGGCGGAGCCGGCGGAGTTCGGCAGCAGTGACCTGTACGTCGCCCTCACGCGCGCGACGCAGCGGTTGGGCGTGCTGCACACCGGTGCGTTGCCCGCCGGGCTGACCGCATTGGCCGACTGACCGCCCGCGGGAGGGCCGAACCGGCGCCGGTGGCGGCGAGTTCACCGGCGCCGGACCCGGCACCCGGGCCGGCGTTGCATATACGGGCCAACTGCACGCAGCACACCCTCTTGTCCAAGAATTACCCAAAAGCTGTCATCGGCATGGCAAAGCAGACGTAAGGTGATGTGATCAGCGGGGTAGTCGCGTGATGCGGCGACCGTTCGGCCCGCCGCATCCGGGACCGCACGGACCCCACCGCCCGGACAGACCACGGAGGAGAAGAGGATGACCCGTCACCACCGCCGCACCGTCCACTGTGCCCTCATCGGCGCCGTCGCAGTGACCGCGCTGGGAGCCACCGCCGCACCGGCCTCGGCGAAGTCCTCGCTCTCCCTCACCGCCGGCCCGCGCTCGGTCGGCAAGGGCGGTGCCGTCCACGCCACCGCCAGGGCGAGCGACGACAACTCCTCCTTCAACAAGGTCTGCGTGCAGCAGCGCTGGAGCGGCACCGCCCCCTGGCGCAACGTGGCGTGCTCCAAGCCTGCGCGGCACACCGGCGGCGCGGTCAACGCCACCGTCCGCGCCAAGTACCACGGCCACCTGTCCTTGCGAGCGGTCCTCCTGGAGGGCCGCTCGCCCCAGGACAAGCACCCCCGGACGCGCTCGGCCTCGCGCCCGATCACGATCACGGTCCACTGAGGCCGCCCGGGACGGCGTGCCGCCCGCGCACCGGCGCTGACTGAACACCCGTTCCTCGCCACGACCTTGAGCGTGAAATAATCGCCTTATGTCGGTATCTGTGCGGGTTCATCGGGAGCGCGAGACGGTCCCTGAATACTGGTCCGACGCGCGGACCTTCGCCGTGGTGGTCGCAGGCGAGGAGGGTGCGGGCGGCGGCGCGGTCATGCTGTTGGACCTGGGGGCGGACGACCCCGATCTCCGGTTCGTGGGCGTCGTGGCGGGGCCCGTGGACGCCCGGGTGCCGTTGCTGGAGGCGGCGGCGCAGGTGGTGCGGGAGGCCGGTGGCCGAACCCTCCGGTGGGTCGAGGACACCGGCGAGATGTCGCTCGGGACCGCTGCCGCCCTGGTGGAGCTGGGGGCGGTCGCCGGCGACGAGGTCCACCGGTGGTGGCGGCGCGAGGTGGCCGAGGGGATGCCCGGCGCGCCGGACGCCCGGGGCGCCGCGCTGCCGGCTGCGGACGGTGCGTCCTTCCGGGTGGGCATGGGCGGTGCGTGGTGCGACGTGGAGGTGGACGGCGACCGCGCGGTGCTGGTGCACGACCGGCAGGAGGAGGGCACGGCCGGTGGGCTGGCGGCCCTGGTGTCGTTGGCGGTGCGGCGGGTCACGGCGGAGTCCGCCGGCATCCGGGCGGTCGAGACGTGCGTGGCGCCCGGCGACGACGTCTTCGAGGCGGCCCTCGTCTCCCTCGGTTTCGCACCGACGACCCGGCGGGCCGTCGAGTACCACCTCGCCTGCGGCCCCTGACGGCCGCGGCCCGACCCGGCCGCCGCGCGACCGCTCGGCGCGCCCCCGGGTACGCGCCGCCGCCACGGCATTCCCGGAATCGCCGCCGACCGTGCCCGAGACTGGGCCCCGGATGCCCCTCGCGGTACGTGCCGCAGGGGCCCGCAGGTCCCCGACCGGTCGCGACGGAGGAACGCATGGCGGAGGAGGAGCGCGCGGCGCCGACCCCGGTGCCCGGGACGGCCGGCGATCGGCGGCGGTTGCGCTACGAGCTGTTGGGCTGCGCCCTGCACGGTCACCGTCTCGAAGGAGTGACGGCGCAGCGGGTGCGGCCGGCCGACGCGCTGCTGGCCCGCGAGGACCGCGACGGCCTGCGGTGGCACCGCTGCCTGCGGTGCGACGCCTGGGTCCCGGTGGCCCCGCCGGCGCAGCCGGACCGGCCGCATCCGCCCGAGCGGCCCGAGATCGTCCTGCCGTTGCGCGGCAAGCCGCTGCGCGACCGCTACGTGCTGCGACTGATCGCGCTCGACCGGCTCCTGCACTTCCTGGTGCTCGGGGCGCTGGCCGCCGGCATCCTGCTCTTCGTGGACAAGCGCGCCGGCCTCCAGGCACCGTTCTACCGGTTCATGGACCTGCTCCAGAACGGCCTCGGCGGGACCGGCGGCTCCGGGCGCGGGTTGCTGGGCGAGGTGGCGAAGGCGTTCGCGGTGCGGTCCTCGACGCTGTGGCTGATCGGGTTGGTGATCGCCGCGTACGCGCTGTTGGAGGGCGTCGAGGCGGTGGGGCTGTGGTTCGCCAAGCGGTGGGCGGAGTACCTGACCTTCGTCGCCACCACGGTCCTGCTGGTCCCCGAGGTCTACGAACTGACCTCCCGGGTGACCGTCGCCAAGGTCCTCACCCTGGTCATCAACCTCGCGGTGGTGGTCTATCTCCTCGTCGCCAAGCGGCTGTTCGGGGTGCGCGGCGGCGGTCGGGTGGAGGCCGCCGAACGCGCCCGGGACGTCAGTTGGGAAGCGGTGGAACGGGTGCTGCCCGGCCGGCCGGCGGACTGAGCGGCGCCGGCCCCGGGGCGGCGTCAGTCGGTGTCCAACGCCTTGCGGACCTCGGTCGCGACCGTCGCGTCCGTCAACAGCTCGTTGTGCTTCAGGCAGGGCGCTTCGATGTTGTCGGCCCCGGTGAGCGACGTGCTGGTGACCGGGGCGATCTGTTCGTCACAGGGTGAGTGGACGGTGGTGTAGCGGACCGTTCCGGGCGTCTCGTCCCCCTCGTTGAGCTGTTTCACGACGTACGAGCCGGGTGTCATGTCGCGGCACCCCTGGTCGTACAGGGCGCAGAGCCAGGCGAGTTGGGTGCCGTGGTTGGGACCGGCCAGGGACACCCAGTGGCGGACCTTGGTCGCGCCGGCGCCGAACTTGACGTACCAGCGGGTGGTGAGGCTGCCCAGGCTGTGGGCGACGACGTCCACTTGCGCGGCGCCGGTGCGCCGCAGCACCTCGTCGACGTACGCCTGGAACTGCGGTGCGAGCGTTTCGTTGGCGGACTGCGTGGTGTCGTAGTCCCAGGCGAAGAGCCGGTCCGCCGGCTTGCCGGCCGCGGTGAAGCGGCTGATCATGTCACCCCAGACACCGGGGCCGGCGTTGCGGCCGTGCACGAAGATCACCGGACGGTCGTTCGCGGCGGGGGACCGCTGCGGTGCGGCCGCGGCCGGCGCGCTCGCCACGACGACGGACAACAGGGCGGACAGGACGGGCACGGTGAGGCGACGCACGGGGGACCTCCGCGACGGTGGCGAACGGGCGGTGCGGACGGCACGGACGGGGCCGACGTGAAGGATTCTCGACCGGCGCGGAGGCATCCAAACGTACGGGGGAGACCGGTGGTCCGGCCTCCCCCGCATATCACTGACGAACCGTCACTTCAGGCCGAGGGCCGACCTGATGGTGGTGAACAGGTCGGTCTGGTTCGTGACGCCGAGGACCCGGTACGCCTGCGGGCCCTGGGCGGCGATCCGCACCTGGGTGCCGGTGTGCTCCTGCGACTGGCCCGGGGTGTTGGTCGAGTAGTTGACCTTCAGCTGCTGGCCCTCGTTGGTGACGAGGGTCGAGGACAGGCCGGGCGGGGTGGCCTCCAGCGGCACGATCTGGCTGGTGTGGCCGTGGTCGGCGGTGGTGACCACGAGCGTGTCGGGGTGCTTGGCCGCGTAGGCGCGGGCCACCTTCACAGCCTGGTCGAAGGCCGCCGTCTCGCCGATCTGGCCGCAGGGGTCGGCGGCGTGGTCCTGCTTGTCGATCGATGCGCCCTCGATCTGGAGGAAGAAGCCCTGCTTGGCGCGCTTCTGCTTGGCCTCCAGGAGCTCGATCGCCTTGCTCGCCGAGTCCGCCAGGGTCGGGGTGGCCGCCGGGCGGTTGGCGTTGCCGGTCGTGCACCGCTGCGGGTCGGTGCCGCCGCGGGCCGCCGGCTTGCCGGTCCACTCGGTCGGCACGTTGCCGGGCGCGAACAGGCCGAGGACCGGCTTGCCCGCCTTGGCGCCCTTGAGGCCGGCGCTGTCGGTGACGACCTGGTAGCCCAGCTTCCGGGCCTGTTCGGTGACCGTCAGGCCCTTGTACCTGCCGTCGGTGACCTTCTGGTCGAACCGCTGCTTGCCGCCGCCGAGGAGGACGTCGACCTTGTGGTTGACGGACTGCTCGGCGATCGAGCCCGGACCGCCCTTGGCGATGGTGTCGGTGGGGCACTTGGCCATGTCGCCCGGCCCCTGGCAGGAGCGGTCGGTGGCGTGCGAGGCGAGCACCGCCGGGGTGGCGTCGGTGAGTTCGGCGGTGGTGACGCTGCCGGTGGCGTAGCCGTTCTTCTGCGCCAGTTCGAGGATGGTGGGGACGGCCTTGTCGGTGTCCGGGGTCTTGGAGATCCGGCCGTTGACGGTCTTGCGGCCCGTCGCCCAACCGGAGCCGCTCGCGGCGGAGTCGGTCACGTAGTCCGGGGTGCCGTCGGCGTGGACCGCGTAGGTGGTGTAGGCCCCGGTGAGCGGGAACCCGTCCATGTTCAGGCGGCCGTTGGCGCCGACGACGTAGTCGCGGGCCAGCGTGATCTCGGAGTCCCCCATGCCGTCACCGATCAGCAGGATGACGTTCTTCGCCTTGCCGCCCTTGATGGCGTGCTGGGCCTGCTGCTTGGTGTCGGAGGCGCCGGCCGCAGTGGTCACGGCCACGGCGGCCGCGGTGGCGGCGACCAGGGCGGTGGCGGTGACGACGTGCCGGCGGGAGGGTCTGTGCATGGAGCGTCTCCTTGAAACGTTCGGGGAGGCGGACATCTGGTCCGACGCGCCACAGCCCACCAGTCGCCGGTGAACCGGAAGTGACGCATCGACAGCACCGGCGCGTCCGGGGCGTAACGGCACGGCGCGGGACGGCCGATGCGGACCTTCGACGGGCCGCAGACAGCCCGGGACCGGCTCCGCCTGTCCGGATGCGCGCTCCGGCCCCCGCCGGACCGCCCGCTCGGACCGCGACCAGCAGCCGTTCCGTGCGCACCCTGCCGGTCCGCCGGCACCCTTCCTTACTGCCGATTTACGGCTTCTTTGAGCACTATGGGTACGTCTCGGCAACTTTCGTGTGCCTCAGGACACCTGAGGAAGAATCAAAGGACCAGCAGTGCGCCCACTCGTCATCCCGTTGTCCGTCCCCGCAGTCGCTTCACCGGGACAGCGGGGCTGACCGCCGTGACGACCCCTCCGTACACCACCGCGGCGACGCCCTCGCCCGTCTCCCCCAAGCCCTCCCGGCGCCCGGCCCCGGCACCGCGCCGCCGTTCCGCACCGTGGTTGCGGCCGACCATCCGGATCCGGCTCACGCTGCTGTACGGCGGGATGTTCCTGATGGCCGGCGTGGTGCTGCTCGCACTCATCGCCTTCCTGGCGGCCGACACCCTCAAGGAGGGCACGCCCGACTTCCGGGTCTTCGGCACCGACCTCCGGGTCAGCAACGTCAACTGCCCCATCCTCCCGATGTCCGGCACGGTCGACGAGATCAACAAGGCGATCAGCACCTGCATCCAGGACCAGCGCTCCCTGGCGCTGGGGCAGCTCCTCAACCGGTCGATGGGGTTGTTGTTGGGTTTGACGATCGTGGCGTTCGCGTTCGGTTATGCGATGGCGGGGCGGGTGTTGTCGCCGTTGGGGCGGATCACGCGGACCGCGCAGCGGGTGGCGGGGTCGGATCTGCATCGGCGGATCGAGTT
>NZ_BAAARK010000052.1:0-40255 GCF_039532155.1 Streptomyces lunalinharesii
GGGTCTTGCCGGCCGAGGCCATGGCGTCGCGCGGACGCATCGCCTGCTTGGTCTCGACGTCGACGATCAGCTTGTCGAAGTCGGTCCGCTGCTCGACACGGGTCGCCTCGACCTTGTAGGTGACCTTCAGCACGGGACTGTAGATGGAGTCGACCGGGATCCGGCCGATCTCCTGGCCGACCTGCTTGTTCTGCACGGCGGAGACGTAGCCGCGACCGCGCTCGACGGTCAGCTCCACCTCCAGTTTGCCCTTGCCGTTCAGCGTGGCCAGGACCAGGTCGGGGTTGTGCACCTCGACACCGGCCGGCGGCGCGATGTCGGCGGCGGTGACCAGACCCGGGCCCAGATGACGCAGGTACATCACTACCGGCTCGTCGTGCTCCGAGGAGACGACCAGCTGCTTGATGTTGAGGATCAGGTCGGTGACGTCCTCCTTGACCCCCGGCACGGTGGTGAACTCGTGCAGCACGCCGTCGACGCGGATCGACGTGACCGCCGCACCCGGGATCGAGGACAGCAGGGTCCGGCGCAGCGAGTTGCCGAGGGTGTATCCGAAACCCGGCTCCAACGGCTCGATCACGAACCGGGAACGGCACTCCTCCACGATCTCCTCGGTGAGGGACGGACGTTGAGCGATCAGCATGAGGTTGCCTCCAGTCTGCGGCACCCGCCATGTGGTGCCGGCCCCATCGGACGGCAGCCCGACGGCGGTAGGGCCAAGAGTAGGGGCGACGTGGGCCACCGGCCGTATCCCTCGCGCAGGAGACCAGTAGATGAGTGCCGGCAGAGAACAGTGCGTCACCCACCCGTCCGGGCGCGCCCCGACCATACCTGATGCGAAGTCGAGCAGGTCACGAGGCGTTGTCAGCGCGGCGACGACTCCAGGCGCCGGCACGGCCAGTCCCGGCGAACGAGGGAACGGAGCCTGCCCGCCGCGACCCCAAGCACCCCACCCGCCAGGCCCTCGGTGCCGCGCCACCGGGGCTGGCGGCAGGACCGCCCTAGCCGTCCTGTCCGACGACGAAAGTGACCGTCTCGGCGAGCGGGGCACGGTCGATGCGGTCGTGGCGTGCGGTCGGCGTCTCGAACCCGATGGACACGCCGCAGAACAGGACCAGTCCCGGTGGGGGCGACACGGCCTCCGCGACGGTCCGGCAGTACACCGACCACGCCATCTGCGGGCAGCTGTGCAGTCCCTCGGCACGCAGCAGCAGCATGACGGTCTGCAGGTACATGCCGACGTCGGCCCATTGGGCCGGTCCCATGTCGCGATCGATGTAGCAGAACAGGGCCGCAGGCGCACCGAAGCAGTCCCAGTTCGCGGCAACGGCCGCCGCACGCGACCGCCGGTCCTCGCGTGGGATTCCGAGCGCGGCGTAGCGCTGTTCCGCGGCGGCGGATCGGCGCTCCCGGTACGGAGACTTCAGTTCGCGCGGATACATCCGGTACTCCCGCTCGTCCCCGGGGTCGCCTGCGGCCACCCGCTCGGCGGCGCGCTGCTTCAGCTCCGCCAGCGGCGCGCCGGTCAGCACGTAGACGTGCCAGGGCTGGAGGTTCGCCCCGGACGGTGCCCGGGTTGCGGCGGACAGCACACGTTCCAGCGTTTCCCGGGGGATCGGCTCCCCACTGAACCGGCGCACCGCCCGCCGGCTCGCAACCGCTTCGTAGACGTCCAAGGCAAGCTCCCTGCATATCGACTTCGGCCCCGCCAGTCACCTGATGGCGAGACCCTCTACGGTGGTGACGTTCGGCGACGGGGAGAGGTGACCGGTGAGCGTGCACGACAACCTCGCGGAGGGCTTCGAGACGCACCGGAGCAGGTTGCGGGCGGTCGCGCAGCGCATGCTCGGCTCGCACGGCGAGGCCGAGGACGCCGTCCAGGAAGCCTGGCTGCGGCTGGCCCGGACCGAAGCCGAGACCGTGCGCAACCTGGGCGGCTGGCTCACGACGACGGTCTCCCGCATCTGCCTGGACATGCTGCGGGCCCGCGCGGCGCGACGGGAGGACCCGGCAGGCCACCCGGTGCCCGATGAGGGCCAGGACCTCGCTGGGAGTTGCCCGGAACGCGAGGCCGTGCTGGCGGACTCGGTGGGCCGCGCCCTTCTGGTGGTGCTGGACAGACTGGGACCCGCCGAGCGTGTCGCGTTCGTGCTGCACGACGTGTTCGGTGTGCCGTTCGACGAGATCGCTCCAGTCGTGGACCGCTCCCTCGCCGCCGCGAAGCAGCTCGCGAGCCGGGCCCGGCGCAAAGTGCGGGGCGCCCCAGCCGTCCCCGGACCGGAGCTTGCCCGGCAGCGGCTCGTGGTCGAGGCGTTCCTGTCGGCGGCACGAGCGGGCGATCTCGACGCGGTCCTCGCGGTGCTGGCGCCCGACGTCGTACGGCGTGCGGACCGCGCGGCTCTGGCAGCGGGCAGGCCGGTCGAGGCGCGCGGTGCGCGATCCGTGGCGGAGGAGATCGTCGTCTTCGGACGGCACGCGCACGTCGCGGAGCCGGTGCTCATCGACGGCGTCGTAGGGATCGCAATCGCGCCGTACGGACGACTGCGGCTCGCCCTTACGGTCACGACCGCCCGCACGCGGATCACCGGGTACGAACTCATCGCCGACCCGAACCGACTTCGGCGACTTGATCTGGCCGTCCTCGACGAGGCCCTCACCCCCGGCGGCTAACAGGCATCACTGCCTACGATGGTCGCCGAAACGGCATACACAGTGAGGGGAGCGCGCCATGCCCAGTGCCAGCTTCTTCTTTGACGCGGGATCAGGCACTGCCCTGTGGAGCATGACTGCACAGGACCGTGAGGAATGGGGGTACGCGATCGATCCGGCTCGATTGCCGATCAGTCAGACTCTCCGCGACGGGATAAACAGCCTGGTGGCACGGTACGACACGTCACTGAACTGGGACTACCCACCAGACCCGGGACCATGGCGTGAATCGGAGTGCCGTCAGTTCAACGAAGAGGTGAGCCAAATCCTCGACCGTCTCCGCGATGAACTCGGACCGACCTGGCAGATCTCCAACGCGTTCTTCGAACTCCACGAAGACCCGGACCTGGATCGCTACCTGACCAACCCCGCCAAGTTCCGCCGAACGAACCGCCGTTGAAGGCCAGGCAGCGGCAAGGACGGTGGACATCGCCTGCTCGCGCCAGCCGACTTCCCGGGCGAGGACGGTGACCTGGCGGGCGGCTTCGGCGACCAGCGGGGCCTGGGCGAGGCGAGGCGAGGACGGAACGCGACAGGCCGAGTCCTCGAACGCGGCGGGGCCGTCCTGCGCACCGTTCCGGCCAGGTACTGGCCAATGCTCCCCCGGACGCATACCGATGCGCGTGCCGCGCGTTGCACCTCTTGTCACAGCCGTGCCGAGCCCGTCGGGCATCCGTCGGGCTCGGCACGGCAGCCGTAGCGATACGGCCCCCGACAGAGAGGAAACCGCACACCGATGACTCACCACCGCGCCAGCCGCCCCGTCACCCGGGCCGCACTGGCAACCGCCCTCGCCGTCGCCCTCGGGACGGGCGCGGCACATGCCGCCAACGCGGCTCCGGTCCCCCCGTCCCGTGTCACCGCGCCCGCTCCGTCCGGGCAGGCCCGCCTCACCGCTTCCGACGGCGGCTGGAGTCAGGACGGCCTGCACCTCGACGCCGACGACAACCAGAAAGTCGACGCGTACCTGGTTCGGACGCGGCGGACGGAGCGGTCCATCAGTCCGCAGGTCCGCGCCGCCGCGCTGCTCAGCCATGCGCAGCTCGTCGGTTTCGACCAGCGGTTGAAGTCCGCTGATTCGCTGAAGCGGAAGGTCGCCACCACGATGCAGGAGGCGCCCGGCCAGAGCGTGGAGACCTCGCTCGCCGCCCTCAACGACGCGGTCCGCTACACGCTCCAGTGGCCCACCGGGCAGTACACCCACGGCGTCACCGTAGCCGCCGGCCTGCTCGCCTCTTGGGGCAACGACACCAACCGTTGGTCCAACACCTGGGGCCGCACCAAGGGTTACAAGGCCGTCAACTCCGGCTGGAATGCGCCCCGTTCGGGCCAACGCTTCGAGGTTCAGTTCCACACCCCGGAAAGCAAGGCCGCTCAGTTGGAGACCCACAAGATCTACGAGGAGCAGCGGCTGCCGGGCACTCCGCCGGAGCGCCGCCGCGAACTCCAGGCACAGCAGGACGCGATCTTCGCTGCCGTACCGGTCCCGGTCGGCGCGGTGGACCTGATCGCCCCGACCCGCCGGACCCCCGAGCCGGTACCCGCCCGCGCGGCAACCTCATGACCCTCCTCGCATGACCACGGCGACGGTCCGGTCGGCGGCCGGCAGAGGCTGACGGGCCGATCCGTCGCCCGCTCGGTCGTGCCCACCGGCTGTGGCGTGCCGGTCGGACGGGCCCTCGGGCCTCAGGTGGTCGACGCCGCCAGCCCTCACGACTTGTGGCCGCGCTGCGCCGGGTGGCCCTTGAGCAACGCGGGTGGGCTGCATACCTCGCTCGATGGGAAACGACGACCTTCCGACCCTTGAGCTTCCGCGCGGTCGGGCCCGACGACTCGGGTGATCGGTGACCTGTCTGCGGACCGATCGACGCCGGGAGCGGGCTCGTACGTCACCGTCCCCCGGGGGGTGGGCATCGGCCGCAGACGTCGCCGGCCCGGTGCCGGGTCCGGCGGTCGCTGCGGCAGGCGCCCGTCCCTCGGAGGACGGGACGCGTTCAGCCCTGCTTGGCGAGGGTCGGGACGAAGCGGGCCGCGTCGATCGTGCCGAGGCCGGTCGCCATGTCGTAGCCCTTCACCGCGGTGTAGCCGGTGACTCCCGCGTAGCTGTTGTTCGTGCCGTCCTTCACGTCGACCATCCCGGTGGACGGGTTCCGTGCGGGCTGCGCGGACAGCGTGTACAGCGCCTGGTGGATGTCACCCAGCCGGTGTCCGGCGACCTGGTCGGCCAGGGCCACGATGCCCGCGAAGAGCGGGCTGGCCCCGCTGGTGCCGACGTAGACGTCCCAGCCGACCCGCTTCGGGTTGAAGCTGGAGTACACCCATGCGCCGCCGTTCATCGCGGCGGACATCGAGACGTCGGGGGTGCCACGGCGGTCGCCGACCACCTGCTCGACCCCGTTCTGGTACGAGGGACGGGCGAAGACGTGGGACGAGCCGCCGCCGCTCGCGCCCTCGTCGTTGAAGACACTGTCCGGCCCGATGCGGTCACCCTTGGCATTCAAGTGCAGCTGGGTGCCGCCGACCGAGACGGCCAGCGGGTCGGAGGACGGCCAGGCATTGACCCGGTACGGGTAGTCGGCGTTGCCGTCCGCGGTGGTGTTGGTGGCTCCGCCGTCGCCGGAGGCGGCGAGGACGGTCACGTTGTGCCTGGCCGCGTCCTTGAAGGCGTACCGCAGGCTCTCGATGCTGGAGTAGTCACCGTTGCGGAAGCCGGGGAAGGTGTTCTCCGTCGCGCCGAAACTCTGGCTGATCACATCGCCCACACCGCGGTCGACGAGCGACTTCTCGGCGTCCATCATCTCCCGCAGGCCGGTGGTGCCGTCCCCGTTCTGGTTGGCCCCGGACTCCACCAGGACGATGTGCGCGTCCGGGGCGACGGCATGCGCCATCTCCACGTCGAGGGTGCTCTCGCCGGCCCAGCTGAGCTGGCCGGGGTTGGCGGGGTCGAAGGGTGGGACGTGACCCCACTTGACCACGTCGACGTGGGTGCTCTTCATGCCGAACCGGTTGCTGTAGACATCCAGATCGTGCTGGATGGTCGGCGAGCCGAAGGAATCGACGATCACGATCGTACGGCCCTTGCCGGTGACTCCCGCCTGGTAGAGCGGGTTCAGGTCGTACGCCTGCCGGTACTGGTTCGGGGTGTAGCACGAGATCTGCCACCTCGCCTGGCACTGCGCGGTGGTCAGCAAGTCGTGGGCCACGTTCTTCGGTTGCTCCCCGGCCACTGCCGGTACGACTTTGACTCCTGGTACCGAATGCGCGGGTGCGGCAACCGCGGAACCGGAAAACACGGGGGACATTATTGCGACATTGGCGAGGGCGGCGGCCCCGGCCGCTGCGGCCACGATGCGGCGCCGCGCACGAATTCTGCGCATGATCATTCCCCTTGCACGGTGAGACCCCCACTCGACAGATGCGGCGATCTCACCCCGAGGCCACGCGCAGAACAAGCACTTCCCCCTGTGTGGCTTCTCACCAATATCCTGCTTGTAACTTTTATCCGATTCGGGATGACCTGGCCTCACCGCCCCCGACCTGCGGAAGAGCCGCCGCCGGGCCTCGTCGACCGCGGGCGGCCATTAGCCCTCGCCCTCGTCCAGCAGCAGCGTGTCGTTGCTCACGCCGTGCACCACTCGCGCGCGGCGCTCGCACCGGACGGGGCTTCGACTCTCTCGCCGTCAGGGTCAGCCACCAGGGTCACGAAGCTGATTTCCTTCCCCCGATGTCGGCGAATAGCGCTGAAAGCGACTGAATACGCATGTCGACTTGCCGAGCACGGAAGCCGTTGCGGTTGACTCGGTGCATGTTCAGACTGGCCTTGGCCGCCGCGATCGCGCTGGCCGCAACGGTATTCACTATTTCGGCGATCCTCGTGTCGGCTTGGTGGTGGGTGGCCGCCGGGATCCTCCTGGCCATGGTGGCGCTCGGAGTCGGGGATGTGGCACAACGCAGGCATTCCGTGCTTCGGAACTATCCCCTGCTCGGACACCTGCGATATCTACTGGAAGTTATCCGGCCGGAGATGCAGCAATACTTCGTCGAGCGAAATTATGACGGCCGTCCATTTGATCGCGACATACGCAGCATCGTCTACCAACGAGCGAAGGGAACCGACGCGGAGGAACCATTCGGATCCGAGCGTGATCTCTACGAAAGCGGATACGAATTCCTCGTTCCTTCGCTGACTCCTTGCCCTATCCCGCAACAGCCCCCTACGGTCCGGATCGGCGGGCCTGACTGCACCCACCCCTACGACATGGCCTTGCTGAATGTCTCGGCGATGAGTTTCGGCTCACTCTCCGGCAATGCCATTTTGGCGCTCAACCGCGGGGCGGCGAAGGGCGGATTCGCGCATGATACCGGCGAGGGCGGAATTTCCGACTACCACCTGCGGTACGGGGGTGACCTCGTATGGGAGATCGGCACCGGTTACTTCGGTTGCCGCACGACCGACGGTGGCTTCGACGAAGCAGCGTTCGCCGACCAATCCGCCTACAGTCAGGTGAAATGCGTTTCGCTGAAACTGTCGCAGGGCGCAAAACCCGGTAGTGGTGGAGTCCTGCCCGGCCGCAAAGTGAACGCCGAAATCGCGCGGGCCCGAGGCGTCCCCGAGGGACAGACCATCTACTCTCCGCCCTATCACCGAGTGTTCAACACTCCCCGAGAACTGGTCCTCTTTGTCGCCCGCATGCGGGAGCTGGCCGACGGAAAACCGATCGGCCTCAAACTGTGCCTCGGCTCACGGCATCAGTTCCTCTCCGTATGCAAGGCCATGCTGGATGAATCCATCAACCCTGATTTCATCGTCGTCGACGGGGCCGAGGGCGGCACGGGCGCTGCCCCATTGGAATTCGCCGACAATTTGGGGACGCCGTTGACCGACGGACTCATCACCGTGCACAACGCCCTCGTGGGCACCGGGCTGCGGGATCGCATCAAGATCGGTGCCAGTGGCAAGGTCGCCACCGGAGCAGACATCATCAAACGCTTGCTACAGGGAGCGGACTACACCAATGCGGCACGCGCCATGATGTTCGCCATCGGGTGCATTCAGGCTCAGCGATGCCACACCAACACCTGCCCCGTCGGAGTGACAACCCAAGATCCGCTGCGCACGCGGGCCTTGAACGTCGCCGACAAATCCGAGCGCGTCTACCGCTATCAAAAGGCCACGGTGCGAAGCGCTCTCCAGATCATGGCCTCGATGGGAGTGCAGCACCCCCAGGAACTTCACCCTGACATGCTGCGCCGACGCCTCGACCCACACACCGTCCGCTCCTCAGCGAAGGCCGGTGACCGGGGTGTCCTGCCCCAGGCCCCGACGGATCGCGATCTCCACGGGTGAGTACGCGCCGTCGGCCCGCTCCAGTTCGTACGGCGCGGCCGGCATCAGCGGTGGCTGGGCCATGAAGCGCGGCCGCGTCCCATGGTGCGGTTGCGCCGCGTGCACCAGGAACGGATGGCACAGGAAGACGTCGCCCGGAGACCCGGTGGCGAGGGCGAGTGGCCGGTGGTCGGACGCCGCCACCAGATCGGGTGCCAGGGCCAGGCCGCTCGCCCCGTCCTCCCCGTACTCTTCCAGCACCTTCGGCACGTCGAGGTGTGAGCCGACCCGGATCCGGGTCGGGGCGTCCTCCTCTCCGACCTCGCTGAACAGGAACAGCATCAGCAACGCCCGGCCCCGGGAACGCAGATTGGTGAAGGACCAGCTCTCGCCCTCCGGCAGGTAGCTCCCCTCGACGTGCCAGCCCGCGTCGTCCGGCTCCTCCTCGTGCGGGAAACGCAACGGGAACGAACCCAGGGAGTAGCGCGGCTCCCAACGTCCCGCCCCGACGAGCAGGTCGTAAGCGCGGTGCAGGGACGGGGAGTTGGGCGCGGCGGCGAACGGCCCCTGCGCCAGGCCACCCACCCAGTGCACGGGCTGCGTCCACGTCGCGGGGTCGTCCGGGTCGCAGCCCGTCTCCCGCCACAACAACCGCGCGCAGTCCGCCGCCACGCGCGGTGCGACGGCGCCCTCCACCTTCACGAACCCGTCGCGGAGAAAGCGCGATACCAACGTCGTCTCGTCCATGCCCCCATTGTGCGGCGACGCCGGTCTCGAACACCCGGCACATTCCGCACCGCCCCTGTCGGGTGTGCAGCGATCCGACCACCCGCCGGACGTGCCGTCCGAGAAGCGGGTGGTGGCGTCGTGACGCGGTCGCGCACCGGGCCGGTGGCGCCGCCGCGGTTGCCGACGCGGCCCCGGCTCCCTTACGTCCCGGAGAGCGTCACGACGCCGGTTTGAGTACGACCCGGCCCACGAGGTCGGTGCTGTTCTCCAGCAGCGCGTGTGCCCGGTCGGCCTGGGACAGGGGATAGCGTGCGGCGATCCGGATGCCGATCAGCCCCTGGGCCAGAAGATCCAGGACCTCAAGGGCATCTCGATGGCGGGCACCGCGCACACCGACGACGGTCATCTCCAAGCGGGTGAGATCGTTCATCGTGAGCGGCAGGTGTCCGCCCGTGCGCTGGTTGCCGGCCGCCGGACAGATCGTGCCGCCCAACCGCAAGGCGTCGACCGCCAGTCGGAAGAGGTCCGCATCACCGGTGAAGTCGACGGCGTGATCGAACCCGGTCCCGGCGGTCCAGTCCCGTAGTTCGGCCGCAGCCGCAGCCCGATCGGCAGTGATCACCACGTGGTCCGCGCCCATCTCCTTCAGGAGACCGGCCTTGTCGGCATGCCGGGTCGTCACGGTGACCCGGGCGCCGGCCATGCGGGCCAGGCGAACGGTGGCTTCCCCCATCCCCCCGGACGCGCCGCACACCAACACGGTTTCGCCGAGCCGCACGCGCAACCGGTCCAGAACGATGCGGTGCGAGGTCGCATACGGCCAGAGCAGCACCGCCGCCTGCTCCAGGTCGACGTGTTTCGGCAGCGGCAGCCAGAGCCGCTGATCACGCACCAGGTATTGCGCGTACGAGCCGAGACCGGCGTGCCCGGGCACGTCTACTCCGGTCGACAGGTTGCCCAGGCCACGGTAGGTCTGCGACGCGTACGGATTCTCCGGGTGCACCACACCGACGACGGGATCCCCCCGCCGGAACCCGGCTACCGCCTCTCCCACCGCCACGACGGTGCCCGCGGCCTCGCGGCCGAGTTGCTGTGGCATCGGCAGCGCGCGCCGGCCGGGCAGTCGCTCCCCGGTCAGTTGCCCCGAGCGGTACTTCAGGTCCCATCCCGAGACCGAGGCGGTGTCGACGGCGACCATGACATCGCGGGGGCCCAGTGGCGGGAGCGGATAGTCGGCGTGGACCAACTGCTCGGGTCCGCCGTGTTCGAAGACCCGAACCGCCTTCGTGGTGGTGGGCAACTGGCTGTCAGTGGTCATGAGCGAACCTTTCCGATGTGGAGACCGGCCGGTACTCGGTCTGGGGGCGGTTCTGCGCGAAACCGCTCGGACGCGTCGGCTGCGCGGTCGGCGCCGCGGGAGGCTCAGGAGTCCTTCGGCGGAATCACGGGCACGAGCAGGTACGAGGGGTACCGGCCGCCGGTGTGCACCGTGTTGGTTCCCGTGAAGGGAGCCCGATCGGCGGGATCGTTGTGCAGGAACCGGGTGGGATCGGTGCGGTCGGCGGCCTGGATCACCAGCCCCAGTCGGTGGCCCGCCACGAAGACCCTGCTGGTGGGCAGGATTTCGACCGCCGCCTCGACCGGGACCCCGGCCGCCAGCGGGCTGCGGGTGTCGTGGCGGTGCACCGGACGGTAGGGCTCCGACCGGGTCTCGTCGAGCTCGCGGTGCGAGACCCGCAGCCAGCCCTTCACCACCGGGCCGCGGTTCCCGATGCCCGAGGCGTCCTCGAAGGTCACCTCCTTGCCCTCGGCGTCGATGTCGATCAGCGTGACGAACAGGTCCATGTCCTCGGTGTCCGCGCTGACCCACACGTGCAGCGCGGACGGGCCGGTGAGTTCGACGTCCTCGGTGAACGGGGCGGTGAACAGCGTGACGCCCCCTTCGGGCGCCGGGTAGTCCACGCGGGCCTCGGTGCCGGGCGCCTCGGCGTCCAGAGAGCCGCGCTCGGCGTCCAGGTACAGGCGGGTCCATGCGGTGCGCGCGATCGGCCATTCGGACTCGGCACGCACGAAGGAGCCGCGCGGGTCGCGGATGGTCAGGCGCACCGGCGGCTCGTCCTGCCAGGCCGTCTCGTCGCCGGCCACGAAGCGGTCCAGGAAGCGCTTCTGGTAGAGCCGGCCCTCCTCGGTGTAGAAGGGCGTGAAGTGGTTGCCGTCGTGGATCTCCAGCCACTTGTGCTCGGAGCCGGCGCCGAGGTAGCCCTCGACGTTGCCGCGCAGGTGCAGTGGGTAGCTGGTCCAGTTGCCCGACGACAGCACCGGAACGGTGATCTTCGAGAGGTCGACCTCACGGGCCCGGTAGTACGCCTTCAGCAGCGCGTGCTCGCGGAACTCGGCCGGCAGCTCGGCGTTGCCCTCCACGGCACGCTTCGGGTTGGGCGCGCCGGCGGGCAGGGCGCTCTGGTTGCCGGTGATCTGACGGGTCCACCACTCGTCGGTGAACAGGTTGCTCAGGATGCCGCCGTGGTGCGACCAGTCGCGGTAGATGTCGACCGCGCCCTCCCACGGCACGATCGCGGCCAGGTGCGGCGGTTGCAGCGCCGCGACGTGCCACTGTCCGATGGCGTAGTAGGAGATGCCCAGCAGGCCCACCTTGCCGGTGCTCCACTCCTGCACGCCGGCCCACTCGATCGCGTCGTGGTAGTCCTCCCATTCGGTGGGCGAGAACAGCGCCATCCTCCCCTCGGAGCGCCCGGTGCCGCGCTGGTCGACCCGGACCACGGCGTAGCCGCGGGGCACCCACCACTCGGGGTTCGGCGTCTCCCAGGTCATGTGGGGGCCGTGCTCGTCGATCAGGCCGTAGGCGTGCGCGTTGAAGTCGGCGAAGTGAATGTCCTTGCCGTACGGGCCGTGCACCATCAGGACCGGATGCGGGCCTGGCTCCGCCGGACGGAACACGTCGGCGCGGAGCACGGTGCCGTCCCGGGTGGGGACCGGCACGTCCTTCTCGATCGTCATCTCGGCTGCTGTGGACACCGGGGCCTCCTCGGTCTTGCGAGAATCTCAACTACTTTATAAAGTACTTTACATCCACTGGGAGCGCAACGAGGAGAACCGCCATGACCGGCATCACCCATCTGCGCAGCATCGACATCGCGGCCACCGACCCCGCGACGCTGTTGCCCTTCTACGAGCGGACCTGGGGTCTCGAACGGGTCCCCGACCCGACCGCCCCGGCCGGGGGGATCGCCCTGCGGGCCCGCGGCGCCGAACACCACGTGCTGCGGCTGGTTCCGGGCGCCGGGCGCGCACTCGAGCGGATCGCGCTCGGCGCGGCGACGCCCGCCGACGTCGACCGGGTCGCGGCCAAGGTCCGCGCGGCCGGCGCGGTCGTGCTCACCGGGCCGGGCGTGCGGGCCGACGGCGGCTACACGGTCGAGTTCACCGATCCGGAGGGCCGCGTGCTCGAAGTCGGCGCCGGCCTCCCGGACCACCGCGAACCCGCGGGCCGGGCCTTCGGCCCGGACCGGCTCAGCCACGTCGTGCTCAACTCACCGGACCTGGACGCCGCCAAGGCCTTCTACACCGACGTGCTGGGCTTCACGGTCTCCGACACCTACGAGAACGACCTGATGGTCTTCCTGCGCTGCAACTCCCAGCACCACTGCGTGGTCCTGGCGCCGGGCGAGTGGGCCACGCTGAACCACGTCGCCTTCGAGGTCCGCGACACCGACGAGGTGATGCGCTCGCTCGGCCGGATGCGCGCGGCCGGATTCGACACCATCTGGGGCCCCGGCCGCCACGGACCGGGCGGGAACGTCTTCTGCTACTTCCAGGATCCGGACGGCAACGTCATCGAGTACACCTCGGACCTGGTCGAGGTCGGCCCCGACTGGCAGGCGCAGGTCTGGCCGCGCACCCAGGAGAACGCCGACGTGTGGGGCACCAGCGGCGGCATCACCCCCGCCGTCGCCCGCGCGATGGCCAACCCCCCGACGGGAGCGCAGCGATGAAGGCGATCGTGATCGACCGGTTCGGCCCGCCCGAGGTGCTGCGCACCACGTGGCTGCCCGATCCCGAGCCCGGCCCCGGCGAGGTACGCGTGCGGGTCGGCGCGGCGACGGTCGCCCGCACGAAGGACGTCGCCGTGCGGGCCGGCAGGCCTCCCTTCGCCGAGCAGGTCCGCACCTTCCCGCACGTGCTCGGCACCGAGCACGCCGGCCTCGTCGACGCGGTCGGCGAGGGGGTCGACACCGCCCTGCTCGGCGCCCGGGTCGCGGTCTCATCGGCGCTGACCTGCGGGCACTGCCGGTACTGCGCGCAGGGCCGCGAGGAGGCCTGCCCCGAATTCCGCCTGCTCGGCATCCACCGCCCCGGGAGCTACGCCGAGTTCACCGTCGTACCCGCGGTGAACGTCCAGGTGATTCCGGACGGGATCACCCTGGCCCAGGCGGCCTCACTGGCCGTCAACGGCGTCGTCGCCGCGGCGCAGCTGGCCGCAGGCGGCGTCGGGCCGGACACGACGGTGCTGGTGCTCGGGGCCGGCGGCGCGCTCGGCTCGACCGTCGCCGCGCTGGCCGCCTCCCGCGGCAGCCGGGTGATCACGGTCGGACGGGACCCGGGCCGGCTGGCGGGCCTTCCGCTGGCCGCGGCGATCGACTCCGGCACGGACGACCTGACCGGGCGGCTCCGGTCCGCCGCCGGTGACGACGGAATCGACTGCGTCATCGACAACCTCGGAATCCCGGCACTGTGGGACGCCTACCTGCCCGCGCTGGCGCGAGCCGCGGTGGTCGTCGTCTCCGGCTCGATCACCGATGACCCGGTGCCGCTGCGGTTCCGGCAGCTGTACCTCCACAGCCACGCGATCGTCGGCGTGCGCACCGCCAACCGGACGCACCGCGATAACCTCTGGACCGAGGTGTCCGCCGGGTTCCGGCCGCCGGAGGACTTCGTCCACCCCACCCCCTGGGACCAGGCCGTCGACGCCCACGCCCGGATCGAGGCCGGACGCTCCGGCGGCCAGATCGTGCTCGAGTTCCCGGGGGTCGCCGAAAGGCCGCGCCGATGACCCAGAGAGGCCCCGTGTCCCGCGAAGAACCGCACCCCGTCGCACCCCGCACCCGCACCGCGTTCCTGGTCCGGCTGCTGTCGAACACACTCAGCCAACAGGTGGAACGCGCCCTGAAACCGCTGTCGCTGACCCAGGCCCAGCTCGCGGCTCTGGCCCAGCTCACCTTCAGCGAAGAGGGATGGCTGTCGGGCGCCGAGCTGGGCCGGCGGGCCGGGGTCACAGCGCAGGCCATGTCCGGCGCGATCACCGACCTGGAGCGACGCGGCCTGGTGCGCCGCAGCCCGCATCCCACGCAGGGGCGCATCCAACGGGTACACCTCACCGAGGACGGAGCGCAGCTGCTCGACCGGGCACAGCAACTGACCGAGCCCGTCGACGCCCGCGCGCTGGCGCTGCTCACCGAATCCGAGCGCGAGCAATTTCGCAGCCTGCTGCTGCGTGTCATGACCGGCTCCGGGTGCGCACTCACGGCGGAACACGTGCCGGGCGAATGAACTCCGGCGGCCGGAAGGCCGTCCGAGCCCTGTCCGACTCATTGATCCTGTGGCAGGTCGAGGCGAGTTGACGGACGCGGCACGGGTGCGGACCCAGCCCCTGGTGCCGCGGGTGGACGGGAGCGGCCGTCCGTGGCGTGATCGCCGGCGTGCCGCGGCACCGCGGCATCGCCGCCACGGTCCCCAAGCGACGCGACCGGACGGCCCTCCCCCGCCGCGGGCGCCTCGGCGGACGTCCACCCGCCTTCGACGAGGAGGCCCGCCGCGACCGCAACGTGGCCGAACGATGCTTCGTCGCCCGCCTCAGGCAGTTCCCTCGAACCGAAGGTTCGTGGGTTCTCGTCGGCCGGTCCGCTGCTCGTTCACGACACCCCTTTCCGCCCCCCCTGGCCCCGCCCCCGCCGTAGGTTCCATCCCCGCCACGGGCCCGGTGGAACGTGCCTGTCCGGCAGCCAGTCATGCGCGCGGGGTGCGTGCCTCGATCCGGTGGTCGAAGGCTACGCCGCCGGCGCCGACCTGGGTCACCCCGCCGTCGACGGTGAGGACGGCTCCGTTGACGTAGGACGCGGCGGGCGACAGCAGCCAGTCGATCGCCTCGGCGACCTCCTGCGGATCTCCCGGGCGCCTGGCGGGATTCAGCCGGTTCGCCTCCTCGTAGCCCGCCTCGACGCCGCCCGCCAGCCCCGCCTCCGCCGCGAACCGCGCCATCCGCTGGTCGGCCATCTCCGTACGCACCCAGCCCGGGCACACCGCGTTGGCCCGCAGCCCCTGCGGCCCGTAGTCGACGGCGAGGGAACGGCACAGGTGGAGCAGAGCCGCCTTGGACGTCGCGTAGGCGGCGTTGCCGACGCTGTTGCGCAGCGCGGCGACCGAGGCGACCGCGACCACTGCGCCGCGGGCCGCCAGCAGATGCGGCAGCGCGGCACGCAGCAGCAGGAACGGGCCGGTGAGGTTGGTCCGTATCAGTTCTTCCCAGTCCTCGACCGTGGTGTCGCCGACCGCGCCGCCCCGCCCGATTCCGGCGTTGAGCACCACACCGTCGAGTCGCCCGTAGGCCGTCACCGTCGTCTCGACCAGCTCGCGCACGGCCTCGGGGTCGGCGGCGTCGGAAGGGTGCGCCAGCGCTCCGGTCTCCTCGGCCACCCGGCGCAGTGGCTCGGGCCGCCGCCCGGAGATCACGACCTCGTGCCCGGCCGCGCGCAGCAGCCGGGCGGTGGCCGCCCCGATTCCCGTTCCCCCGCCCGTCACCAGGACAACACGCTGTTCAGACATGGTCGTTCGCCTCCGAAGGTGGTCAGCTTCCGGTCCCGTGCACTGCGAGCATACGAAGCGTCGACTCCGGCGGACGGACCGGGCACCGCTGCGGCCGTCGCCGTCGACCAGGCACCGCTGCGGCTCGACGCCGACCTGGGCGCCGAACTCGCCGAGTCAGCGGTTGTTGATGGGGCTCAGCAGCGAGGCGGCCGCGGCGACGAAGGCCACGGACGCTTCCTTGGCCGCATGCCGCCGGGCGTCCAGCTCGGCGCGGTCGGTGGCCTTGCGCAGCGCGTACGCGGCATCTGCGGCCTGTTGGACGGGGCCGGCCAGCTCAGGGAGCAGGGCCTGAAGGCGGATGTGGGGCACGGTGATCGCCGCCGGGGTGTCGTGGGACTCGTCTGGGCCTCCAACTGATGCTCGGTGCCTGCCTCAGTCAGGGCCAGGCGCTCCCGGTGGAAGATCGCCGAGCGGTGCGCGTCCAGGGCGGCCGCGAAGTCGGTGACGGCGCCGAGCTGGTCCTGGCGGTGGCTGTCGGCGCGCTGCTCGACGCGTGCAGCGCGTGCCGAACGGTGCTGGAGGAGTCCGGCGGTCAGGGCGCCGGCGAGGGTACCGAGTACGGCAACGATCGAAGGCCATATGGACATCAGGTGTGGGGTCCTCGCGGGTGGCGGGTTGGGTGGCGAGGTCGGCGGACAGTGCGGTACACAGCGGCGGATTCGGTGAAGCCGTGATCACTTGTTCCTGGGCCGACCCGCATACGAGACAGCCGGGAACACGTACCGGCCGCTTCCAGACCTCGGCAACACGGTTCTTGTACCCGTCAGGGCGACCGATTGCGCAGTCAGATGACGAGGGCGCCGCCGGCCGGGCCAGCCCAAGGGGCGCCACTCGGGCCGGCGGGCAAGGACGGCCGCGACGGCCGAACCTGCTCCCCGGAGCACCGACACCAGGTCCCACCCGACAGCCCCGAAGCGTTGGTGTGCTGCCGTGATAGCGCGCCCGCGTCGCCGACCCCCCGGCCGTCAACATCGAAGCTGGCAGTCCTCCACTCGGAGCGACGCCGCACGTAGCGCGGATCGCAAATCGGCCCCCGCCAGGTGGTGAAAGGCCGATCACTACGCCCCGGGCCCGCCAAGGCGTACCGTTCTGAGTGCCTAGGTCAGAACGGAGTTTCAGTATGGCCCACCCTGACAAGCTCCCGCCCGGTCTCTCGACCGGCGAACGTATTCGTCTCCTCCGCGAGTCTCGCGGCATGACCCGAGCCGTACTTGCCGGACTCTGTGGACGAGGCGTCGACTGGCTCAAGAAGATCGAAACGGGTGACCGTGAACTCAGGTCTCACACACTGGTGCTGCGGCTCGCAGCGGCACTGCAAGTATCGGATCTGTCCGTGATCACCGGAGACTCCTCCGACGTGACCCAACCCGTGCCGCTTGGCCGCCTCTCCCACCCTGCCATGCCAGCCATTTGGGCGGCGGTCATGCGACGGCCGCTCGCTCCGGAAGCCACCGCCGAACCGATCGACGTGTCGGTTCTTCAGGGCCAAGTCGATCAGACCTGGCGGCTCTGGCACACATCACCGCGCCAGCGCACCGAAGTTGGCGCGCTGCTCCCGAAGCTGATCAGTGACGCGGAAGCGGCAGCGCAATCCGCCGACGGGGCGGGCCGCCGCCGGGCTCTCGTCGCGCTGTCGGATGTCTACCGGCTCGTCGGGCAGGCAACCGCTTACGTGGCGCCGCCCGAACTCGCGTGGGTTGTAGCTGACCGCGCGTTGACAGCGGCGCAGAACGCAGACGACCCGGCCGCGATCGCTGCGGCGGCATGGAACATGGGCAACATCCTGCGCGAAACCGCGTACCCGGACGAGGCCCTGCGGGTAGTCGCCGAGGCAGCCGGGCTCATCCGGCAGCACCTCGAGGGGGCACCGGAGGACTGGCGGGGGATTTACGGTGCCCTGCAACTGCACGCGGCGGTGACCGCCGCGCGGGACGGTCGCGACGGGGAGGCGTGGCGGTACTGGGATGCAGGGGACCAGGTTGCCAAGTCCTTGCCTGCCGCGTACGTGCACCCGAGCACGGTGTTCGGGCGGGCGAACGTGGACTTCCACGGAGTTTCGGTGGCCACGGACCTACGCAAGGCCGGCCAAGCACTGAGCAGGGCCGACGACATCGACCCGGATGTCATGCCCTCGGTCGAACGGCGCTCGCGGCTCTGGGTGGAAGTGGCCCGCGGGCACCTCCAACGTGGCGACCGCACAGCGGCTCTACACGTCATGGGAGTCGCCTGCAAAATCAGTCAGGAAACCGTCGCCTACACCCCGTCAGCGCGCGGGGTCGCAGCAGATCTCTGGCGCAAGGCGCCGCGTGCATTCCGCGACGAGGCCGCCCAACTCGCCCAAGCCGTCGGTGTCACCGCCTCCTAGGACAGCTCGCCGCAGGGGGACACTTTGTCCCCCTGCCCGCCACCCAAACGCCCTACGGTCACCGTCAGTTATCGATCTATCACGGTAGGAGATCGCGATGGCGGCTGTCAGCGGTTGGCATGCCTCACCCCGTCGAGGGGCACCAACCTCAAGCACCAGCGACACCGGGGAAGTACGTGTGCCGCTGGCGCTGTACCGGGTCGACCAGCACCAGGGGGACGTCGACTTGGTGTTGTCACGCAGCGAAGCGGAAGAACTGCGCGATGCCCTCACCGAGCACCTCGTCGTCTCCGCCTTGCTCAAGGACGCGTCATGAGCATCGGCCGCTCCATCCCGATGGCGGCACAAGACGCCATCGACACCACCACCATCAGCGAGACGATCCGCCAGGCGCTCCGCTTCGGGTCGATCAGGCCGAGCCGGGACGAACTCGCGGCCACGGACGAGGCGTTGCGAGGTCACGTCGCGCTGCTCCTCGCCGAGGCCCGCCAGACCACCGTCCCCCAACCACCGGACCGTCACCGCCTCGACGGGATCGAGAAGCGCCTCGCCATCCCCTTGGGCACAGGCATGCTGTCCACGGACGCCGAGGTGCATCAGCGCGCCCGGGACTGCCAGTGGCTGTTGGCCCATTTCACCGCCGGCCGCGGCGAGTACGGGCCCCGCAACGGATCGGATCCCGCTACGCCTACCGCGGGGAGGCGGGCGTGAGGTTCCGACAGTGCACCGCGCGCCACCCGTGGCCCGCCCCGCATCGACCCCCGAGCCTGCCAAGGTGGGCCCGGTGCGACGGCCGCCACCAGCACAAGGGCGGCCACCGCACCCGGCTCCCCGAGTTCGGCCTCGAACTGCGATGGGCGGGGCGATGACGACGACCAACGAACCCCCGTACGGCGTGATGGCGGGAACCATCGGCGAAGACCTGATCACCGTCCACGAACTCGTCTGGGTCGCCGGCAAGCAGCGCCCGAAGTGCGGCGACGGCGCCCCGGACGACCAGGTCGAGGAGTGGTTCCGGCGAGTCAACTGCCCCTACTGCCTCGACGACGAACAGGCCCCCACCGCCTGACCTCACAGACTCCCGGCGCACGGCTCGCTGGGCGCGCTCTCCTCACCGCCACACCCAGGGCTTCCCTCATTTCTCCCCGCGATGGCAGACAAGGAGCGCAACGCCCGCCCGAACTCGGCCCCGCACCGGGCGGGCGCGCCCCTCTCCCCTACCCCACCGCTCGGGCACAGAAATAGCCCAACCCACCCCCGACGACGAGCAGTTCTTCAACTCCGTCCGTTCCCTCGGAGTGGCCACCAACGCCGCCCGGGACGAGAGCCTGCCGCCCGCGGCCCGCGAGGTGCTGAACGACCTCGCCACGGAACAGGCCGCGAACATCTCCCACACCCACGGCACCAGCGGAGGGACTCAATGACCACGACGAGGGACCAGTTCACCGACCCGGACGGCCGCAGGATCGGAGCCCTCGCCCTCTTCCGCAACACCGCCGGCCACCCCCTGACGCTCCGCAAGCGCGACCGCTACGAACTCCCGTGGTGCCGGCCTGCCCAGCGGGTGCGCCGTCGGCGATGAGTCGGCCCTCGCGGCGCTGCGCCGCGAGGTGCTGGAGGAGACCGGACTGCACGCCACCCCCGGTCTGCTTTGGAAGGCGCAACCCGTCCCCCCCACGTGCCCTGAGAAGTCCTAACAGAAATGGTTGATCGTGTGACTGCGACTTCTTCGTTTGTCTGGTCTCGGGGAAGCGTTGGTTGGCCGTCTAGTGCGCCAGGGTGGAGGGTCACGCCGTGTCCTGTGCTGTGTTGCCGGACGTCCGACCGTCCGCTCCGCAAAATATTCGTTGCTTCATCACATTCGCCAACACCGCCGCTCTATACGGGATTTGGCATTCATATCCGCTACATCGGGATCAATCGCCCGCTTCAGGGTGCACCCTCTGCCCTCTCGCGCCGCGAACGCCTGTGAAACGCGAGACGGTAGTTCTTTGATGTGAAACGAGTCACTTGACGTGGCTCAGGTGTCAGCATTCACTTCTGCCGCGGTCGAAGACCCATTCGACGGCCTGTCACTGGGGAACAGCCCTTCCTCGCGATGGAGGTACGGATGAAGTTCGTTCGTCTCGTGAAGCGGATGCGCAGCGACAAGAGCCTCAAGGCGTACGCGTGGTACGGCTGGATCTAACCGGCCCACGCCCGTAGAGGACGGTGGTGGGCCGGGCGTGACGGCCCGCCACCGGCCGCGTTCCCGGAGGTTCCCGATGCCTCAGCGACCGACCGCCGGCCGTGGTGACCGGCAGGTGCGCTTCGCCCCCAGGATCGACGCACTGCTCAGCCGGCACACCGGCCAGGACCTGTTCCGACTGGAGCCCACCACGATCGGCGTCGCGGGCGCCGACACGATGGACGCCTTGCTCCGCAGCCGGCCGGCCAACGCCGAAGAGCGCCCGACCTTCAAACCGGTCCTCGGCCGGCACGTCAGCCGGGCCGACGCGGCCACCTACATGCAGGCCGTCGCGGCGGACGTGCGGAAAGCGCTCCAGTGCCCCTTGGAGACATCGGTCGACCTGACCGGCCCGTGGCCGCAGGTGCCGCACGCCTACCTCCGGGACCTCGTCTTCGGACGGGAACTCCTGCGCTTCAGGGTCCTGGTCGACCGCAGGCTGGAGCTCACCCCGAAACTGACCTGGTCCGCCGTCACGTCGGCGGCCGCCCTGCTGCGCCGCCCCGACAGCACGGAACCCCTCTCGAAACTCGCCACCCTCGTCCTCGGCGCCACCGGCTTCCCCGACCGCCGGTACGCCATGTACCTCTACCGACGAGTGGCCGCACCCATCTGCTTCACCGTGGCCGCACTGGTCACCAACGCGGTCTGGCTGGGCGCGCCGTTCGACGACGACGTACCGAACCGGCACCTGATCGCCGAGGCGCTCCGACTGCTACCGCCGTCCTGGAACATCCTCCGGGTGGCCGCACCCGAATTCACCGCGCTGGACGCCCGGATCGGACCGGCGGACGACGTCCTGCTGCTGCCCCTCCTGAGCCATCGCGACCCCGCGCTGTGGGAGGACCCGGACGCCTTCCGCCCCGAGCGGTGGGCGGGCCTGGACCCTGACGACCACCCCGGCTATCTGCCGTTCGGCCATGCCAACGAACGCTGCTGGGGTCGTCACATGGTGCTGCCGCTCGCCGAACGGCTCCTCGACCTGGTGCGCCGGGACGGCCTCACGGTGCACCCCGCTCAGACCGTCGGCCGGGTCGAACTCGATGGCCTCATGGAAGTCGCAGACGTCCAGGTGGCCCGCGGATGACACGGCTGCTGACCTGGTTGGCCGCAGACGACCCGGCGCAGCACTGCTTAGGACTGGAATCAGAATGACGTCCCCGAGGCTCGGGAATGACGGTGCGTCAGTTCGCGTTGATACGGCCCGGAGGGGGTGATTGCGACCGAGACTCGTGGTGGGCACAAGCCGCGGGAGGTTGGCGATGGGCTGTGGGAGCGTATCGAACCGCTGTTGCCGGTGATTGAGCGGCGCTTGCGGTCCCCGGTGCGTCGTCGGCTCGATGACCGGCGGGTTCCGTGCGGCCTCCTGTTCGTGCTCTCCACCGGTATACCTTGGCGCTACCTCCCGCAGGAACTCGGCTTCGGCTCCGGGATGACCTGTTGGAGGCGACTGCGGGATGGGAACGAGGCCGGCGTCCGGCAGCGCCTGCACGAGATGCTGCTAGCCGAACAGCGGGCGGCCGGCATACGGGATCCGTCCCGGGCGTCGGTCGACTCAAGCCATCTGCGGGCGATGAAAGGTGGTGCGGCCACGGGCCCTGCCCCGGTGGACCGGGGCAAGACCGGCAGCAACCACCACGTGATCGTCGAGGCCCACGGCATCCCGCTGGCCGCCACGCTGACCGGCGGCAACCGCAACGACGTGACCCAGCTGATCCCACTGGTCCGAGCCGTCCCGCCGATCCGAGGCAAAGGCGGCCAACCACTGCGCCGCCCGAAGCGCCTCCACGCCGACCGCGGCTACGACCACGAGAGCCACCGCGACCAGATCCGACGGTTCGAAGTCACCCCACACATCGCTCGACGCGGCACCGAACACGGCTCCGGGCTCGGCGTATACCGCTGGGTCGTGGAAGGCGCCATCGCACTACTGCACTGGTTCCGCCGCCTACGCATCCGCTGGGAGGTCCGCGACGACATCCACCAGGCCTTCATTACACTCGGCTGTACCGTCATCTGCTGGCGACGGCTGAGGACCCCGCTCTGATTCCAGGCCGAAGTAGGGTGGAATCCCATGTCGCGAACGCGCCAAGCTCAAGGAGGCGGAATGCTCGCTAACCCGTCGGCGCTGGCGGCTGGGAGGCGTCATTCGGTCGGACGGCGCCGGGATGGATCCGTTCTCGCCGTGGGCAATACCGCAGCCGGTGAATGTCGTGTGGAGCGATGGGAAGACGTCGTCGCGGTGGCAGCTGCCAACGTCCATACCGCGAGGAACACGGGCAGGTCTCATTCGGTGGGACTCCGGTCGGACGGCACCGTGCTGGCAACGGGGTGGAATGGCGATGGGCAATGTGATGTCGCCGGATGGCGAGGCGTCACGGCCGTGGCCGCAGGTTGGCGCCGCACGCTCGGGCTACTCGCGAATGGCCGCGTGCTAGCAGTTGGCCGGAGTTCGGAAGGACAGTGTGACGTGCAGTCCTGGCGCGAGATGGTCGTCCTCTCGTGTGGTGACTGGCACTCGGTCGGCGTTCGGTCGGACGGTTCTGCACTGGCCGCGGGGAACAACCGACGACGGCAGTGTGCTGTTGAAGGGTGGCGTGACCTAGCCGCCATTGCGGCCGGGTCTCTCCATACCGTCGGCCTCAGAGCCGACGGGCGTGCAGTAGCGACCGGAAACCGGGCAACCGGGGCGTGCGAGGTCGATGAGTGGGAAGACGTGGTGGCGCTCGGCGCGGGCAGCTACCACACCGTCGGGGTCACCGAGTCCGGACGGGTCCTCGCAACGGGAGACAACAGCTACGGACAGTGCGAAGTCGGCGACTGGCGCGACATTGTCGCCGTGGCGGCCGGTTCAACGCACACCCTCGGCCTGCGTGCCAACGGCACAGTCGTGACGGCAGGGAACAATGCCGACGGACAGTGCGAAGTCGATGCCTGGTCCGGAGTCCAACTTCCATAGACCCGAGGCCGCGCCAATACGAACTGACATTCCGTCACCCTCAGGCTCCAAAGACCTCATTCTGATTCCAGTCCTTAGAGGTCCTAACAAAGAGGTCGGACGTGTCTGTAGGTGATGAGACATGTAGCGAGTCCGAGGAAGTCTGCATGGATGTCGTCGCGTCGTTCCCATCGGATGGGCAGGCGACGGTAGCCGTGCGGCCAGGAGATGGTTCGTTCGACGACGTACCGGAAGATGCCCAGGCCGGAGCCGTGTGGCTGGCCTCGCCTCGCGATTACGGGGCGGACGCCGCGCTGTCGCAGCAGGCGCCGGTACGTGTCGTGGCCGCGGTCGCGGTCGGCGAGCAGAGCGTCGGGCCGGTGCCGGCCGGCACCGGCGACAGCGACAGCGACAGCGACAGCGACAGCGACAGCGACAGCGACAGCGGGGATCTTGTCGAGCAGGGGCAGGAGTTGGGTGGCGTCGTTGCGGTTGCCGCCGGTCAGCGACACCGCAAGGGGAATGCCCTGGGCGTCGGTGATGACGTGGTGCTTGCCGCGCGGCCGTGCGCGATCGACCGGACTGGGACCGCTTTTGGGCCGCTTCGGGCCGCCCGCGCACGGGAGGAGTCGATCACCGCCCGGGACCAGTCCAGGTTCCCGGCCGACCGCAGGTTCTTCAGCAGCAGCACATGCAGTTGGTCCCACACCCCGGCCTCGTTCCACGCGGCCAGCCGGCGCCAGCAGGTCATGCCCGAACCGAAGCCCAGCTCCTGCGGCAGGAACTCACACTGGATGCCGGTGTGCAGCACGAACAAGATCCCGCACAACGCCTGCCGGTCCGGCACCCTTGGCCGCCCCTCGACCAGCTTCGGCCCCGGTTTGGGCAGCAACGGCTCGATCAGCACCCACAGTTCATCCGACACGCCCCACGGCCGCGACTGACGTTTCCCCACGACCAGACCACGACCGGAGAAGCCAGCAATCACATGACCAACCACTTCTGCCAGGACCTCTAAAACCCCGACTCCCGTCCGACTGACTGGCCGACCGGCCGAGTCCAGCGGATGGGCGCCTGGCCCCTGACGGCCGCCGGGCCACTCCGCACGCTGCTCCCCGTGATGCGCGGGACGTGCGGAGCATGAGTCGCCCGGAACCGTGGGTAGGTCCGGGCGGCCGCCGCTCCAGTGCAAGTCGCGCGCGGATACACGACCGCAGACCCCCGTTGAGCCCCGCATGGCGCGCGGTGTGGGAACGTATCCCGCACGATCCATTCCTGCCCGAGCGCATGTGACGCCAGGATGCCGACCACTGCCGGCCCGTCACCACCGCCACGGAGCGCGCGACCTCCATGGCCGCCGACGAGCCGATAGTCACCCAGGTCGACGACCGCACCGAGGCCGGGCCCGGCGTCGCCACCTCCTCGACCTCCAAGCCGTCCATGGTCGCGCGCATGCTGCACGTGCTCGACGTACGCGGCGGCCAGCAGGTGCTGGAGATCGGCACCGCGCGGGAAGAACTCCCACCATCGCAGGTCACCAGGCACTCCTTCATTATCCCAAGCGTCATCCACAGGCGTCAGGCGTCGGGCGGTGGATCGAGGTTTAGTCTCAAGGGAGTTGATGTTCTTCAGCTTCGGGAGGATGACCTATGGCAGCCGTGCACGTGACCGTGTGGGATGACCGCGATCGGGTCGGAGGAGGCGGGGCCTCGACAGCTTCGAGGGCCCGGGTGACCCCGGCGGCCGCTGCTGCCCCCGCCCTCTTCATCCACAACATCTTCACCTGGGGCAGCGACTCCACGTACGGGTTCGCCGGGCAGCGGCCCCTCGCGGACAGTCGGCGGCTCCTCCTGATGGATCGCCGGGGTTACGGCGACAGCCCGGACACCACGCGCAGCGACTTCGACGTCGACGCCGAGGACATCACGGAGGTTCTCGGCGACGGGGCGTCCGCCGTAGGGTGCGGCGGCGCCCACGTCGTGGCGCACGGGAACGGCGCCGTCGCCGCGCTCATCGCCGCCGCGCGCCGACCCGACCTCGTCCGCTCCCTCGCCCTCATCCAACCCTCCGCCTTCACCGCCGCCGCGGACCATCCAGTCGTCGCCGACCTCCTCGACCGGGTGCGCGACGGCGCCCCGGGCATCCCGGACGGCGTCACACCGGAGCAGTATCTGCGTGCGTCCACCGAGGGGTTGGGGATGGCCATGCCCGAGCCCACCTCACGCCGGCTCCGTGCCGTTGCCACCTCCATGAGAGAGCGGCCCATCTGGGAGGCGGAGATCCCGCTGGAGGTGATCCGGGGCGCCGCCCTGCCGATTCTGGTGATCTGCGGAACCTGGGAGCGCGCACCGGCCGCGTACCGCGAGCACGTGGGGCTCCCCCTCATGGCCGTGGCCGAATCCCTCACGGACTCCCTCGGGGGCCGCCTCCTGCGGGTTCCCGGGTATTACCCGCACACCCAGGAGCCCGCCGTCGTCAACGCCGCCCTGCGGGAGTTCTGGGGCTGACCCAGTTCCGCATCGGCTGCCAGTCCCGCGCGGCCGCCCCTTGCCTGGCAATCCGCCTCATCCGGTGCAAACCACGTGTGGATCTGGATTATTTGATGCCTGGTCAGATTGGCTAGGTGAGCGGCTGAGATGCGGATGCCGCACGGGTTCCGCCGGGGCGGCTGCTCTACGGGATGCAGCTGCTCACCCAGTCGCAGAACTTCCCCTACGCGGAGGGGTGGGAGGCGGACGCCACCGCCGACGGCCTCGCCACGGTCACCCACACCTGGTGACCTTCACCTCCGCCACCACACTGGCTCTGTTCACGAGTGTCGACAGCGGTTGTTCATCACTTTGGGAGGCGCCCCGCAGTCGACGTGTTCGATGTTCACGAGAATCGGCAGCACCTGGGCCGAGCCTGGATTGGCCCTTGGAATGGACCGGAAGCGATCAGTGAGGGCGCCGTGGTGGGCGGCAGGAACGCCGGTGGCGTCGTAGCCACCAAGCCGTGGCCCCGACGGCCAGCAGGGCGGCGATGGTGACTGCCCACCAGTTGCCGAGACAGGCGGTAAGCGCGCCAGAGGCCACGGCGACGACCAGAGCAGGCCCAGCGCAGCAGACGATGGCTGCGGCGGCGATGGCCGCGAGCAGGGGTGCCGTCCCTCTCCGGGCGGTCGGAGGGCGGCGTCGGGGCGGGTTCATGGCGGTGTTGCTTACTGCGCGGGTGCGGCCAGAAGCGGGCGGAAGATGTCTGCGCCGAGGCGCTCGGCCTCGGCCTGGCCGAGCACGGCGCCTCTGATGTCGGCGTGCTGCCCGGTCCACTGCTCGGCGGTGGCACGGTCAGCGAAAAAGCGCAGGTAGCCGCAGCACAGGGCGGCGGCCGGGCCGGTGCCGGCGCGGGCGCCGTAGTAGACCACGGCGGTGGCCGGATGCCAGGTGGTCTTCCCGCCGGTGAACTCCACGCGGACGGGGTCACGGGTGACCGGGTCGGTGGAGGTGATGACGGCGTCGGTGCCCAGCATGACGGGGACGCCGAGCGCGTCGATCGCGCACATCGACCACACCGTCGGCCCTCCGACGATCTGCACGATGTGCTCGGTGGCGGTGGCGGAGAACGGGTAAGCGGCCTGGATCCGGCCGGTGTCGTCCAGGGTGAGGAAGTCCTCGGCAGCCAGTTCCGTGAGCACCCGGGCGGCCGGTACGGCGAAGGGCTCGGCCGCCGCGTCCAGGTCGGCCGCCCCGGGTGGGGCACCGGTGGTGGCGAAGGAGCGCAGGACGGCCTGCTGCACCGCCCGCAGGCCACCCTCGATGGGGGCGAGGCGGCCCTGCCCGGACCGGCCGGCTGCCCGGTCCGCGCCGGTGCCGAGTACCCGCCGCAGTGCCTCAACGGCGGGCGCTCCGCCGGCCCGGCCGTCCGCGCCACGGTAGAGACGGCAGGACACGCTGGCCGCTGTGTCCGGGCCGGCGAACGGGTCTCGCCCGTCGACCAGCAGCGTCGGGGAGCCGTGCATGCCCCGGCGCTCGGCCTCCGCCTGGTCGTCGACCACGTGCTCGGCCAGCTCGACATCCGTGCGACCGGCGAGGACGAGGGCCAGCCGCTCCTTGAGCACCGGGCCGTTGGGGCAGTCCGGGACGGTCAACATCTCCACGCGCATGAGCGGCACCTCCAGGTCACGCGTCCCACGCTAGACCTTCCACTACACTGGAAGGTCAAGCGCTACGGTGGAGATATGCGCATCGGAGCCCTTGCCGCCGCCACCGGCACCACCACCAAGACCCTGCGCTTCTACGAGCAGGCCGGGCTACTGGCGGACCCGCCCCGCACCCCGGGCGGCTACCGCGACTACCCGGCCCACAGCCAGGCCCGTATCGGCTTCATCCGCTCCGCCCAGGCAGCCGGCCTCAGCCTCGCCGAGATCCGCGACGTCCTGGCGATCCGCGACGGCGGCCAGCCACCCTGCGGCCACGTCACCGAGCTCCTCGACCGGCACCTCGCCGACGTCGAGCACCGGATCGCCGAACTGGAGGCAACCCGCGACATGCTGCGCGCGCTGACCCGCACTGCCTCCGCAACCGACCCCGCTACCTGCACCGAGGGCGACATCTGCCGCATCCTCACCGCTCACTGAACAGCGGCATGAGGGCCTGAGCAGGAATACGGAACCGCTGCCAGCCGGTGCTGTCCGAACCGCGAACATTTCGAATTCCAGCGCGCCGATGGCTGCCTCCCAAACTCATGGACAGGTGCTGTTCGTTCTCGTGAACAGAGCCAACCGCACCCGCGGCCGTTCCTCACCCCGGTCAACTTGACCTTCTTCGTCACCAGTCGCGGCAGACCACACCGCCCGGCCAGTCGCATTCTCAGGGTGCACGTCCCACGGGCGGCACGGGCCCGTATCGGCCGGACACGCGGCACTCCCAGCGTCAGCTGCATCGCGCCCGGTGTCCAAAGGCTCCACGCCCGGATAGCGGGAACCGCTGGAGCACATCGTCGTGCCGCTCCCCCGACGCCGCAGCGCCTGCCCGCCCGCAGTCACCGACCAGTTGGCCGGCCGCGCACCGAACCAGCCGGCGACGGCGACGGCGGCCGGGGTCTACCAGGCGTCGTTGCTGCTGATGCAGAAGGGCTGGCCGGAAGGGTCGAGCAGGACGGTCCAGTGGGAGCCGCCGGGTTGGTGGTCGGGCTTGGTGGCGCCTGCCGCCAGCAGGTTTTGCTCGGCGGCCTGGACGTCGTCGAAGCCGAGGTCGAGGTGGAGGACCAACTCGTCCTCGGGCCAGTTGGGGGCTTGGAAGTCCTCGGCGGTGTAGAAGACGTAGCTGGTGGTGCCGTCGCTGATCATTGCAGCGCTGTCGCCGTAGGTCTGGGTCAGCGTCCAGCCCAGGGCGGTGGCGTAGAAGGAGGCCAGGGCCTTGCCGTCGTGGCCCCAGAAAGCCGCGTTCTTGACCTCGGCACCGGCGATGGGTGCGAGGGACGTGTTCGTCATGGCGGTGTCTGCCTTGGTGCTGGGGGGCTGGGGGGGGTGTCGGTTGCTTCCCGGCCGCGCCGGACCACTGCTGGTTGCGCGGCCCGGCGAACGCTGGGGAATCACCGTAGGCGGAACTTAGGACACCGCACGTCCGCCATGGCCGGTCGTGGCCGTCGGGTGTATTTGCCGAGGTCGCTGGCTTGGAGAGAGCCAATGTCGTTGACGCCGAAACTATGTAGCCATCGAGGTCATGGACGTGGCACGTCCGGTGACTGTGGCGGTCGGTGACGGTGTCGAAGCCATCGACGCCGAGGGAGGACGCGCCAGTCAAGGTGTGGCGACTTGCACGCCTGCCGACTGTGCGGCCTCCCTGCCCCGCCCGGACGCGATCGCCGAGGACAACGCGTCCCCGTCCCGCAACAACCGCGCCCGCCTGCGCAGGCTCGGCATCAAGGCAGTCGCCCCGGAGAAGCGTGCCCCGGCCGCCAACTGGCAGAGGGAGGGCCACAAAGGGGGACACCCCCGTCAACGACCGTGCGCTCTCAGCGGCAGCCGCATTCCCGGATGTCAGGATTTCGGTGGCCTTGGCCTCGGTGCTTCGCGGGGGGTCTCCCGGACGCATCGCCCGCACGGGACCGTTGCGTTGACGATGCGTCAGCCGATCTCGCCGCGGAGTATCTGCAGGAACCTGCCGAAGTTCCCCTCCGACCAGTGCTCGACGGACTGGCCGTCCACCACGCGGTCGATCGAGATGCCGCTGAGGTGGACCTCGCGGCCGGACGGGGGGATTCCCAGGACCGTGCCCGTGTGGACGCCACCGAGGCTCCAGCGGGTCACCACCTTCGTGCCCTCCGCGATCTGGTCGAACACGTCCAGTCGGTAGCCGGTCAGTGCCGCCTTGAGTTCGAGGTCGCCCGCGACCCAGGCCGAGCGCTCGTTGGGGCCGTCGAAGCCGTGCAGCACGAGGTCTTGGGAGATGTATCGCTCGAAGCCGGCGGCCAGGTCCCCGTTGTAGCTGGCGTAGAACGCCCCGGCGACCTGCCGTGGCGAGAGGCTGGATTTGGAAAGGGGGCCGGGCGCTCCCTGGCTCTGGGCCTCGGCCGGAGTGGCGACGGCGGCGAGGGCCGCGGCAGTGCCGAGGCCGGCGATCGTGCCGATCATCCTGCGTCGGCTGGAGGTGGAGGTGGGAGCGGAAGTGGGGGTGGATGCGGCTTCGAGCGGATTCCTGATGGTCATGTGAACTCCTGGTGGCGAAGTCGGTCGGCGTGCGCGGTCAGTGGGCGCGCAGCGGGGCGAGGGCGTTGGTCCAGGCGATGACCTGGTCGAGGGTGGTGGCGAGGGCATCCCGCTGGACGTCGAGGGGCTTGAAGGCGTGGAAGTTCTCGAAGTCGTGGAAGAGGGAGAGCGCGACCTGTGAGCGAACGTCCGCCATCTGGAGTTCGCCGGCGATGAGGCGCAGGTGCTCCACGGCGCGGGTGCCGCCGGTCGAGCCGTAGCCGACGAAGCCGACGGCCTTGTTGTGCCACTCGGCGTAGAGGAAGTCGATGGCGTTCTTCAGGGCGCCGGGCACCGAGCGGTTGTACTCGGGGGTGACGATCACGAAGCCGTCGAAGGACGCGATCTTCTGCGCCCAGGCCCGGGTGTGCGGCTGGGCGTACTGGCCCATCGACGCCGGAGCGGCCTCGTCGAGCAGCGGAAGCTCGTAGTCCACCAGGTCGACGAGTTCGAACTCGGCGTCGGTGCGCTGGGCGGCGTTCTCGTGCACCCAGCGGGCCACCGCCTCGCCGTTCCGTCCGGGGCGGGTGCTTCCGAGGATGATGCCGATCTTGGTCATGGTGGTCCTCTCCGTATCTCTTCCCGAGACCCGGCAGATACTTGCCGCGTCAAGGAATTGCTTGACGGATGAAGTACACAGCGAACTACTTGACGCGTCAAGTAGTTCGTCACGGTGAAGTGGAGTGGAAGCGGAGCCCGTCCACTCCCGCTATCTCCTTGACTCGTCAAGGAGATAGAGTGGGGCCATGCCCTCCCACCAGCAGCCACAGCCCCTCGACCCGAACGAGGAGGCGTTCGTGCGTGAGTTGAGCCGCGTGATGCTGGCACTGCCACGCGCGGTCGATGCCGACATCGTGCGCGAAGCCGGGCTACCACTCTCCGAGTACACGCCCCTGATGCACCTGTCCGAAGCACCGCAGCAGACCATGCGGATGAGCGAACTCGCCACCGCCTGCAACATCACCCTGAGCGGCATGACCCGCGTCGTCACCCGACTGGAGAAACACGGCTGGGTCGAACGCACCAAGTGCGCCAAGGACGGCCGAGGTTGGAACGCCACTCTGACCGCCACCGGCCTCGCCCGCCTCCAACACGCCTGGCCCGCGTTCCTGGTCAGCGTGCGACACCACCTCGTCGACCACTTCACCGGCCAGGACCTCGCCCCCCTCACGGCCGCACTCCAACGTGTCGCAACCCCCGAAGGCGAACCCAACTGATCCTCGACCCGACCGGGCCCGCTCGGCGTACGACGTGTGCGCGCATACCCGCTCCGGACCGAAACGGACCCGCCGTTGGCCAGCCACTGAGTGCACCGCCCCCCCCCCGTTGAGCGGTCGCGCATTCCCTGGTGAGCGGTCGCGCCGGAGCGCCACACCAGCGACGGATGCCTGGCGACTGCGGTGGTGATGCGGTACGGGCGTGCGCACTCCGCGGCGCGCGCATGCCGGCACAGCGGTTGTCGTGGACACCCACACCGGCCAGTGCTCGTATCCGCACGCGCTCGTACTGCCTGTTTGGGCCGAGAGGGGGGACCTGACGGGTCCGAATCCCGTGGATCGCGGCAAGAAGGGATCAAAGATCCAGGATCACCTGCGCCGGTGGTTACGGCAGCGCGGGATCATCGCTCACATCGCTCACATCGCACGCAAGGGCGTCGAGTCCTCCAACGACTTGGCCGCCACCGCTGGCCTGTCGAACTCACGACGTCCTGGCTCGCCGGGTGCCGCCGCCGTCTCCGTCGCCGCTACGAGCCGCAAAGCCGAACACTTCCTGGCCTCCACCGGCATCGCCTGCGCCCTGATCTGCTACCGCAGGCTCACCAAACGAGATGATCTCTCAACCCGTGCCCTCCACGGGCTCGTCGACCACCACTCCGTCTATGAGCACCCGCTGACTTGCCCTCATGAACGCGAAGTAGGCGACCCGCAGCTCCTTCACCGCCGTCCGCATCGTCGCCAACGCCCGGTCCCGGTCGCTTCCGGACAGCGGCGCACCGGACCAGGTGGCCACCAGCCGCATGAAGCTCCTCTCGACCTCGTGCAGCACCAGGCTCAGCGCGTTCCCGGCCTCCGCGACGGGCGCCGGGCCGAGCAGAACCAGCCGGCTGCAGGCCGAGTTCAGAACGTCGAACTGCTCGGTCAGGTCCAGCCGTTCCGGCCATTCGCTCTCGTCCTGCGACGCCAGCGACTCATGGATGGTCCATATCATCGGCGTCACCTCGGCATAGGCGTCCAGCACCTCCCGGTACGCCTTCTGCCTCTCCTGTCGCACCCAGTGCCGATGCTCGCTCATCGCCTGTTCGGCGACCTGCCGCCGGATCGCGTCCGCGTTCAACGCCGCCGCGTCCCGCGCGCCCCGAACGGCCGCCCAGCCGCCGACCAGCGACCCGCCGAGCGCCCCGACCATGCCGATGCCGCCCGCGAGAACGGCTGCCCATCCCTGCCCCAGATCCATCCGCCGACTCTGCCACAGCCGGTGTCCCCACCGCCGCTACGAACGAAAGGACGAGCGCTTGTTGGCCTCCACCGGCATCGCCTGCACCCTGATCTGCTGCCGCAGACTCACCGGAGCAGGGCGCCCGCGGTCGCGGCGTCCGCCGGACGGTAGGCCCAGACGCTGTGCCCCTCGCTTCCGGGCAGCGCCAGAACGTGTTGGTTGAGTGGAAGTTCAGGGCCTGCGGCCGTGGAAAGTGCGTCGCAGGTCGCTCACCCAGGCGTCGGGGTTCTCCCAGGGGATGAAGTGGCCGCCGCGGTCGTGGGCGTTGACGTTGACGTGGTTGAACCAGTCGGCTTGCGGGCCGGACTTGAATGCCCGGACGCGCTCGTCGGCGGTGTGGATGCCGGGCGGGTTCTCGTACGTGACGAAGGTGAGGCCGACCGGGGCCTGTACGACCGGGGTGCGGTCGTGGGCGGGGGCCCAGGGGTGACGGTTGGCGTTGGCGTAGTACCGCATCGACGTGGCGATGGAGTTGTTCACCCAGTAGATCGTGGCGTGGGTGAGCAGGTCGTCCTTGGTGAAGACGGACTCGACGTCGCCGCCGTTGTCACTCCAGGCGTTCCAGCGCTCCAGCAGCCAGGCGAGCAGCCCGGCGGGTGAGTCGCTCAGTCCGTGGGCCAGGGTGGCACCGTCGAGCATGTGCACGGCGAGGTGGGACGCCGAGCGGTGGTCCAGCTCGATGACGCGGGCCCGGACGTCGGCTGCCTGGTCGTCGGTGAGGGGCCGATTCCGGGCGAAGTCCCAGGCACGGGGGCCGGTGAAGAAGTCGAGCGGCAGCCCGGAGCCGATGTGGATGCCGTACAGCGCGTCGGCGTACTTGTGGCCGAGCTGACTGGAGACGATCCCACCGATGTCACAGCCCCCGGCGGCGTACTTCTCGTATCCCAGGGTCTCGGTCATCAGGATGTGCCAAAGGTGGGAGACCTTCCAGAAGTTGACGTCCGGAAAGCCGGTGAGCGGGCCGGGGAATCCGAAGCCGGGCAGGGACGGCACGATGACATCGAACGCGTCGGCGGGGTCACCGCCGAACGCGGCCGGGTCGGCAAGCGGGTCGATCACCTTCGACCAGTGCCAGAACGTCCACGGCCAGCCGTGGGTGAGGATCAACGGGATCGGGCGGGGGCCGCGGCCGGGCTTGCGGAGGAAGTGCACCGGAACGCCGGCGACGCGCACCTGGTAGTGGTCGTAGGCGTTGATGGCGCCCTCGGCCTTGCGCCAGTCGTAGCCGTCCCGCCAGTAGGCGACCAACTCACGCAGATAGCTGTCCGGGACGCCGTAGGACCAGTCCTCGTTCCCCTCGTCCAGCGGCGGACGGGTCAACGTGAGACGGGCGCGCAGGTCAGCCAGGACCTCGTCGGACACATGGATCGGGGTGGGCTCCAGAGGGAAGGCGTGCGGGATGGTCATGACGTCGTTCCTTACTCGGTTGGGGGAAGCGGTGCCGTCGGCCTGTTGGATGGTTGCGCGGCGAGCCGCGCCGTTTCAAGGCGTGCGGGCAGCGGTGCGGCGAGTGCCTGCCGGTGGTGCGGATGGAGCTGGTCGACCAAGACGGACAGGCCGGCCAGAGAGGCCAGGCAACCGGTGTCCTCCCTTCGACGCGACGCGACGCGACGACCCTGGCACCCGCGCGGATGCTCAACGGCTCTGACGAGGGGACGTTGCCGCATCCTCCGTGATGCTTGTGTTTCCCAGACCACCACAGGTCCGCCCCGTTGAGGCCGGCGGCGGCCACGCGGTCGGGGCGGACCACAGTGCCGTTGCCCCGGGCGAGTCGGACCGTCCGGGTGCCGTCGACGGACCAGCGCAGCACCGGCACCGCCTGCCTGAAGACGCCCGGTGCACGGGTGCCGATGCGGGTGCCGAGCCGCTCGCGGCGTTCGCGCAGCAGCTCGGAAGAGTCTCCATGTCCGGGACGGTCAGTCGGCGAGTTCGGCGGCTTGTCGGCGCAGGGCGCGTGCCAGCGCCTGTGTGGGTGCCCCGACGGGACCCGGGATGCGCACCAGGCTGACGCGTCGTACCTCCTCCGCGACGCCTTCGACGGGCACGAGGCGTACGCCGGGCGGGACGACGGGCAGCAGCGACGGCGTGGCCGTCGTGATGCCGGCGCCGGCCGCGACCAGGTGCAGCTTGGTCAGCCAGTCACGGACGGTGTGGCGGACCGTGGGTCGCCCGGGCAGACCGGGCCAGACGCCGAGCAGTGGCTCGTCCGCGGTGCCGGGACTGGCGATCCACGGTTCGCGGGCGATCTCCTCGACGGTGACGCTGCCCCGTTCGGCGAGCGGGCTGCCTGCCGGCACCACCACGGCCAGGTGCACCTCCAGCAGCGGCTCGACGGTCAGGGGCGGGTCGTCCGTGTCGGGCGAGCGGTGCGGTGGCCTGGAGGAGAGGATGGCGAGGTCCAGGGTGCCGGCGCGCAGCGCGCGCACCAGTGAGGGAGTGGTCCCCTCGCGCGTCGTCACCTGGAGGTGTGGGTGTTCCTGCCGCAGCATCGCCAGGGCTCGGGGCACGATCACCGCTCCGGCGGTGGGGAAGAAGCCGAGCCGGACACGGCCCCTCGCGACCTCTTCCGCGCCGTGCAACTCCCGGTCGGCGGCCTTCAGTGCGTCCAGGGCGACGACGGCGTGCCGCAGTAGGGCACGGCCTGAGTCGGTCAGCCGCACTCCGCCGGGGTAGCGGTCGAAGAGCCGGGCGCCGGTCGCCTGTTCCAGCGCGGCCATCTGCCGGGAGACGGCCGACTGCGTGTACCCGAGTGCGTCCGCCGCGGCCGTGAAGGTGCCCCGCTCCGCCACCTCGCGCAGCATCCGCAGCCCGACCAGCGTCATCTCCATGAGGTCTCCACGAGGTGTCCATGCGTAATCGGCATATCCATTATGCCGAACATTCGTTGGTGGAATACCCCTCCGCGTTCCTAGCGTGGAGGGCATGAACGAGGACCCCACCGACGGAACTTCCGGGCTGGGCGGCCGGTTGCCCCTCCTTCCTCCCGATGCCCTCGATGAAGCGCAGCGCGCACTGCGCGACCGCCTGCGGGCCACGCGGGCGCGCGACGCGGAAGAGGGGGGCTACCAGGCCGCCCTGCCCGACGGGCGGTTCATCGGCCCGTTCAACGCCCTGCTGCGCACTCCGCACCTCGCCCAACCCCTGCTGGAGTGGGCCCAGGCACTCACCCGGGCCGGCATTCCGACGGATGTCCGAGAGGCGGTCATCCTCACCGTGGCCGCTCACTGGCGGGCCGAGTACGCGCTGTACGCCCACACCGCGGCTGCCGAGAAGGCCGGCCTGCCCGGCCCGGCCATCGCAGCTCTGCTCCGTGGCGAGACTCCCCGCGGTCTGCGCCCTGACGCTGATCTCGCCCACCGGCTGGCCGCCGCGCTGGTCCGCGACCATCGCGTGCCGGACGGCCTCTACGACGAGGCAGCAGCGGCGTTCGGCACGAACACCCTCATCGCCCTGGTCAGCCTCGTCGGTCAGTACCTCAGTACCTCGGCCCTGCTGGCCTGCTTCCAGGTACCGGCTCCGTCCCCGGACCACACCGAGGCACCAGCCACCTGAAACACCGACACGCAGGTGTCGTCGGCGACCCAAATCCAGAAGAAGAACAATCCGGAAAAGAACCAGAAAAGAGAAGGAAGGCGATAGTTCATGCCTCTGATCAACGTCTACTTGCGCCAGGGGACCCCGTCCGAGTACCGCCGGAACGTGTCCCTGGGCATCCACAAGGCCATGGTCGACGTGCTGAAAATCCCCCAGGACGACCAGTTCCACGTGTTCCACGAAGTCACGCCCGACAACTTCCAGATGCAGCCGGTCGTGTTCGGCCTGCGCCGCAGCGAGCGCGCCATGCTCATCCAGCTTTCCTTCAACCACCGCACCGCCGAGCAGAAGGCCGAACTGTTCCAGGCGATCGTCGACAACCTCCGGCTGTTCGCCGACGTCCCCGAAGAGGACATCCTGATGATGATCACCGAAACAGCCAGAGAGAACTGGTGGGCGGCCGGTCGTGTCGTCAACCCCACCACCGGTTACGACGAGCGCATGAACGACGTCCTCACCGACGCCGAGGCCACGAGCTGAGGCAGCGGCGGCCAACCGCCACGCCCAATGGCTTTGTTGGACCTTTCACCTTGCCCTGCTGCCCTTTGCACCAACAGGTTCCTATCGCGCGTCAGTGGGTGGATGGATGAGGAGACGACAAGCCATGGGGGTGGGCTCGTCGCATCCGGAAGCGTCGAGCCCACAGGGCGGCGGAAACCAGACTTCTCACGAGTAGGAAGGGACGCGGAAGTGCAAAGGTTTCTCGCAGCCGGTCTCCGAGCAGGCAGGTGAAGATCCCGTTGGCCAGCGGCGAGAGGAAGCGGGGCATCCGATCGGACAGGAGGGACCGGGTTGCCGCGACGAGGCGGTAACCCTCCTCGGTGCTACGGAACGTCCTGACTTCGAATGCGTCCATCCACGCGGTGAAGTCCTCGAAGGATTCGGGGACGTCCGTGATGCCCATGCGTTCGGCCAAGAGTGAGTAGAACGTGTGGGTTGCGCTCTTCTCGGCCTGGCTCGTCCGCCGCCAACTGTGGTCATCGATCCAGCGGATGGGCGTGATGCAGAAGGCTGCCAGTACGTAGACGAAGTCCTCGTTGGACACGGCGAGACCCGAGTGGAGCCGAATCAGCTTCTGTACCGCCGCTTCCCCCTCACCGGTGTCCAGCCCGTGCTCGATGAGGGTGTACATGAGCTCGCCCGTGGCCTTCGCCCGGACACGCGGCTGCTTGGTCAGTTTTCCCGTTCCGGCCAGCACGCGGGCGATGGAGGGAACGGCGAAGGTTCGGTAGAAGCCGAGGTTCAGCCCGAGCTTCACATCGCCGGGAAAGTGCGTGAGCGCCATTTCCCGATAGACCGCTTGGGCTTCCCGTTCTTCGTCAATTGTCCACGGCACAGAAGGTCACCCGACTTTTTTGATCATTGGAGGCATCTCGGCATTGATTCTCGTGCACGTCATCGGGAAGCGGCCAGGACCTTGTCGACAAGTGGGCTGTGGAGGTAGTTACCGACCATGATGAGGTGTCGCCGCTCAGCGTGCGGGGGCACCTCTATGCCCGGCAGTTGGTCGCACGCCGGGGAGGGCGCGGTCCCCTCTTCCTTGGCGCGCAGCGCTGCACGGAGCGCCGCGGCGGCCGCCAGCGCTTCGCGTTGCGACGGCCGGAGGTCCTCGTCCTCTGCCATGCGCCTGGCCGTTTCCACCACGTCGGGTGAGACCCATGGCCGCAAGGACAGTTGGCCATCACGGATTTCGCCGGCCCGCCGAACCGCCATGACTTGCTGGCCCCACTCCGAGCGCGGCACCCGGTTCTTCAGGACGAGTCCGGGGTCGATCCGCGTCACCGTCCTCCAGAGGATCTCCAGAGCGTGGAACTCCTGGTTACGGTGGCGGCGCGCCTTGAGGGCGCTGTACACCCATCCGTACAGGACGATGTCGCCGCCTACCGAAGCGGCGGCGGGAGCGAGGTAGTTGCTGATGGGCTCCATCGACGGGAGTCCGGCATTGATGCCGACGATGGCGACGACCTTCAAGACGCCGTACATGGCGACGAAGATGCAGCCGATCGCTGTGCAGGTGAGGCTGGTGCGGAGCAGACGGTCTTCTATCCTGCGCGAATGCCTCCAAGCGAAGTAGGCCATCGACCAGATGCCGAGGCCGTAACCCGCCTGATAGATCATCAGGAATGCCGTGATGGTGGGTTCTTCGGCGTACGTGGTGTCGAAGTCCAGCGGCTTTTCACCGGTCGGTAGCGCCACGGAGAAGAAGAGCACCGTCATCAGCAACAGGAGAACCACGTAAAGGGGCGCAACCCAGCGAGCTGCCCGGCGGAGGCGATCGATTTCCGCCTGCCTACGGACTTCGGAGGTGGCGGAACCGCCCGTGTTGGCGGATGCGCCCTTCCAGAGCATCACGATCAAGAGGTAGAAGGCGCAGCAGACGGTGATGGAGCTGTAGACGACGTACGTGGCGAGGTTCGAGATCCCCGCGACCTGGTCGATCCAACGGTAATTGTGTGGCGCCGCCACCAGGAAGCCGCTGCCGGCGGACAGCCCAGCCCCGGTCATGAGGAGCAGGCTTGGAATCCGTTCGCTGAGCCAGGCGCGCCCCTTGTAGAGGGCGAGGAGGTAGAGGCTCAGGCCCACGACCGTGTACGCGAGGTCGTAGGCGAACTCTTTACTAGGCATGACGCCCTTCGCGGTGGGTCAGCGCCGGTGCGATGTGCGCGGCGGCCCCGTCCTCCGGTTCGAGATTCAACTCCAAGTAGAGGAGCGTGCCGACCGTCTCGGCTTCGTGTTCGGCCGGATCGGCGTAGTGGGAACGTCCGAGGACCCGCCGGACGACTTCCGGATCGATCGCGCTGTGGCGGGGCGCGTGGTGCAAGAGGAGATGGGCGAGTTCATGGCACTTGACCAGGGCCTGGTGCGCCAGACTCGTGCCCTTCGGATAGTAGATGCGGTCCTCGCCCAGGTACTGTTCGTATTCGCCCGAGGGCTCGCCGGGACGTACCTCTCGTTCGATGAGGTGCAGTGTGCGCCCCGTTCGCTGCTCATAAGCGGAGCAGAGTTCCTGCAACGTGGGGTGTGCGGGTAATCCGAGGTCGCGAAGGATCTTCCTCACTCGCTGTCGCTCAGCCCGGATTCCCATGTCGCCAGCCCAACCCTCTGGTATCTGCCACGTCGTCACAACTTCGGGTCGATTCACCGTGATCTCCTGCCGCGGGGTTGCAGACCCATGCGCTCGCGCAGCGTGTCGACGAGCGTGCCGACCACGTCGCGGAATTCGCTGGGCAGCTCAGCCAGCCCTTCGGCGATATGCCGCACCTCGTCGTCGAGCGGACTCTCCGCGCCACTGCCGGCACCGGATCCGGCTGTCCGGTTGGCCCGCATCTGAGGCAGTCCGCGACGTTCCACGTCGATGGCGAGGAGGTGCTGCTCCACTTCGACGACGTACTCGGCGTCGTCCGGGAGGAAGAAGTAGTCGAGCCGAACCCCGTAGAGGGCGGCGAGCCGCATGGCCCTGTCACCGCGCGGCACGGACCTGCCGTTCCGCAGGTTGTTCACCTGACTGACCGACATCTGGATCTGGTCTGCGATTTCCTGTTCGGTGTAGGGCCGCTCTTGCGTCGCGGGGTAGATCGACTCGTTCAAGCGGTTGAACCGCTGAGCGAACCGTTCGGCCGCGCCCCCTTGCTCGGGTGGTTGCACTCCTACTCCCGCTTTCGTATCGACACGGTCTGGATCCTAGGCGAGCTGGGACGCGTCTCAGCAGCCGCGTCTCCAATTAATTGGAAATAGCATCCATCGCAAATGGGGCAAGTCGGTCAATCGGGGAGTGGTTGTCCGGACCGATCGCCAATTAATTGACAGAACCGCCCTCTTCCCCGCAGGATCAGCATCACCCCGGCCCCCACGGGGGTGGGCCGGGGCCACCACACCTGTCGTACCGTCAGCAGGCTTTCCGGGGGCCTCGTTCAGGACGACGTGCGCCCGCAGCGGAGTGAGCCAGCAGGTAAGCGCGGGTGATGCTCGCTCAAGGCCCACGGCGCCAAGCACACCGGACCACGGAGCAGTTGCCGCGATGGCGGTGAAGACGGGGAAGTAGTGCCCGGACTCACGTGCGTCGCCGTCGCGAAGGCGCCGCCTGCGCTGTTCTTCCGTTCAACCTCGGGCCGACCGGGCCAACAGGGCGATTCCCAGGACTTGTCCGGTCGATCATGTGGCTACTTCGTGCCGAGGTCGTTGATGGTGGCATGGGGCGGGGTGATCTGAGGGATGCCGAGTGGGAACGGCTGCGGCCTTTTCTGCCGGTCAGCAACCGGCGT
>NZ_BAAARK010000053.1:0-40143 GCF_039532155.1 Streptomyces lunalinharesii
GGTGGGTTGAAAACCGGGTGGGTGGGGCTGAGGGCGGGTGAGTTGGTGCTGGTCACCACGGCGCTAACTGCGGTGCATGAATCCATCCACGGAGCCGCAGGAACCCACCGACACAGGCCGCCGCTCAGCTCTCTCCCACCCTCATACGGGAGGGGTCGGGTTGGGGGGAGGTGGGGTGCCCGGACGTAAAGCGCAGCAGTCCGGGCACCCCACCTCCCCCCAACCCGGCACCGCGCCCTACCTACAAGCCCCGCGCAGCGGCAACGCGCCGCAGGCGCAAACAGCAACCACCACGGCGGGGAGGCCGACAACGTGCGGCTACTTCACGGGCGCCATCTGGTCGACGATGCCAGGGTGCCCGTCGATCCACTTCTCGACGCCCTTGTCCTCGTTGCCCTTTCCGGCGTCCTGGATGTCCTTCTCCAGGCTGCCGAGCTCGTCGGCGCTCATCTTCCAGTTCTTCAGCCAGCCGGAGAACTCCGGGAACTTCTTCGGGAAGTCCTTGTTGCCGAGCGTCTTGATCTGGTTGTTGGCGCCCCAGGTGCCCTTGGGGTCGGCGAGCTTGGTGAGGTGGTACTTGCTGTACGCCCAGTGCGGCGACCACAGGACGACCGCGATCGGCTCCTGCTTGTGGTAGGCGCGGTCGAGTTCGGCGAGCATCGCGCTGGTGCCGGCCGAGGTGACCTCGAAGTCCGACAGGCCGTAGGCGGGCAGCACGGTGCTCTTCAGGCGCTGCATCTCACCGGTGCCCGGTTCGATGCCGATGATCTTGCCCTTGAACTCGTCCTTGTGGGCCCGTAGGTCGTCCATGGTCTTGACACCCTTGACGTACGACGGGACCGCGATCTCCAGTGAGGTCTTGTCGTACCAGGGACCGAGGTCGACCAGGTCGTTCTTGTACTTGTCCCAGTACTGCTTCTGGGCGACCGGTAGCCAGCCGTCGGTCTCCACGTCGATCTGGCCGGTGGACAGGCCGGTCCACATCGGGCCGACGTCGAGGTTGCGCAGGTTGGGCTGGTAGCCGCGCTTCTTCAGGACGTTGTTCCACAGGTAGGCGGTGGCGATGCCCTCGTCCCACGCCGGGTAGCCGATGTTGGGGGCCTTGCCGGCGTCCTTGCCCTTGGCGTAGGTGGCGTGCGCGGACGGGGCGATCTTCTCGACCAGGCCGGGGTTCTTCTTCAGCCAGGTGCGGACGCCGTCCTGCTCGTGGCCCTCACCGGCCGACTTGATGTCGTTCTCCAGGCTGGTGAGCTGCTTCTCGTCGAGGTGGAAGTTCTTCATCCACTTCGCGACCTCGGGCATGTCCTTGCTGAAGCCCTTGCGGCCCAGCATGTGCAGGCCGTCACCGGAACCGAACGCGCCCTTGGGGTCCTTGAGCTTGGTGAGCGGGTACTTGTCGTACGCCCAGTGCGGGGACCACAGGGTGACCGCGATCGGCTTCTTCTTGTGGACGGCGCGGTCCAGCTCGCTCAGCATGGAGGCGGTGCTGGACTCCTGCACCTGGTACTCGCCGTCGAGGCCGTAGTCCTTGAGGACCTTGTCCTTGAGGATCTTCATCTCGCCGGCGCCCGGCTCGATGCCGGTGATCTTGCCGCCGAACTCGGCGGCCTTGCCCTTGAGGTCGTCGAGCGTCTTGACGTCCTTGACGTACGAGGGGACCGCGATCTCCAGCGACGTCTTGTCGTACCAGGTGCCGAGGTCCTCCAGCTTGTCCTTGTACTTGTTCCAGTACTCGGCGTGGGTGGTCGGCAGCCAGGCGTTGGTCTGGACGTCGATGTCGCCGCGGGCCTGCCCGGCGAAGAGCGGACCGGCCTCCAGGGCCTGGACCTTGGGCTTGTAGCCGCGCTCCTCCAGGATCTCCTTCCAGAGGTACGTGGTGGCCTTGCCCTCGTCCCAGTTGACGTAGCCGAGGGTGATCGGCTTGCCGTTGCCGCCGGACGCGGCGTCGCCGCTCTTGCCCAGGAAGCTCATCCCGCCGGCCAGCAGCGCCAGGACGACGACGCCGACCATGGCCACCGAGGTCGCCGGCCGCCACTGCAGGAACTTCCAGCGGCCCAGCGCCGCCTGCGCCTTGGCCAGCGCGCGCCGGCCGAGCGGCGACACCCGCTGGTTGAGCGCGCCGGTCATCCGGTCCAGGTACATGGCGAGGATGACCACGGCGAGGCCGGCCTCCGCGCCCAGGGCCACGTTGACCGAGCTGATGGCGTTGTAGACGGACGCACCGAGGCCGCCGCCGCCGACCATGCCGGCGATCACGACCATGGACAGCGCGAGCATGATGACCTGGTTGATGCCGGCCATGATCGTCGGCAGCGCCAGCGGCAGCTGCACCCGCAGCAGGGTGCTCCGCGGGTGGGTGCCGAACGCCTCGGCCGCCTCGACCAGTTCCCCGTCGACCTGCCGGATGCCCAGCTCGGTCATCCGCACCGCGGGCGGCATGGAGAAGACGATGGTGGCGACGATGCCGGGGACGACACCGAGGCCGAAGAAGAGGATGCCGGGGATCAGGTACACCATCGCCGGCATGGTCTGCATCAGGTCCAGCACCGGACGCAGGATGCCGCCGACGACCCGGCTGCGGGCCGCCCAGATGCCCAGCGGCACCGCGACCACCACGGTGATCAGGCAGGCCACCAGCACCAGCGAGAGCGACTCGATGGTCGGGCTCCACTGTTGGATGGAGTCGATCAGCGCGAAGCCGAGGAAGGTCAGCACCGCGGCCGGCAGACCGCGCAGCCACCAGGCGAGCACCGCCAGGATGCCCGCGAGGAGCAGCGGCGCGGGGGCCGCGAGGACGGCGTGGATCGCGTCGTAGAGGCCGTTCAGAACCGTGGTGATGAGGTTGAACAGCCAGTCGAGGTTGTCGCGGAGCCAATTGACGGCGTCATTGGCCCAGCTGCCTATTTGGATCCTAGGCACCGGTGGTCACCGCCCCCTCGGTCGAACCGGCGGACTCGGCGCCGGTGGTGGCCGGCCCTGCCTGGGCGGGCACGTCGACCGGCACCTCCGGCCGGCCCGGCTCACCGAGGACGGCCAGCAGCCGCTCCCCGGTGACCGCACCGGCCAGCTCGCCACTGGCGTCGGTGACGGCGACCGGCACGTCGCTGGCCGCGCAGGCGGTGAACAGGTCGGCGAGCGGGGTGTCGGGGCCGACGGTGGCGGGCGCGGCCGCCCGGAAGTCGGCGGCCGTCGTGAGCTCGGTGCCGTCCTGGGCGATCGTGCCGAGGACGCTGGCGACGTCCGTCATGACCGCACCGGCGGTCAGCACCCGGCTGCGGTCCACGTCCTGGATGAAGGAGGCGACGTAGTCGTTGGCGGGCCGGACGAGGATGTCCTCGGCGCTGCCGGTCTGGACGATCCGGCCGTCGCGCATCACCGCGATCCGGTCGCCGAGCCGCATCGCCTCGTTGAGGTCGTGGGTGATGAAGACGATGGTCTTCTTCAGCGTCTTCTGGAGCTCCAGCAGCTGGTCCTGCATGTCGCGGCGGATCAGCGGGTCGAGCGCGCTGAAGGACTCGTCCATCAGCAGCAGGTCGGCGTCGGTGGCCAGCGCGCGGGCCAGCCCGACCCGCTGCTGCATGCCGCCGGAGAGCTCGTCCGGCCAGGACTTCTCCCAGCCCTCCAGCCCGGCCAGCGCGAGCGCCTCGGTCGCCCGGCGGTCGCGCTCGGCGCGCGGCACGCCCTGGACCTCCAGGCCGTAGGCGGCGTTCTCCAGCACGCTGCGGTGCGGGAAGAGCGCGAAGTGCTGGAAGACCATGGAGATCTTCCGGGAGCGGACGGCGCGCAGCTCCTTGTCGCTGAGCGAGGTCAGGTCCTGGCCGTCGAAGCGGACGGTGCCCGCGGTCGGCTCCAGCAGTCCGTTGAGCATGCGCAGCAACGTGGACTTGCCGGATCCGGACAGACCCATGACGACGAAGATCTGGCCCTCGTCCACCTCGATGGACGCGTCGATCACCGCGGCGGTGGTGCCTTCGGCCCGCAGCTCGTCCCGGCCGGCTCCGGCCTGGAGCTTGCGGACCGCGTCCTCGGGTCGTCTGCCGAACACCTTGTACAGGTGTTCGGCTTGCAGCCTGGACACATAGACCTCTCTTGTCGCACGAGAAACGGCCTGCCACCCCCGTAGGCAGGCCGTGGTGCGGGACGAATTCGGCTCGTCTTCACCGGTGACAAGTTGAAATCGCAACCGGGTCCGCTCCGGCTGCGCGCCTGCCCGCCTTTATGGGGCTCAAACACATCGGTGAGCCAGCTCACATCGCAGGCGCGTTTGGGGCATACGGCATCATGCGGAGGGTGACTCGACGCCTGATGCTCCTCGACACCGCCTCCCTGTACTTCCGCGCCTACTTCGGGGTGCCGGAATCGGTCAAGGCCCCGGACGGCACCCCGGTGAACGCGGTGCGCGGCCTGCTGGACTTCATCGCCCGGCTCGTCCAGGACCACCACCCCGACGACCTGGTCGCCTGCATGGACTTCGACTGGCGCCCCCAGTGGCGGGTCGACCTGATCCCCTCCTACAAGGCGCACCGGGTCGCCGAGGAGGCCCCCGCCGGCTCGACGGCTCCCGACGCGGAAGAGATCCCGGACACCCTCTCCCCGCAGGTCCCGGTGATCGAGGAGGTGCTCGACGCGCTGGGCATCGCCCGGATCGGCGCCACGGGCTACGAGGCCGACGACGTCATCGGCACCCTGACCGCACGGGCGAAGGGCCCGGTCGACATCGTCACCGGCGACCGCGACCTCTTCCAGCTCGTCGACGACGCCCGCGGCATCCGCGTCCTGTACCCCCTCAAGGGCGTCGGCACCCTCCAGCTGACCGACGGTGCGCTGCTGCGCGAGAAGTACGGGGTGGACGGCCCCGGCTACGCGGACCTGGCGCTGCTGCGCGGCGACCCCAGCGACGGCCTGCCGGGCGTCCCGGGCGTCGGCGAGAAGACCGCGGCGAAGCTGCTGGACGCCTACGGCGACCTGGCCGGAATCATCGCCGCCGCCGAGGACCCGACCTCCAAGATCACCCCGGCGCAGCGCAAGCGGCTCACCGAGGCGGCCCCCTACCTCGCCGTCGCGCCGAAGGTGGTCGGGGTGGCGACGGACGTCCCGGTCCCGGAGACCGACCTCGCCCTCCCGGACGAACCGGCCGATCCGGAGCGGCTGGAGGCGCTGGCCGCCCAATGGGGCCTGGGTGGCGCATTGCAGCGGTTGCTGGTCACGCTCCACCGATGACCTGTTAGGTTAGGTATACCTAACTGGCGGCGTGCGCCCCGCAGGCGCGCCCGCCTCGACCACGTCAGGGGAGAACAGCCGTGGCAGCAGAGCGACCGGCCCGCAGCACGCCCACACTGCACCGCGCCCGGGTACAGCGCACCGAGCAGCTCACCCCGCACATGGTGCGCGTCGTCCTGGGCGGCGAGGGACTGGCGGCGTTCGAGGCCGGCACGTACGCCGACCACTACGTCAAGCTGGTCTTCCCGCTGCCGCACGTCAGCTACCCCGAGCCGTTCGACCTGGGGCGGATCCGCGCCGAACTGCCGCGCGACCAGTGGCCCCGGACGCGCACGTACACCGTGCGCGCCTGGGACCCGGCGGCGCGCGAGCTGACCGTGGACTTCGTCGTGCACGGCGACAGCGGACTGGCCGGGCCGTGGGCCGCGGCCGCCCAGCCGGGCGACGAGATCGCCTTCCAAGGCCCGGGCGGCGCCTACGCCCCGGACGCGACGGCCGACTGGCACCTGCTGGCCGGCGACGAGAGCGCCCTGCCGGCGATCGCCGCCGCCCTGGCCCGGATGCCGGCGGACGCCACGGTGCACGCCTTCATCGAGGTCGCCGGCCCGGAGGAGAGCCAGGAGCTGACCGCCCCGCCCGGCGCGCAGATCACCTGGGTGTACCGCGGCACCGCCCCGGTCGGCCGCGGACTGGTCGAGGCGGTACGGGCGCTGGAGTTCCCCCCGGGCCGGGTCCAGGCCTTCGTGCACGGCGAGGCGGGCTCCGTGAAGGAACTGCGCCGACTGCTCCGCGTCGAGCACGACCTGCCGCGCGAGGCCCTGTCGATCTCCGGCTACTGGCGCACCGGCCACGACGAGGACGGCTGGCAGGCCGGCAAGCGCGCCTGGAACGCCCAGGTGGAGGCCGAGCAGGAGCCCGCAGCCGCCGCCTGACCCGCACCTCGCCGGGGCGCCCCCACCGCACCGGGGCCGCCCCGCCACGCACGCTCGCACCGGGGGCGGCGCGACTCAGGACGGGTCCGCGCCGCCCTCCGTCACGCCCGCGCCCGCACCGCCCCCCGCCACCGGTCCACCCCCGTGCTGCTCGTACCGCCGCGCCGAGCGGTCGACGTGCGCCAGCCGCCGCAGCGCGGTGAGCACCGCGTCCCCGAGGACGGTCCCCACCACCACGCTCTCCACCAGCTCCTCCACGTCCGCGTGGCGCCCCACGTACGCCAGGTCGGCGTCGGCGACCCGCTCGCACGCCTCCGCGTAGTCGTCGAGCACCTCGACGAACGCGCCCTGCCCGAGGTCCTGGAACGCGGCCAGCGCGACCGCCATCGCCTCCGCCGCCGGGTGGTCAGCCTCGGCCCGCCAGCCGCGCCGGCGGAGCAGCTCCGCGACCGTCCGACGCGCCTCCGGCAGCCCCTCCGGGCGGCCGGTCGGCACCGGCGTGATCGCGTCGTGCGCCGCGCCGAGCACCTTGTGCACCGACCCTCCGGGGGCGTCCACGGCGGTCAGCACCTCGCGCACCGTCGCGACCGAGAGCCCGCCGACGTCGATCAGTCCGCGGATCAACCGCAGCCGCCGCACGTGCCCGTCGTCGTAGCTGGCCTGGTTGGGGCTGGTGAGCCGGCCCGCGGGCAGCAGCCCCTCGCGGACGTAGAACTTGATCGTCGGGACCGCCACGCCCGTCTCGCGGCTCAGCTCACCGATGCGCATCTGACGCCCTCTTCCTGCCGGCTCCCCTCGGAACCGTGCCCTACGGACCTTCCGAGCGCCCCGCCACCACCCGGCCTTGCCAATCGACCTCCCATCATAGATAGTCGCGCTATCAGATAGCGGAGAGCACTGCTATCCGTAGTGCAACTATCCATTCAGGGGGGTTCCTTTCGCATGTCCAGATACCGTTCCCTGCTCGGCTTCTCATGGGCGATGGCCGGACTGGCCGTGGTCGCGGCGGTCGGGATGATCGTCGACGACCGGGTGCTGGTCGGCGCGCCGATCTGGTTCAAACCGCTGAAGTTCGCGGTGTCGTTCGCCGCCTACGGGCTGACGCTGGCCTGGATGCTGTCCCGCCGCCCCGCGCCGAGCCGGGTCGGCACCTGGGCCGCGCACACCGTCGTGGTCGCCGGCCTGATCGAGATGGCGATCATCGTCGGCCAGACGCTGCGCGGCCGACGCAGCCACTTCAACGTCGAAACGCCGCTGGACCGGGGCCTGTTCCTGGTCATGGGCGGCACCATCATCGCCCTCTGGGTCGCCACCCTGGTCCTCGCGGCACTGTTGTTCCGGGCCCGCCTGGGCGACCGCGCCGCGACCTGGGCCATCCGACTCGGCGCACTGATCGCCCTGGCCGGACTGCTGCTCGGCGGCCTGATGCTGATGCCCACCCCGGAACAGCAGGCCCGACAGGCCGCCGGCCTGGCCTCCGCCGTCGTCGGCGCGCACGGCGTCGGCGTCCCCGACGGCGGCCCCGCCATGCCGCTCACCGGCTGGAACACCACCGGTGGCGACCTGCGCGTCCCGCACTTCGTCGGCATGCACGCCCTCCAGGCCCTGCCGCTCTTCCTCCTCGGCGTCGAGGCGCTGGCCCGCCGCCGCGCCCGACTGCGCGACGAACGGGTGCGACTGCGCCTGGTGCTCACCGCGGCCGGCTTCCTCACCGGACTGCTCGCGCTGGTCACCTGGCAGGCACTGCGCGGCCAGGCCCTGATCCACCCCGACGCGCCCACCCTCCTCGCGCTGGCCGCCCTCGTCGCCGCCACCACGGCCGGCGGCCACGCAGCCCTCCGCCCCACCCGCGAGACCCCGACCGACACCGAACGACCCGCCCGAGCAACGGAGTTGACGGCATGACCGACCGCACCCTCTTCAGCCTCGCGTTCGCCCTCGCGGCCCCGTTCTGGGCCCTGCTGATCCTCGCGCCCGGCCGTCGCTGGACCGACCGGATCGCCGCCTCACCGCTGCCGATGGTGCCGGTCATCGGCGTCTACCTCGCCCTGGCGATACCGGTCTTCCCGCAGCTGTGGGCCGCGGTGAGCCACCCGGACCTCGCCGGATTCCAACGCCTGCTGGCGCTCGGCGGCGGCGCCGGGGCGATCTGGGCCCAGCTGATCGCCTGGGACCTCTTCCTCGGCCAGTGGATGTACCGCGAGGCGCGCGCCCTGGGCATCCACCCCCTGGTGATGGGCCCGCTCCTGGTCCTGACCATCCTGCTCTCGCCCCTCGGCGCCCTGCTCTTCCTGTGCCTGCGCGGCGCCCTCCGTTGCCGCGCCGGACAACGCCCGCCGGCGCCCACGAACCAGCGTGCCGGGTAAGGGAATTGGGGCATCCGCGCGGGCAGGCGCCGGGTGCCCCAGGGCACGTGCTTTCCCGAGCAATGGTTGACGGCGCATGCACCTGCCTGTTCCACTGACCTCATGCGACCTCAGCAACGGCTGGTCACCCGGGACCACATCGACTTCGGTCGCGTGTGGTCCGCCTCCTGTTGCCTCTGACGTCCCGGTGCCGCGCCGGGCACCCCGCCCCGCGCGCACCCGCATGTCGCCCTGCCGGTCCTCCCGCGCACCGCGCATGCCCTCGCCATGCCCACTGACGCATGATCGACGAGAAGACGAGGCCGCACCCATGCCTGTCGAGTTCCTCGGCATCGCCGCCACCCACGACGGCTCCGAAGTCACCCCGCGCTCCGGCGCCTCCTTCGACAAGGAGTACACCCTCAAACTCGCCCGCGCCCACGAGGAGTACGGCTGGGACCGGGTGCTGTTCGCCTACGGCTCAGGCTCCCCCGACCCCTCCCCGGCCGCCGCCTACATAGCCGCCCGCACCGAGCGGCTGCAACTCCTGGTGGCGCACCGCCCCAACGTCTCCTACCCGACGTTCGCCGCGAAGACCTTCGCGACGCTGGACCGGATCAGCGACGGCCGGCTCGCGGTGCACTTCATCACCGGCGGCAACGACCACGAACAGCGCCGCGAGGGCGACACCCTCACCAAGGACGAGCGCTACGCCCGCACCCGCGAGTACATCCGGATCGTCAAGCAGGTCTGGACGCGCCGCGACCCCTTCGACCACGAGGGCACGCACTACCGCTTCCAGGACTTCGTCTCCGACACCTTCCCCGTCCAGCAGCCGCACCCGCAGGTGTCGTTCGGCGGCTCGTCGCCCGCGGCCTACGCGGCGGGCGGCGCCGAGGCGGACATCTACTGCCTGTGGGGCGAGCCGCTGGCGCAGACCGCCGAGCAGATCGCGTCGGTCAAGGCGGCCGCCGCCGCGGCCGGCCGCACCGACGTGCCCCGGATCCAGGTGGCGTTCCGCCCGATCATCGCCCCCACCGAGGAACTGGCCTGGGAGAAGGCACACCGCACCCTGGCCCGGATCAGGGCCCGCAAGGAGGGCGGGCCGCTCAGCCGCCGCCACCCCCTGACGAACCCGCAGAACGCCGGCTCCCAACGGCTGTTGGAGGTCGCCGCCCAGGGCGAACGGCACGACCGGGCGCTGTGGACCCCGACCGCCGCGGAGACCGGCGGCGCCGGCAACTCCACCGCCCTGGTCGGCACCCCGGAGACCGTCGCCCAGGCCCTGCTCGACTACTACGACCTGGGCGTGGACATCCTCTCCGCCCGCGGCTACGACCTGCTCGACGACGCCATCGACTTCGGCCGGTACGTCATCCCGCTGGTCCGCGAGGAGGTCGCCAAGCGCGACGCCGAACGGGCGACACGGGGGCCGGCGGAGCGGACCGCCTCCTAGCAGCCAGCCGCGCGGCGTCCACCGGGCCGCGCCGTCGTCGCGGGTCCTGCCCGTCCCGACGGCGCGGCCCGACGGCCGTCGGGGCGGCGTCAGCCGACCGACGAGTACGCCACGACCCCGCGCAGCACCCCGTCCATCGCCTTGCGCGCGGACCGCGCCACCGTGCCCTCGGCCGGGGCCGCCGCCGCGATCTGCCCGAGAACGTCCAGCAACTGCTTGCACCACCGGACGAAGTCGCCGGCCGGCATGTCGGCCTCGCCCAGCACCTCGTCGAGGCCGAAACCGGAGGCCCAGCGGTACGCGGCCCAGGCGAAGCCCAGGTCCGGCTCGCGCTGGCCGACCCCCTCGGTCTGGCTGATCTTGTGGTCCTCCTCCAGGGCGTCCAGCCGGCCCCAGATGTGCACCATCTCCGCCAGGGCGTCCCGCGCCTTGCCGGCCGGCAGCTTGGGCGCCACCGCGTCGTCCGCCTGCCGCGCCTCGTAGACCAACGCCGAGGCGCAGGCCGCGAGTTCGGCGGGGCCGAGGCCCTCCCAGACGCCGTCCCGCAGGCATTCGCTGGCCAGCAGGTCGAGTTCGCCGTAGAGCCGGCCCAACCGGCGGCCCTCGTCGGTGACGGTGTCCCCCTCCAGGTAGTCCAGCTCGGTCAGCAGCGCGCAGATCCGGTCGAAGGTCCGTGCGATGGTGTTCGTCCGGCCCTCGATCCGGCGCTCCAGCTGGTGGGTGTCCCGCCGCAGCCGGTGGTAGCGCTCCGCCCAGCGGGCGTGGTCCTCCCGCTCGTCGCAGCCGTGGCAGGGATGGGCCCGGATGTCCTTGCGCAGCCGGGCGATCTCACGGTCGTCGGCCGCCTCCGCCCGCGGCTTGCGGTGCCGCGAGGGCACCAGGTGGCCGGCCTTGGTGCGCAGCGCGGACGCCAGGTCGCGGCGCGACTGCGGACTGCGGGCGTTGAAGCTGCGCGGGATGCGCATCCGGTCCAGGGCCGCCACCGGCACCGGGAAGTCCATCGACGCGAGCCGCTTGACCTGCCGCTCGGCGGTCAGCACCAGCGGCCGGGGGCCGTCCTGGGCGTCCATGCCGCGGTGGCCGTCGGTCCGTCCGGAGGGCATGCCCGGGTCCAGCACCAGCGCCAGCCCGGCGTACTTGCCCGTCGGCACGTGGATGACGTCGCCCGGCCGGAGCTTCTCCAGCGCCGCCGCGGCCGCCGACCGCCGCTGGACCGCGCCCTGCTTGGCGAGTTCGGTCTCGCGGTCCTTCAACTCCCGCCGCAGCCGGGAGTACTCCTCGAAGTCGCCGAGGTGGCAGACCATCGCCTCGCGGTAGCCGTCCAGGCCCTCCTCGTTGCGCTGCACCTGGCGGGTGATACCGACCACCGACCGGTCGGCCTGGAACTGCGCGAAGGACATCTCCAGCAGCTCCCGCGAACGGTGCCGCCCGAACTGCGAGACGAGGTTGACCGCCATGTTGTACGACGGCTTGAAGGAGGACCGCAGCGGGTACGTCCGGGTCCCGGCGAGGCCGGCCAGCGCCCCCGGGTTCATCCCGCGCTGCCACAGCACCACCGCGTGGCCCTCGACGTCGATGCCGCGCCGCCCGGCCCGGCCGGTCAGCTGGGTGTACTCGCCGGGGGTGATGTCGGCGTGCTGCTCGCCGTTCCACTTGACGAGCTTCTCCAGCACCACCGACCGCGCCGGCATGTTGATGCCCAGCGCCAGCGTCTCGGTGGCGAAGACGGCCTTGACCAGCCCCTTGACGAACAGCTCCTCGACGACCTCCTTGAAGGTGGGCAGCATCCCGGCGTGGTGCGCCGCGATGCCCCGCTCCAGGCCCTCCAGCCACTCGAAGTAGCCCAGCACGTGCAGGTCGTCGTCCGGGATGCCGGCCGTCCGGGCCTCGACTATCCGACGGACCTTCTCCCGGGCCTCCGTGTCGTTGAGCCGCAGGCCGGAGTGGAGGCACTGCTGGACGGCCGCCTCGCACCCGGCGCGGCTGAAGATGAAGGTGATCGCCGGCAGCAGCCCCTCGTTGTCCAGCCGGTCGATCACCTCGGCCCGGCTCGGCGTCCAGATCCGGGCGCGCTGCCGCCGCTCCCGCTCCCGGTCGGCCTCGCGCAGGGAACGGCCGCGCCGCTTGTCCCGGCCGAACGTCGGCCGGCTGTTCTCCATCCGCGCCAGCCGCTCCAGGTCGGGATTGACCTCCCGGCGGCCGCCGGTCGCCCCGTCCCGCTCCTCGAAGAGGTCGTAGATCCGGCGGCCCGCCAGGACGTGCTGCCACAGCGGCACCGGACGGTGCTCGGAGACGATCACCTCGGTGTCGCCGCGCACGGTGTCCAGCCAGTCGCCGAACTCCTCGGCGTTGGAGACCGTCGCGGACAGGGACACCAACGTCACCGACTCCGGCAGGTGGATGATCACCTCTTCCCAGACGGCGCCGCGGAACCGGTCGGAGAGGTAGTGCACCTCGTCCATCACCACGTAGCCCAGGCCGGTCAGCGACTGCGAACCGGCGTAGAGCATGTTCCGCAGGACCTCGGTGGTCATCACGATCACCGGGGCTTCGCCGTTGACGCTGTTGTCGCCGGTCAGCAGGCCGACCTTGTCGGAACCGTAGCGTTTGACCAGGTCCTGGAACTTCTGGTTGGACAACGCCTTGATGGGCGTGGTGTAGAAGCATTTGCGGCCCTGTGCCAGGGCCAGGTGGACGGCGAACTCGCCCACGATGGTCTTGCCGGATCCGGTGGGAGCGGCGACCAGTACGCCTTTTCCGGCCTCCAGGGCCTGACACGCCTCGACCTGGTACGGATCCAGGTCGAAGTCGTAGAGCTCCCGGAACGGCGCGAGTGCGGTGGCTTGCTCGGCCGCCCGGACTTTGGCAGCGGCATAGCGCTCAGCAGGGGACATGTCCTCGGTCATCGTGCTTACGAGACTACCGGCCACCTCTGACAACGACCGGATCTTTATGGCCGCCCTTTACCCGGCTCCCCGAGCCGGAGGCCGCAACCGCCCGCGGCCCCCGGCTCGGGGAGCCGGGGGCCGCGAAAGCCGTTCCGCGCGGGGTCACTTCACGTGATCCCGCGCTCACCCGTCACCTCACGTGACGTCGTCGTAACCGCGCCGACCACGGTCCGTGCCGTCCTCGCCGGTCTCCCCCGGCAGCATCCGGCTGGACTCGACGGGCTCGATCGCACCGACCTCGGCCGGGGTCAGGTCGAGCTCGGACGCCTCGTCGTCGTCCAGGTCCCGGTCGGGGTTGGCCCGCTGCCGACGGCGGTCGTTGAAGAGGCAGATGGCCACGGCGCCGAAGTACAGCAGCACGATCGGCGCGGCCAGCAGCGACATGGTCAGCGGGTCACCGGTCGGGGTGGCGACCGCCGAGAAGATCGTGATGCCCAGCACCATGAACCGCCACCAGCTCAGCACCCGCTTGCCGGTGAGCACCCCACCGAAGTTCAGCAGCACCAGCAGCAGCGGCAGCTCGAAGGAGAAGCCGAAGACCAGCACCATGCGCGTGACGATGTCGAAGAAGTCGTCGGCGGGGAAGAGGTTGGCCCAGTCGCTGGGCGTCAGTCCGACCAGCGCGCCGGCCGTGGTCGGCAGTACGGCGTAGGCGAGGTAGGCGCCACCGAGGAAGAGCGGCACGCCGGCGGCGACGAAGCTCAGCGCGTACTTCTTCTCGTGCTTGTGGAGACCGGGCGCGAGGAACGCCCAGAGCTGGTAGAGCCAGAACGGGCTGGCGGCGACCAGTCCCGTCGTCAGCGACAGCTTGAGCATGATCGTGAACGGCGCCAGCAGACCGTTGGCGGTGATCTCCGCGCACGGGTGCGTGCGCCCGGCGGTCGGCGAGCCGCCCTTCGGACAACCGACGGCGTCGATGACCGGCCCGGTGATGAAGTGGGCGATCGGCTCGTACTGCCACATGGCAATGACGGTGATCACGAGGATCGCCAGCACCGATTTCAGCAGCCGGTTGCGCAGCTCACGCAGGTGTGCCGCGAGGGGCATCCGCCCCTCGGGGTCCATCTGCTGCTTGCGGGCAGACTTGAGCAACCCACGTCCTCGTCTCGTACGTCAGCCGCACCGACGGTGTCGGCACGGCCGGGATCGGCTCGGTCAGCTCTGGGTGGTGCGGTTCGGCTCGGCCACGGGGCGCGAGCTGGCCACGTCACCGGGCGATGCCTGAATCGTACGAGGCGCCTGCTGGGCGGCGTCGGCAGGAGCCTGCGCCGCGGTGCCGCCTTCAGCCGACCGCTCCGCCTCGCCCTCCTTCTTCATCGCCTTGGCCTCGCTCTTGAGGATGCGGGCCGACTTGCCGAGCGAACGCGCCATGTCAGGAAGCTTCTTCGCGCCGAACAGCAGGAAGATCACGGCGATGATCAGCAGAATCTCGGGGAGCCTCAGGTTGGCTAGCATGTGCGACTACCTTCTCGCCGGGGCGGCGTCTCCTGATGGTGCCTGCCGATGGGGTCGGACTGGCGTCCTGGTGGTCCCTCGATCGTAACGTTCGGCGGTGAACGTCCGGCAATCCCCGTGCGTACTCCGGATTGCCCGCACCACCGCACGGTCTGAACCGCTCAGCAGCCTACCTGCCGGGCGCACGGGACAGCAGGGTGCGAGCGCGCTCAGGTCCGTTCGCGTCCCAGGTCGTGCATCCGCGACGCGAGCGGCACCGCGGCCCGCTCCAGGTCCTCCGAGGCCCGCTGGATCCGCTCGGTGGCCGTGCCGACCGCCCGGGCCAGTCGCCGCACCTCGGCGAAGACGCGGACGGCGAGGACGCCGAGGACGACGAGCCCCAGGAACCCCAGGGCGATGGCGATCATGGGCCAGAGCATGCCGCGAGCCTATCCGTTCGCCCCGGTCAGCCGGTGTGCAGCCGCAGCGTGCGCACCCCGCCGCCGGCGAGCAGTTCCACGATCCGCTCCCCGGCCGGCTTGCGCACCGCCCGGTCGCAGTCGGGGCAGGTGAAGGAGTAGAAGGTGGTGCGGCGGCTGGCGCCGATCGCCAGCCGGAAGGCGTCCGAGGCCAGTTCGAAACGCCCGCGACACTCCGGACACGCCGCCTTGAAGAGCACCGGAGCGGTCATGCCCGCCAGCGTGGTCGTCACCATCGTGGTCGTCATCCTTCGCTGCCTCCTCCTACGGTCAACGGTGCGCCGACCCGCCCGCGGGGCGGGCCGGTCTCACTCGCCGTACGCCGCCAGCGCCTGCCGGGCGGCCTCGCGGGCGCTCGCCTCCAGGGCGGACGGCGACACGATCCGGCCGTCCCGGCCGAGCCGCAGGGCCAGCCGTCGCAGCGACGCCGGGTCGGGGGTGCGCAGGGTGATCCGCAGCCCCCCGTCGGGCAGTTCCTCGGCGCTGTCGTGCGGGTAGTACTCGGCGACCCACCGGCCGCCGGGCCCGACCTCGATGGCGACCTCGGGGTCCTCCGCCGCGGGCTGCACCAGCCCTTCCGACAGGTCGCGCAGCTCGACCGGCGGCGGGTCGGCGGGCGCGTCCAGCAGCTTGATCTCGGCGACCCGGTCGAGCCGGAAGGTGCGCCGGGCCTCGGAGAGCCGGCACCACGCCTCCATGTACGTGTGGCCGACCGCGAACAGCCGGATCGGGTCCACCTCACGCTCGGTCAGCTCGTCGCGGGCCGGGGAGTAGTAGCGCAGCCAGAGTCGGCGTCGCTCGGCGATGGCGCGGTCCACGTCCGCGAAGACCCCGCCCTCGGACTCGAAGGTCACCGACAGCCGGGCGCTGGCACCGGCCGCCTCCCCGGCCGCCGCCTCCAGCTTGGCGGTGGCCCGCAGCAGCGCCTGCCGGTCGCCCTCGCGCAGCCCCGGGAGGGTGGCCACCGCACGGGCCGCCACCAGCAACGCGGTGGCCTCGTCGGCGGCCAGCCGGAGCGGCTCGGCGACGTCGTCGGGGTTGTGCCACCAGATCCGGTCGCCGTCGGTGTCGATGTCCATCAGGTCGCCGCCGCGGAAGCTCGTCCCGCACATCGGCAGCACGTCGAGGTCGGCGATCAGCTCGTCCTCGGTGATGCCGAAGGCGCGCGCGACGTCGCCGACGCGGGCGCCGGGGCGCTCGCGCAGGTACGTCACCAGCGACAGCATCCGGCGGGTCTGGTCGATCGCGTTCGCAGCCATGGTCCTGCTCCCCTCAGCCCTTGGCCACCGCGCGCAGCCGGTCGATGACCTCGGCCCGCAGCTCCGCCGGTTCCAGTACCACCACGTCGGGCCCGAACTCCACCAACCAGGCGTCGAGTCCGTGCCCGTAGGGGATCTCCAACTCGTCCCAGTCGCCGTCCACCGGGTGGACGGCCAGGGCGCGGGCGCGCAGCGGATAGCCGTGCCCGGCGCGGAGCTTGATCCGTGCGGTGCCGGTGGCGGCCTCCCCCGCCCAGCGCTCGACGGTCTCGCGCACGGTGACGTGGTCCGGCACCGGCGCGGTGAACTCGCCCTGTCGGGAACGGACCTTGCCGGTGATCCGGGAGAGCCGGAAGACCCGCTCGGCGCCGCGGTCCCGGTCCCAGCCGGCCACGTACCAGTGGCCGCGCCAGCACTCCAGGATCCACGGTTCCAGGTGGCGCTGCGCGGGCCGCGCGGCGTTGGACTTGCGGTAGTCGAAGACGACCGGGCGGCGGTCCCGGCAGGCCAGCATCAGCGGTTCGAAGGACGCCTCGTGGGTGGGGATCCGCGGTTCCAACGCGCTGTGCGGCTGCCCGGCGTCCACGTCGTCGACGTCCCCGGCCAGCGGCATCCCGGCCGCCCGCAGCTTCTGCAACGCGCCGCTGGCGGCGCCGGCCAGCCGGGCCTGCTGCCAGACCTTGGCGGCCAGTCCGAGGGCGGCGGCCTCCTCGGCGTCCAACGTGATCGGGGGCAGGCGGTTGCTGTCGCGCCGGGCGAGGTAGCCGACCTCGCCGTCGATGCCGTCCACGGTCTCGATGACCAGGCCCAGCTCGCGCAGGTCGTCCTTGTCCCGCTCGAACATCCGGTTGAAGGCGTCGTCGCCGGTGCCGTGCCCGGCCCCCGGGCCGAACACGTCGCGGTACGCCTCGATCGACGACCGCAGCTCGTGCTTGGTCAACGGGCGTCGCGTCCCCAACAGGCACAGCGCCAGATTCATCAGCCGCTCGGCCTTGGCAATCGCCATCGACGCCCTCTCTCGTTAGCTCCCAACGGGTGACCGTACCGCCCTGGGTGCGTACCGCAAAAGCGAAAGGGTCCGCGCCGGTCGGCGCGGACCCTCACGGTGTCGTGCGGGGTCTTCAGACGGAGACCAGGTCGCAGACGAAGATCAGCGTCTCGTTGGCGCCGATCGCGTCGCCGGCGCCGCGCTCGCCGTAGGCGAGGTGCGGCGGAATCGTCAGGCGGCGCCGACCGCCCACCTTCATGCCCTGCACGCCCTTGTCCCACCCCGGGATGACCTTACCGACGCCGAGCTTGAACTGGAGCGGCTTGCCGCGGTTCCAGCTCGCGTCGAACTCCTCACCGGTGCTGTAGGAGACGCCGACGTAGTGCACGGAGACCATGTCCCCGGCCTTGGCGACCGGCCCGTCACCCTCCCACAGGTCCACGATCTCCAGATCGGTGGGAACCGGGCCCTCGGGGAAGTCGATCTCGGGCTTGTCGATGTTCACGTATGTGCTCCTACTTGCGAATCTTTTCGATTACCGGGCCAGTCTTACAGATCCCGAGGGCCGTCCGGTCAGACCGTGCCGACGATGTCCACCACGAAGACCAGGGTGTTCTTCGCCAGCTCGTGCTGCGGGCTGGCGCCGTAGCCCAGCTTCGGCGGGATCACGATCTCGACCCGGTCCCCGACGTGCTTGCCGACCAGCGCCTGGTCCCAGCCCTGGACGACCTGGCCGGTGCCGATCTGGAAGGCCGTCGCGCCGCCGTGGTCCCACGACGAGTCGAACTTCTTGCCGTCCTCCCACTTCACGCCGGTGTACTGGGCGATCAGGCCGTCACCGGCCTTCACCTCCGGGCCCTTGCCCTTGATCAGCACCTGCTGCTTGAGGTCGGTGGGCGCCTTCTCCCCCTTGGGGATGGTGATCGTCGCGGCCTTGTCGTCCGCGGCCTTCACCTCCGGCATGCCGTCCTCCGGCGCCGCCTGGGTGCCCTCGGCCTTCGCCTTCTTGTCCACCTTCTTGGCACCGACCACGTCGACGACCCAGACCAGGCCGTCCTCCGGCTTGATGCCCGACTGCGGGTTGAGGCCCTCGCCGATCAGCGCCTTGGCAGTGCCCTCGACCTCGAACCGGCCACCGACCTTCTGCCCGGCCGCGGCGGTCAGCACCGACGGCGGCACCATCTGCTGCGTCATCTGGTCGGTGACCTCGGTGACCACCTGGGTGCGCGCCGCACCCGGCTTGGCGCCCGGCTGCGGGGTCCAGCTGCTGCCGAGGTTCTGGCCCTTCATGGTCTGCGCGGTGAAGTCCAGTCGGACCAGGTCGCCCTTGTTGACGACCGCGCCCTTGCCCTCGACCAGGGTCTTGGTGACGGCCTTGTCGGACGGCTTGGCGTCCTTGGGCACGGAGATCGTGGGCTTCGCACCCGGCTTGCCCGTCACCTTGACCACCGCGGCGTCGGAGGTCTTGCCGTCGTCGTTCCCGCAGGCGGCGGCGAGGAGCAGAACGGGCACCGCCAGCGCGGCAGCGGCGGCGCGGCGGGTGTGCGTGGCGAACGGACGGGGGAAGCGCCCCCCGGGAGTATTCAGCATCTGTCCAACTCGGGCTCGTGGGGAAGATGGGCAATGCCCGCCACTCTACGACCTGTCGCTGTGGCCGCTTCCGGTTAACACAACGGCCGCCGCCGCACGACAATGCGCCGGGAGCATTCACGTTCCCGGCGCACCGCGCGGATTTGGCCGTCACATCCCGGCGATGAGCTTCTCCACCCGGTCGTCGACGGAACGGAACGGGTCCTTGCACAGCACCGTGCGCTGCGCCTGGTCATTGAGCTTCAGGTGCACCCAGTCGACGGTGAAATCACGACGCTGCTCCTGGGCCCGACGAATGAAGTCGCCCCGCAGCCGCGCACGCGTGGTCTGCGGCGGAACCGACTTCCCCTCGAAGATCTTCAGATCGTTGCAGATCCGAGCCGCCTGTCCCTTCCGCTCCAGGAGGTAGTAAAGCCCCCGGCGGCGGTGGATGTCGTGATACGCGAGGTCTATCTGCGCCACCCGCGGATGGGACATGCTGATGTTGTGCTTCGCGCGGTAGCGCTCGATGAGCTGATGTTTCATCACCCAGTCGATTTCCGTGGAGATGCGGTCGAGTTCCTGGTCGCGAACGGCTTCTAGGGTGCGGCCCCACAACTCCAGGACGCGTTCGACGGTGCCCGTGCGGATTCCGCGACGGTCGCAGAAATCCACGGCCTTCTCGTAGTATTCCTGCTGCACTTCGAGGGCGGACGCCTCGCGCCCGCTGGCCAGCCGCACCTTGCGCTGACCGGTGGTGTCATGACTGACCTCGCGGATTGCCCGGATCGGGTTCTCCAGCGTCAGGTCGCGCATGACGGTGCCCGCCTCGATCATCCGCAGCACCAGGTCCGTGGCCCCGACCTTGAGCATCATCGTGGTCTCGGACATGTTGGAGTCGCCGACGATGACGTGCAGCCGGCGGTAGCGCTCGGCGTCCGCGTGCGGTTCGTCCCGGGTGTTGATGATCGGCCGGGAGCGGGTGGTCGCCGAGGAGACGCCCTCCCAGATGTGCTCGGCACGCTGGCTGACGCAGTAGACCGCGCCGCGCGGCGTCTGCAGCACCTTGCCGGCACCGCACAGCAACTGCCGGGTGACGAGGAACGGAATGAGGATGTCCGCGAGCCGGGAGAACTCCCCGTGCCGGGCCACGAGGTAGTTCTCGTGGCAGCCGTAGGAGTTTCCCGCCGAATCGGTGTTGTTCTTGAAGAGGTAGACGTCGCCCGCGATTCCCTCCTCGTGCAGGCGGCGTTCGGCGTCGACGAGCAGACCTTCGAGAATGCGTTCGCCGGCCTTGTCGTGGGTGACCAGTTCGGTCACGTTGTCGCACTCGGGAGTTGCGTATTCGGGGTGCGACCCCACGTCCAAGTACAGGCGGGCGCCGTTCCGCAGGAAGACGTTGCTGCTGCGGCCCCATGACACGACACGGCGGAAGAGGTACCGCGCCACTTCGTCAGGTGACAGTCGGCGCTGTCCCCTGAACGTGCACGTGACGCCGTACTCGTTCTCCAGCCCGAAAATGCGGCGGTCCATGACTGAACATTACGCCTGATGGCCTGCTCTGAAACCGGGTTCGACGGCCCCGTTTCGATCATTTTCCGCCCGGACCGCGTCGTCGACGGGTGCCACCGGATCGCCCAGGAATCGCTTCATCGACAAAAGCACCAGGAGACCGGCGACTCCGGAGACGCCGGCGACCGCGAACCCCGCGGCCGGTCCGCCGCTCTCCAACGCCGGGCCGGCCACCGAGGCGCCGGCGGCCGAACCGACGCCGAACGCGGTCACCAACCACGAGAACGCCTCCGTCACCGTCCCCTTGGGCGCGTGCCGGTCGACCACCACGAACGCGCAGGCCAGCGCCGGCGCCAGGAACACCCCGGCGAGCCCGGTCAGCGCCGTCATGCCGGCCACCCCGGGCACCAGGAACAGCGGCAGGTAGCCCAGCGCCAACAGCCCCACGAGCAGCCGCAGCCGCGACTCGGGGCGCCCGGGCCACTGGCGGGCGCCGTAGACCAGGCCACCGGCCAGCGCCCCCACCCCCAGCGCGGAGAGCAGGTAGCTGGAGACCATGCCGCCGCCGTGCAGGTCGGCGTAGGCCACCGCCGCCACCGCGATCGACCCCAGTGCCAGCCCGACGAAGAAGAACGCGCCGATCAGCACCAACAGTCCGGGCGCGCGCAGGGCACCGAGCCAGTGCGCCTCCCGGGGCGCGCTGCGCCACTGGCGCGACGGTGCGGAGACCGCGACGGAGAGCGCGCCGAGCACCCCGATGCCGTTGATCACCAGCAGCGCCGCCGCGGCCGACCAGGCGGCCACGCACAGGGTGACCAGCAACGGGCCGACCGCGAACATGACCTCCTGCGCCACCGCGTCGAGCGCGTACGCGGCGTGCACCCGGTCCGTCCGCTGGAGCACCGCCGGCCACAGCGCCCGCAGACCGCCCTCCAGCGGCGGGGTGAAGAACCCGGCGATCGCCATCGCGACGTAGGCGGGCCACCGCGGCTCCACCCCGACGGCGGCCAGCAGCGCCATGCCCAGCGCGGAGAACACCGAGGCGGGCAGCATCACCCGGGGCTGGCCGTAGAGGTCCACGGCGCGGCCGAGCAGCGGCTGGCCGAGGGCGTTGCAGACGCCGTAGATCGCCGAGAGCGCGCCGGCCAGGGCGTAGCTGCCGCCCTCACCGCGCACGAAGAGGACCACCGCCAGCGCCGCGGTGGCGTTCGGCAGCCGCCCGACCAGGGTCCCGACCAGCAGCCGGGCGGCATACCGGGTCTTGAGCAAATCCGCATATCCCGCGGCCACACCGACCCCTCTCCGCCCGGTCCACGCCAGGGCGTGTTACGTATAACTTGTGGCGTCATAAGTACCATGGCGGCAACCCGCGGGTCCACCCCCGCAGTGTCGGACCCAAGGAGTGACGCGCCCGGTGACCAGCCACGAGGCCGCACCCGGCGACCCCCGGCAACTGCCGGGCGGCGCGCCCGCCCGAGCCGCCGCCCGGGTCACCAGCCGCGACGTCGCACGCGCCGCCGGCGTCTCGCAGGCCGCGGTCTCCCTGGTCCTCGGCGACAAGTGGCGCGGCCGGGTCTCCCCCGGCAAGGCCGAGGTCGTCCGGACCGTCGCCCGCGAGCTGGGCTACCGCCCCAACCTCGCCGCCCGCAGCCTGCGCACCGGGCGCACCCGCACCGCGCTGCTCGTCGTCCCGGCGCTCACCACCGAGTTCTTCGCGCGGGTCTACACCGGCGCCGCACGGCTCGCCGCCGACCACGACTTCGGCGTGGTGCTCTACCCCTCCCCCGAGGGCACCGGGGTGGCCCCCAGCCCCTTCGACTCCGCCTCCGCCGCGCTCGATGGCGTCATCGCCTCGTCGATGGCGGCCGACGCGCTCGCCGCGCTGCGCGGTGCCGGGTTGCCGCTGGTGATGCTCGACAGCGACCCCGACGACCCCACCGCCGCGGCCGCCGTCAACCTCGACATCGCCGACGGCGCACGGCAGTTGGCCACCCACCTCACCGGGCTGGGCCACCGCCGGATCACCCACCTCGCCGCCGACGTGGAGTCCTGGACCTTCGCCGTCCGCGCCCGGGCCCTGGCCGACGTGCTGGCCGACGTCCCCGGCGCCGTGCTGCGCCGACAGCCCTCCGCACTGGGCGTGGACGCCGGCCGGCGGGCCGCGCACGCCGCACTGACCGCCCCCGGCCCCCGCCCCACCGCGCTGCTGTGCGACGACGACATCATCGCCGCCGGCGCCTGCAAGGCGGCCCGCCGGCTCGGCCTGCGGATCCCACAGGACGTCTCGGTCACCGGCTTCGACGACCTGGCCCTCGCGGTCGCCGTGGAGCCGGAACTGACGACCGTTCGGCTGCCCGCCGAGGAGTTCGGGGAGGCCGGGATGCGGGCCCTGATGGCCGTTCTGGACGGCGCCCCGGTCGAGGCCGCCACCCTGCCGGTCGCCCTCGTGCCGCGCGGCTCCACGGCCCCGCCGCCGGACGCCGGGCACAACGCCGCGCGCCCCGGCGGGTGAGGACCCACCGGGGCGCGCGGTCCGTGCCGTGCGGCCCGGAAGCGGAGGAACTACGGCCGTCAGTCGTCCGCGTCGGACTCCGCGCCGGTGTCCTTGCCCGTGCTCTTGCCGGTGCTCTTGCCGCCCTTGCCCGACGGGGCGTCACCCGAGGACTCCCCCGCGTCCGCCGCGGGCTCGTCCTTCTCCTGCTCCGCGTCGGCGGGCTCGTCCAGCAGCCGGGACAGCTGACGCCCCAGGATCCGCTTGAACTTCCGCTTCTGCGGACGGGTGCGGTCCAGCACCGCGACCTCGAGCTGCTCGGCGGTCAGCGTGCGCTCGCCGCCGTTGGTGTCCCGCGAGAGCGAGTCGACGGCCAGCCGCAGCGCCTCCGCGAGCGACATCCCGTCGCGGTGACGCTGGTCGAGGTAGGTGCTGATCTGGTCGGCGTTGCCGCCCACCGCGACCGAACCGTGCTCGTCCACGATCGAGCCGTCGTGCGGCAGTCGGTAGATCTGGTCGTCCTCGGGGGCGTTGCCCACCTCGGCGACGATCAGCTCCACCTCGTAGGGCTTCTCGGCGGCGCTGGAGAAGATCGTGCCGAGCGTCTGGGCGTAGACGTTGGCCAGCCCGCGGGCGGTCACGTCCTCCCGGTGGTAGGTGTAACCGCGCAGGTCGGCGTAGCGCACGCCGCCGATCCGCAGGTTCTCGAACTCGTTGTACTTGCCGACGGCCGCGAAGGCGATCCGGTCGTAGATCTCGCTGACCTTGTGCAGGGCGCGGGACGGATTCTCGGCGACGAAGAGCACGCCGTCGGTGTACTGCAGCACCACGACGCTGCGGCCGCGCGCGATGCCCTTGCGGGCGTACTCGGCGCGGTCGGCCATGGCCTGCTGGGGTGAGACATAGAACGGCGTCGACACCGGCTATCCGTCCCTTCCTGTCAAAAGCTCTCTCGCTGTCTGGGGGCGCACCACGAAACCATCCGTCCCGTCAGAGCAGCGCGGCGCGCGGGCCGTCGGGCTGGTCGAGGCGCCGCTCGTGCACGGCGCGGACGATCTCCGAGACCTCCGCCTCGGGCAACTTCTTGAATCCCTCTTCGGTGATCACCGTGACGATCGGGTAGATCCGCCGCGCCAGGTCCGGCCCGCCGGTCGCCGAGTCGTCGTCGGCGGCGTCGTAGAGCGCCTGGACGACGGCGGTGGCGGCCTGCTGCTCCGTGAAGTCCTCGCGGAGCAGCTTCTTGAGCGCACTGCGCGCGAAGACCGAGCCGGAGCCGGTCGCCGCGAAGCCGCGCTCCTCCGAACGCCCGCCGGTGACGTCGTAGGAGAAGATCCGGCCCTTCTCGCGCTCCAGGTCGTAACCGGCGAAGAGCGGCACCACGGCGAGGCCCTGCATGGCCATCCCGAGGTTGCTGCGGATCATCGTCGAGAGTCGGTTCGCCTTGCCCTCCAGGGAGAGTTGGGCGCCCTCGACCTTCTCGAAGTGCTCCAGTTCCAGCTGGAAGAGCTTGACCATCTCGATCGCGAGGCCGGCCGTGCCCGCCATGCCGACCGCCGAGTACTCGTCGGTCGGGAAGACCTTCTCCATGTCGCGCTGTGCGATGACGTTGCCCATCGTCGCCCGGCGGTCACCGGCGAGCACCACACCGCCGGGGAACGAGACCGCCACGATGGTCGTGCCGTGCGGCGCCTCGATGACGCCCTGCACGGGCGGCAGCGAGCGCTTGCCCGGCAGCAGCTCGGGCGCGTGCTGCCCGAGGAAGTCCATGAATGACGAGGATCCAGGCGTCAGGAAGGCAGCTGGCAGACGCCCGGTGCTCGGTGTATTGGCTTCCACACGTTTCCTTCCGGATACTCGGCCGCCCGCCCCGATGCACGTCCGGCCGATCCTTGAATTGACCCAAGGCTGCATTGCAGCCGAAGCAGAGTACGCCTCGGACCCTACCCGTCCCGGAGCCGTGATCCACATGTCGGGATCCGGTATCGAACAGGCCGGACAGAATCCGCCCGAAGCCGTGCACGCCGACCGGGCACCGTACGCGGGAATTCCTTTTCGCACCGCGCACGGCACACCGGCCGGCGAGCATCAGAGATAAGCGCCCGATTTGCGCTTACTGTCCGCCTTTTTGGACAAATGAGCGCACGAAGTCCTCGGCATTTTCTTCGAGGACGTCGTCGATCTCGTCCAGGACGGAATCCACGTCGTCGGACAATTTCTCCTGGCGCTCCTTGAGGTCCCCCGACGCCTCCGCGTCCTGGGCCTGCTCCTCGACCTCTTCGGTGGACCGGGTGGCCCGCTGCTGTCCGCCGCCGCTGTCCTTGGTCGCCATATCCCTCACCCCGCTCGGTTTGCCCCGCTCGATGTGACCTTCAAGATCCGACCCTACAAGCAGGGTCCGACATCGGCCCTGCACTTGCTGCAACGCCCGAGAGTCACCTGAATGATTCCCGCGCCGGGGCCGATTCAGCCGTCGATCGACTACGGATCATGGTGTGTTTGCCATGAACCTGCCCCTCGTCAGCGTCCGGACAATGTCCTGACCAGCTCTTCTGCCGTGCGACAGCGGTCCAGCAGCTCCTTCACGTGCTTACGGGTCCCGCGCAGCGGTTCCAGCGTGGGCACCCGTTGCAGAGAGTCACGGCCGGGCAGGTCGAAGATGACCGAATCCCACGAGGCGGCGGCCACGTCATCCGCGTACTGCTCCAGGCAGCGACCGCGGAAATAGGCCCTGGTGTCCTCCGGAGGCTTCAGCTCGGCCTGCTCCACCGTCGGCTCGTCCAGCAGCCGCTTCATCCGGCCGCGCGCCACCAGGCGGTTGTACAGGCCCTTCTCGGCGCGCACGTCGGCGTACTGGAGGTCGATGAGGTGCAGCCGGGCGGCGTCCCAGTCCAGGCCGTCCCGGCGGCGGTAGCCCTCCATCAGCTCCCGCTTGGCGACCCAGTCCAGCTCGCCCGCCAGGCTCATCGGGTCGTGCTCCAGTCGCCCCAGCACGTCCTCCCACCGGGACAGCACGTCCCGGGTCTGCTCGTCCGCGTCCGCGCCGTACCGGTCCTCGACGTACTTGCGGGCCAGCTCGAAGTACTCCATCTGGAGCTGCACCGCGGTCAGGGTGCGCCCGCTGCGGAGCGTGATCAGATGGCGCAGCGACGGGTCGTGCGAGACCTGGTGCAGGGTGCGGACCGGCTGGTCGACGGCGAGGTCCACGGCGATGAAACCGTCCTCGATCATGGACAGCACCAGCGCCGTGGTGCCCAGCTTCAGGTACGTCGAGATCTCGGAGAGGTTGGCGTCACCGATGATCACGTGCAGCCGGCGGTACTTCTCGGCGTCCGCGTGCGGTTCGTCCCGGGTGTTGATGATGGGCCGCTTGAGGGTCGTCTCCAGGCCCACCTCCACCTCGAAGTAGTCGGCGCGCTGGCTGAGCTGGAAGCCGTGCTCGTGGCCGTCCTGGCCGATCCCGACCCGGCCGGCGCCGGTGACCACCTGCCGGGAGACGAAGAACGGGGTCAGGTGGCGCACGATGTCCGAGAACGGGGTCTCCCGCTTCATCAGGTAGTTCTCGTGCGTCCCGTAGGAGGCGCCCTTGTTGTCGGTGTTGTTCTTGTAGAGGTGGATGGGCTGGGCGCCCGGGACCTGCGCCGCGCGCTCGGCGGCCTCTGCCATGATCCGCTCGCCGGCCTTGTCCCACAGGACCGCGTCGCGCGGATTGGTGACCTCGGGCGCGCTGTACTCGGGGTGGGCGTGGTCGACGTAGAGCCTGGCCCCGTTGGTGAGGATGACGTTGGCCAGTCCGATGTCCTCGTCCGTGAGCTGGCTGGAGTCGGCGGCCTCGCGGGCGAGGTCGAAACCTCGCGCGTCCCGCAGCGGGTTCTCCTCCTCGAAGTCCCAGCGAGCACGTCGTGCCCGGTGCATCGCGGCCGCGTAGGCGTTGACGACCTGGGACGAGGTGAGCATGGCATTGGCGTTCGGGTGACCGGGGACGGAGATCCCGTACTCCGTCTCGATACCCATTACTCGCCGTACGGTCATGCGGCCCTCCTTGCCCGGCGGCGCCCCCGGATGGGGCAGGCGCTCAAAAACCGCTGCACTTCCGGTTCCCGTGCGTTCCCCGCACCCGCACAGCGAGACGCAGCGGTACCGAAGAGCCTAGAACGCCTTTGCGGCGCTGGGGAGATCATTACAGTCATTGCTCCAGTCCGGTTTTCCCTGGTCCGTCGCCGGACCGCCCCAGCGGCCCGCGCGCCCCCGGAAAAGCGTCCGGCTGCGGACGCCCCATCCAGGACATCCGCAGCCGGAGAGCGGTGTTACAGGTATTGGCCGGTATTCGCCACCGTGTCGATGGAGCGACCGGTGTCCGCGCCCTGCTTTCCGGTGACGAGGGTGCGGATGTAGACGATCCGCTCGCCCTTCTTTCCGGAGATCCGCGCCCAGTCGTCCGGGTTGGTGGTGTTGGGGAGGTCCTCGTTCTCCTTGAACTCGTCCACGCACGCCTGGAGGAGGTGGGAGACCCGCAGACCCTTCTGGTTGTGCTCCAGGAAAGCCTTGATGGCCATCTTCTTCGCACGACCCACGATGTTCTCGATCATCGCGCCGGAGTTGAAGTCCTTGAAGTAGAGGACTTCCTTGTCACCATTGGCGTAGGTGACCTCCAGGAAACGGTTCTCCTCGGATTCCGCATACATCTGCTCGACGACCGACTGGATCATTCCGCTGACCGCCGCCTTACGGGAATTCCCGTGCTCGGCGAGGTCGTCGGAGTGCAGCGGGAGCCTTTCCGTGAGGTACTTCGAGAAGATGTCCTTGGCCGCCTCCGCGTCCGGACGCTCGATCTTGATCTTCACGTCGAGGCGGCCGGGGCGCAGGATCGCCGGGTCGATCATGTCCTCGCGGTTCGAGGCACCGATGACGATCACGTTTTCCAGGCCCTCGACGCCGTCGATCTCGGAGAGCAGCTGCGGGACGATGGTGTTCTCCACGTCCGAGCTGACCCCGGATCCACGGGTGCGGAAGAGGGAGTCCATCTCGTCGAAGAAGACGATGACGGGCGTGCCCTCGCTCGCCTTCTCCCTGGCGCGTTGGAAGACCAGGCGGATGTGCCGCTCGGTTTCGCCGACGTACTTGTTGAGCAGCTCGGGGCCCTTGATGTTCAGGAAGAAGCTCTTCCCCGCGGGCTGCCCGGTCACCTCGGCGACCTTCTTGGCAAGGGAGTTGGCGACCGCCTTGGCGATGAGCGTCTTGCCGCAGCCGGGCGGGCCGTAGAGCAAGACACCCTTGGGCGGGCGGAGTTCGTGCTCCTTGAAGAGGTCCGGGTAGAGGTAGGGGAGCTCGACCGCGTCCCGGATCAGCTCGATCTGACCGCTCAGACCGCCGATCTTGGTGTAGTCGATGTCCGGGACCTCTTCGAGGACCAGCTCCTCGACCTCGCTCTTGGGAATGACCTCGTAGACGTAGCCGGAGCGGGAGTCGAGCAGCAGGGCGTCGCCGGGGCGGATGGTGATGTCCAGCAGCGGCTCGGCGAGCCGCACCACCCGCTCCTCGTCGGTGTGCCCCACGACCAGCGCGCGCTCGCCGTCCTCCAGGACTTCCTTGAGGGTGACGATGTCGCCGGCGCTCTCGAACTCCATGGCCTCGACCACGTTGAGCGCTTCGTTGAGCATCACTTCTTGGCCGCGTCGGAGGTCCTCGGCCTCGACGCTGGGGCTGACGTTCACCCGGAGCTTGCGGCCCCCGGTGAAGATGTCGACGGTGCCGTCCTCGTTCGTCTGCAGGAAGACACCGAAACCGGCCGGCGGCTGCGCGAGCCGGTCGACCTCTTCCTTGAGGGCCACGATCTGGTCGCGGGCCTCGCGGAGCGTATTGGCGAGGCGTTCGTTCTGGGCGGAAACGCCGGCCAGGTTGGTCTGCAGCTCGACGATCCGCTCTTCGAGAATCCTCGTGTGCCGCGGAGAGTCGGCGAGCTTACGTCGCAGGACGGCGATCTCCTGCTCAAGATAGGCAACCTGACCGGCTGGATCTTCAGACCCGCGCCCCGGCCGGATGCCGCGGTTGATGTCGTCGTCGTGGGCTGCCACGGTCCTCACCTCCTCCAAGGAGCTGGACGCTTCCAGACCCTACCTGGGCCGGTGCAGGTTGAAACCCCTAGATCGAAAAGACTGTCGGGGTGTGTCCGATCTTCACCCTTGCGCACGTCCTCACGCCAAGGGAATACCCACCCAACAACATCGGAAAGCGAGCGGTTGTATCGTCGAGTCGGTCAACACCCGTCAGGGCTGGCGCCACTTAGACAAAAACGATTCACGTAAGCAGGAACGGCAGGCGAGATGACTGCGCAGGACGAAGCACCGGAGCTGGAAGTCTGGATCGACCAGGACCTGTGCACCGGGGACGGGATCTGCGCGCAGTACGCGCCCGAGGTCTTCGAGCTGGACATTGACGGCCTGGCCTATGTGAAGAGCGCCGACGACGAGCTGCTGCAGGACAAGGGCGCCACAACGCCCGTCCCGTTGCCGCTGCTCACCGACGTGCGCGACTCGGCCAAGGAGTGCCCGGGCGACTGCATCCACGTGCGCCGGGTCTCCGACCACGTCGAGGTCTACGGGCCCGACGCGGAGTGACGAGCTCCGCTGACCCGGAGTGGACGCCGTGCGTACGCGGCGTAAGCAGGACGCAGCGGATCGCCGCAGACGTCCGCACCGAGTGACGGATCAGGCACCGTCGGTCGCGGTAGAGGCGGGGAGTTCGCTCTGGACGAACTTCCCGCCTTGCCATTGCCACTTGACGGTCTTGTGCACGTCCGGCATGTAGCGCGGGACGGCGGGCGAGGAGTAGCCCTGGAGGGTCGCGGAGACGGCCCGGCCCTGGAGCGTGACGTCCTGGACCGAGAGCCGCTGCGCGGGCGCCAGGAGGGTCGCCACGATCCGCGGTGCGGCCTTGGGGTCGGACGGCTGGGCGAGGACGTAGACGCCGCTGGGCGGACTGCCGGCCTCGGTGTGGCAGCGGACCACGGCGACGGTCTGCGTGCCGCCGGCGCCGTCGAGGTCGCCGGAGACCTTCTGGACCACGTCGAGGCGGTTGGGTCCGCAGTTGACCGGAAACGTCACGCGGCTCGGGTCGGGCGCCGCGGCGGCCGGGGCGGAGGCGGTGCCGGCGGCCGTGGCGGTGGCCGCGGGGGGCTGGAAGAGGGACGAGACCGCGATCACCGCCGAGACGGCGGTGGCGGTGGCGAGCCAGTGCATGGGGTGGGGCTGGGTGTGCAACAGGTCCTGGCCTGCCAAGGGCTGCACTAGGGGTAACTCCTGTGAGGTGCTGTGGCGGTGGGAGTGCCCAGCATCGTTCCACAGCCGGGGGCGGCAAGGAACCGGCGGGGGCGGAGTTTGCGGAGTTTTCCGTACCGGTCCGCAGGCGGAACGAAACGGCGCCGCCGACGGTTCCCGTAGAGCGGGAACTCGTCGGCGGCGGCGGTCGGTTCGGTGGCCTGCCAGCGGCCGTCAGTCGTGCTCGGGCGAACCGTCGGTGAGGTCGGCGGCGGTCCCGTCGGGCTGGTCGGCGGCGGTCTTCTCGCGCCCCGCCGAGGCGGCTGCCTTCTCCCGTCCGGGGCCGCTGTAGTCCTCGCCGTAGGCGCCCTTCGCGGGCCGGCGACGGCGCAGCGGGGGCTCGACGCCGTCGGCCAGCCGGCGGGCGGTCAGCAGGAAGCCGGTGTGGCCGATCATGCGGTGGTCGGGGCGGACCGCGAGGCCCTCCACGTGCCACGTGCGGACCATGGTCTCCCAGGCCGACGGCTCGTTGAACGTGCCGTGTTCGCGGATCGCTTCCACCGTGCGGGCCAGCTGCGTGGTCGTGGCCACGTAGGCGCAGAGGATGCCGCCGGGCACCAGGGCCTTGGAGACGGCCTCCAGGCACTCCCAGGGGGCGAGCATGTCCAGGATGACCCGGTCGACGTCGGTGTCGGAGAGGTTGTCCTGGAGGTCGCCGACGGTGAGCGTCCAGGCGGGGTGCGGACCGCCGAAGTAGCGCTCCACGTTCTGGGTGGCGATCTCGGCGAAGTCGGCGCGGCGCTCGTAGGAGTGCAGCATGCCGTCGTCGCCGATGGCGCGCAGCAGGAAGCTGCTGAGCGAGCCGGATCCCACCCCCGCCTCGACGACGCGGGCGCCGGGGAAGATGTCGGCCATCGCCAGGATCTGCCCCGCGTCCTTGGGGTAGACCACGGCGGCACCGCGGGGCATGGACAGGACGTAGTCGGGGAGCAGGGGACGCAGCGCGAGGTAAGCGACGTTTCCGGTGGTACGGACAACACTGCCCTCGGGCGCGCCGATCAGCTCGTCGTGGGGGAAGGCTCCCTTGTGGGTGTGGAAGCTCTTGCCCTCTTCGAGCGTGAAGGTGTAGTGGCGTCCCTTGGGGTCGGTGAGCTGGACCTGGTCCCCGACCTTGAAGGGCCCGCGACGGCGGGCGGCACCGGTCGGTTCGGACATGTGACCAGCCTACCGGCCGTTCCGCGTCCGCCGTACCACGGGCACGGGTCCCGGCCCTCGCGCCGACCGCGGAGCGGGGCCCGTGCGGCTGGTTCCCCGCGCGGTGGGTCGGCCTGGCAGCCCCCTGAAGATCAGGAGGGGCGGGCCATGGCGGCGACGAAGGCGCGTTCCACGTCGGCGGTGGACAGGACGCCGTAGATCGCGCCGGTGGGTTCGACGACGAGGTACTCGGTGGCGGGGGTGGCCCGGAGGTGGTCCAGGAGGGCCTCGCCGGAGAGTTCGGCGGCGACCCGCATGCCGTCCTTGAGGTCCTGGGCGAGGGAGCCTACGGACACCCACGGGCGGCGGTGTTCGGGGATGCCGACGAGGGCGGCCTCGCGGACCAGGGCGGTGGGGAATCCCTGGCGGTCGACGACGACCAGGGCGCGGGCGCCGGCGTCGTTGGCGCGGCGCAGCGCCTCGGAGAGCGGGGTGTCGGCCTCGACGGGGATGGCGCGCCGGGTGAGCGTGCGGGCGGTGAGGTCGGGGAGGCGTTCGCGCAGCCGGGCCATGCGGAGGCTGTTGCCGGCGCCGGTCCAGATGATGGCGGCGAGGATCGCGGCGAGCAGGGCGTCGGTGAGCGATTCGGCGCCGCTGAGCTCCTCGGGGGCCCGGCCGAGGGCGCCGGTGCGGGTGAGCAGCGGCAGGCCGATGAGGACGGTGACGGCCAGCGCGCGACCGACCCAGGCGGCGGCGACGGTGCCGCTCATCGGCTTGCCGGTGATCTTCCAGACGACGGCGCGCAGCATCCGACCGCCGTCCAACGGGAGGCCGGGCAGCAGGTTGAAGATCGCGACGATGAGGTTGGAGACCATCAGGCCGGCGAGCAGGACGCCGGGGACCGTGCCCGGTTCGACCAGCTGCATGCCCACGTAGAAGACGCCGGCGAGGACGAGGGAGAGGAGCGGGCCGACGAAGGCGAGGACGAACTCCCGACCGGGGGTCTCACTCTCCTTCTCTATCTCGGAGACGCCGCCGAAGAACTGGAGCTGGATGCGGCGGACCGGGAGCTTGAACCGGAGCGCCGCGACGGTGTGCGCGAGTTCGTGGACGAGCACGGAGGCGTAGAAGGCGACCGCGAAGAAGAGCGAGACCAGGTAGCGGGCGGCGCCCAGTTCGGGCAGCACCCGCTCCAGTTGGCCACCGAAGACCCAGGTGATCAGGGCGGCGACCAGGAACCAGCTGGGTGCGACGTAGACCGGCACGCCGAAGGGACGGCCCATGAGGATGCCGCCGCCGGGTGCCTTCGGGCCGGCCTCGCCCCGGCCGCCGCCCCGCGGTGCGCCCGGGGGCGTCGCCTGCGGCCCGTCGGGTGTGCGCTGGGGCGGCCGGTCCGGCCCGGACTCCTGGGGGTCCTGCGGCTTCCCGCTCTCGTCCACGACGTCCCCTCGTTGAATGCGACTTCGGCACCTGCACTGTCTGACAACTCGATCATGCAGGGCAAAGGTGCCCGACGTCGATGGTATGCGGAGCTTCCGGCCGTGATCGGTTGCGGGGGCGGACCTGGCGGTGGGCTCACCGTCGGTGACCCGTCCGCGCTTGTCAGTGGCGGGCCGTAGGGTTCTGTGACATGGGATCGAGCACGGAGATGACCGAGGCGGACGTGCCGGGCGGCGGGCCGGAGGCGGCGGGAGCCACCGGCGGGTCGGCGCCGGCGGGGGCCGCGGTGCCGGCGCAGGGCGGGGCGCGGCCCCCGGTGGCGCTGTCGCCGTCGCGCGCCAGCGACTTCATGCAGTGCCCGCTGCTCTACCGCTTCCGCGTGATCGACAAGCTGCCGGAGAAGCCGAGTCCGGCGGCGACCCGGGGCACGGTGGTGCACGCGGTGCTGGAGCGGCTCTTCGACGCGCCCGCGGGGCAGCGCACGGCAGCCGGGGCCCGTGCGATGGTGCCGGCGGAGTGGGAGAAGTTGCTGGCCAAGCGCCCGGAGCTGGCCGAGCTGTTCCCCGACGATGCGGAGGGCGCGCAGCTGGGCCAGTGGTTGGCGGAGGCCGAGGCGCTGGTGGACCGCTGGTTCACGCTGGAGGATCCGACGCGGCTGGAGCCGGCCGACCGCGAGTTGTACGTGGAGACGGTGCTGGATTCCGGGCTGCGGCTGCGGGGCTTCATCGACCGGGTCGACGTGGCGCCGACCGGCGAGGTGCGCCTGGTGGACTACAAGACCGGGAAGGCACCGCGTCCGCAGTTCGCCGAGGGCGCGTTGTTCCAGATGAAGTTCTACGCGTTGGTGGTGTGGCGGCTGCGGGGTGTGGTGCCGCGCCGCCTTCAGCTGGTGTACCTGGGCAGCGGCGACGTGTTGACGTACGACCCGGACGAGCGCGATCTGCGGGGCGTGGAGCGGAAGTTGCTGGCGCTGTGGGAGGCCATCCGGCAGGCGACCGAGACCGGTGACTGGCGGCCGCGGCCGACGAAGTTGTGCGGCTGGTGCGACCACCAGGCGCACTGTCCGGAGTTCGGCGGCACTCCCCCGGTGTATCCGCTCACCGTGCGAGCGGCGGGTGACGTCGGCGAGGAGCCAGGGGGCGCCGCGCGGCAGACGCCGTCGTCGCCGGTGCGCCCGGCGGAGGGCGGGGGCGAGCCGCAGGGCAGAATGGAGCGGATCGAGTAGATCGCCGTCCGTTGAAGGAGAGCTTGTGGCCATCCGCGTCCTGCTGGTCGACGACCAGCCCCTGCTGCGTACGGGTTTCCGGATGATTCTGGAGGCCGAGCAGGACCTGGCGGTCGTCGGTGAGGCGGGCGACGGGCTCCAGGCACTGGATCAGGTGCGGGCGTTGCAGCCCGACGTGGTGCTGATGGACATCCGGATGCCACGGATGGACGGTGTCGAGGCGACCCGGCAGATCACCGGCCCGGCGAAGGACGGTCCGGCGAAGGTGCTGGTGCTGACGACGTTCGACCTGGACGAGTACGTCGTCGAGGCGCTGCGGGCCGGGGCCAGCGGGTTCCTGCTCAAGGACGCGCCGGCCAACGAACTGGTGCAGGCGATCCGGGTGGTGGCGGGGGGCGAGGCGATGCTCGCGCCGAGCATCACCCGCCGGCTGCTGGACAAGTACGCCGGGCACCTGCCGTCGGGCGAGGAGCCGGTGCCGGACACCCTCCACACGCTCACCGAGCGGGAGGTGGAGGTGTTGAAGCTGGTGGCCCGCGGGTTGTCGAACGCGGAGATCGCCGCGGACCTGTTCGTCAGCGAGACGACCGTGAAGACGCACGTGGGGCACGTGCTGACGAAGCTGGGGCTGCGCGACCGGGTGCAGGCCGCGGTGTACGCCTACGAGAGCGGGCTGGTGCGGCCCGGCGCGCAGTAGCCGGGTCGGTCGAGAGGCGAACGGCGGCGGGGCCGGTCCGGGTGTCCCCGGGCCGGCCCCGCCGTCCGTCGTCCGTGTGCGCCGGCCGGCTCAGGCGTCGGCCGACTTGCTGATCTCCCAGAAGCGGAAGACCGTCGAGGAGTCCAGGGTCCATTCCAGGCCGGCGATGCCCTGGCGGGCCACCGCGTACTGCTTGCCCTGCCAGATCGGTATCACCGGCAGGTCCTTGGCGACGATGTCCTGGAGCTCGCGGAAGGCGGTCTTGGTGGCGCCGCGGTTGGGCTGGTCGGCCGTCTCGGGCAGCAGCCGGCCGGTGATCTCCGGCGAGCTGTAGTGGTTGCCCAGGACGCTGTCCCTGCCGAAGAACGGCTGGGTGAAGTTGTCCGGATCGGGATAGTCGGGGATCCAGCCCTTGACGTAGACGCCGAACCGGCCGGCGGCCATGCCCTCGTCGTAGGCGTCGGTGGGCACGCTGCGCACCTTGGCCTCGAACAGGCCGCTGGCGTTGAGCTGGGCGGCGATCTCCTGGACGGCGGCGACGGTGCCCGGGCCGAACCGGTCGGGGGTGGCCCACAGCGTGAGCGGGACCTTGCCCTGGAGGCCGGCGTCGCGCAGGGCGGCGGCGGCCTTGTCGGGCTGCGGGCGGTCCCCGTAGGTGCTGAAGAAGGCGGTGTTGTGGCCGGTGATGCCGGCCGGGACGACCGAGTAGAGCGGTTCGGCGGTGCGCTGGTAGACGTCCCGGACGAGGGTGGAGCGGTCCAGGAGGTAGGCGATGGCCTTGCGGACGCCGAGTTTGCCGGCGACCGGGTCCTTGAGGTTGAAGACCAGGTGCATGACCTCGGCGCTGCCGCCCTCGACGACCTGGGTGCCGTGCTGCTGGTGCAGGGACGCCCGGTCCAGTGCGGCGATGTCCTTCATGGCCAGGCCGCGGTAGGCGACGTCGATGCTGCCGCTCTGGACGGCCTTCTTGAGCTGGTCGCGGTTGGCGAAGAATTTCAGGGTCATCCCGGAGTTCTTGGCCTTGGCGGGGCCCTTGTAGGAGGTGTTGACGGAGAACTTCGCCTGCTGCCGGCTGTAGGAGTCCAGGGCGTAGACGCCGGACCCGACGGCCTTGCCGTCGGTGCGCAGCCGGTCCGCGGGGTAGGCGGTGTGGTCGACGATGGAGCCGGCGCCGGAGGCGATCTTCATGGGGAAGGTGGCGTCGGGCGTCTTGAGGTGGAAGACCACGGTGCGGTCGTCCGGGGTCTGGACGTCGTCCAGCGCCGCGAACATCACGGCGGGGCCGTTCTTGTCCTTGATGCGCTTGATGCGGTCGAAGGAGAACTTGACGTCCTGGGCGGTGAGCTTGTCGCCGTTGCTGAAGGTCAGGCCCTCTTTGAGGGTGCAGCGGTAGACCTTGCTGTCGGAACCGGTGAAGCCGCAACTCTCGGCGGCCTCCGGCTCCGGGGTGGTCCCGCCCTTGGGGAAGCTGAGCAGTGACTGGAAGACGTTGTTGAACAGCAGCCAGGAGCCGGGGTCATAGCCCGAGGCTGGGTCGGTGGCCACGACCTTGTCGGTCATGCCCATCACGACGGGCTCGCCGTGGCCGGACGACTCCGAGGTGTCCGTGCCGCACCCGGCGACCGCGAGCAGGACTGTCGCCAGCCCCGCTCCGATCGGGGCGGACAGCCACTGGTCACGCTTCACTCGGTGGTTCCTCACGTTCTGGTGGTGCCGGTCGGGCCGCGGCGGGGGTGCCGCGGCGGAGACGGTGCGGGGCGGGCGGTCAGCTGGAGACGCCGCGGCCCAGCTCCCAGATCTGGAGCGCCGAGGAGGAGTTGAGGGCCCATTCGACGCCGGTGATGTTGTCGCGGGCGGCGACGTACTGCTTGCCCTGCCACAGCGGCAGGTAGGGGACGTCGTCGGCGAGGATGTCCTGGGCCTGCTTGAAGCCGGCCGCGGCGGCGTTGCGGTCGGACTGCTGGCGGGTCGTCGGGATCAGCTGCGACTCGATCTTCTCGTTGCGGTACGGGGAGTTGAGGAAGTTCCCCTTGCCGACGAACGGTGCGATGTAGTTGTCCGCGTCCGGGATGTCGGCGAACCAGCCCATGCCGAAGGCCGCGTACTTGCCCTTCGACTCGTCGGTGCGGAACTGCTGCCAGCGGTCGATGCCCTTGATGCTGACGTCGAACAGCTTGGTGCTGTTGAGCTGCTGCTGGAGGGCGGCGAACTCCTTCGCGGTGTTCGGCCCGTAGTGGTACTTGCTGTAGGTCAGGGTGAACTTCACCGGGGTGGTGATGTTCGCCTGCTGGAGCGTCTGCCGGGCCGCGGCGACGTCGGGGTCGCCGTACTTCGTGTAGAACGAATTGATGTGCCCGGTGAGGCCGGAGGGGACCAGGGAGTACAGCGGGTCGCCGGTGTACGCGTAGACGTCGCGCACCAGCTGGGAGCGGTTGACGACCTGCGCTATCGCCTGCCGGACGGCCTTGTTGGAAACGGCCGGGTCCTTGGTGTTGAAGGCGAGGTAGCGGATCTCCTGGCCCGGCATCTCCTGGAGCATCAGGTGCTTGTCGCGGGAGTTCTGCAGGCTCTTGACCTGGTCGGGCGTCAGGCCGCGGCTCAGCAGGTCGATGTCGCCCTTGCGGAGCGCCGCCTCCATGTCCGCGGAGTCGTCGAAGAACCGCATCTCGACCTTGTCGTTCTTCACCGTCAGCCCGCCCTTGTACTCGGGGTTCTTGGTGAAGACGGCCTTGGTGAGGCGGTCGCCGGCGTGCTCGGTCTTGAGCTCGTACGGGCCCGAGCCGACGGTCTCCCAGCCCTTGTAGAGGCTGTTCTTCGGGTAGACCTGGCTGTCGACGATGGCGGCGGCGGGGGTGGCGAGCTTCTGCGGGAAGGTCGCGTCCGGCTTGGTGAGGTGGAAGACCACCTCGCTGTCGCTGGGCGTCTCGACCCGGTCGATGTCGTCGAGCAGCGACACCGGACCGTTGGTGTAGTTGATGGTCCGCAGCCGGTCGATGGAGAACTTCACGTCCTGCGCCGTCAGCGCGTGCCCGTTGGAGAACTTCAGGCCGCTGCGCAACGTGCACCGGTACTGCTCGTTCTGGGTGTCGCGGAAGCCGCAGGACTCGGCGGCGTCGGGCACCACGGCGGTGCCGGTGCGGGGCAGTCGCATCAGTGTCTGGAAGGTGCTGCGCAACACGTTCCAGGCGTCCACGTCGTACGCCTGTGCCGGGTCGAGCGGCGCGGGCGCCGCCTTGGTGGCCTCGATCTGGGAGGCGACGCCGACGACGATCGGCGAGCCGCTCGAGCCCGCGCCGTCGGTGTTGCCGCAAGCAGCGAGAGCCGGGGCGAGGAGACCGGCCAGCGCCGGCAGCACCAAGGTCTTGCGATTCATCGTCGGCAGGTTCCTTATCAGCGCAGAGGTGTTGCTCGCGTCGAGATTAGTAGGCGCCGCCAGCGGGTCATCGACGCAAGGAAGTTACATGGATATGGCGGTCGGATAACGGGGACTCGGTGATCGATATCCGGACGGCGGAACGTATCGCACGTTGCCCCATCAATCCGGACACTTACCCCCGTAGAAACCACCGGAGGACCCCTGTGGAACACCGGCCGTGCCCCCTGTCGACGGCCCGGCACGTGAGAAACGTCACGCATCTTAGCGGTCCGGTCGCCGAGCGAATTCCCCCGGGTATTCGTCACGGAAAATAAGCGGCCCGCTGCCGTGAGTTCCCGGGCATTGCGTGCAATACGCTCAGTGCACGACCCCTCGGCTTTCCGTGATGAGCGCCTGCAGAAAAGGGAGATCGACTTCTTCGAGGGAGCGCACCACGGTCCGCCCCGGAGCTGCGGGAACGGGCGTCACGGAGGGCACCGCGACCACCCGGCAACCGGCCGCCTCGCCGGCCCGCACGCCGGTCAGGGTGTCCTCGACGACGGCGCACCGGGCCGGGTCGACGCCCAGCCGCGCGGCGGCCGTCAGGTACGGGTCGGGGTGCGGCTTGGTCCGCATCAGGTCGTCGCCGGCGACGACCAGCGCGAAGTTCTCCGGGCCGAGGGAGTGCAGCATCTGCTCGATGACGCTCCGGTACGAGGCGGAGACCAGCGCGGTGGGCATCCCGTGGGCGGCCAGCTCCGACAGCAGGCGCCGGGCGCCCGGCATCAGCGGGACCCCGCGGCCGATGCGGGCCACGAACGCCTCGTTCAGCAGGGTGCTCAGCTCCGTCAGGCCGATGTCCGCGCCCGTCTCGCGGAGCAGGTAGCCGGCGCTGCGGGACATCGGTCCGCCGACCACGACCTCCCGGTGGCGGTCGTCGAGGGTGTGGCCGAGCCGGGCGAAGACCTCGGCCTCGGCCTCCCACCAGAAGCCCTCGGTGTCGACGAGCGTGCCGTCCAGATCGAGGAGGACGGCCTGGAGGGTCGCGGCTTCGGCCGAGCGGGTGCCGACTGCGGGGATGCTGCTGGTCATCCATCCACCTCCCTGAGGACGCCCCCGGAGGGACGAAAGGGCCGGCCGCCTCCCCGGAGGGGGGAAAACGACCGGCCACTACCGGACCGACAAGTGTACGACCGAGTGCGGCGGAACGCCCGGGGAGTGCGGAGGATCCGCTTCCCCGGGCGTTCCGCCGGGACCGCCACTACGGTGCGTCACCGCGGGGCCGGGGTATGCCCCGGCCCCCGGCCGCGCCGCCGCGCTACCGCGCGTTGAAGTACTTCGCCTCCGGGTGGTGGATGACGATGGCGTCGGTGGACTGCTCGGGGTGGAGTTGGAACTCCTCGGAGAGCTGGACGCCGATGCGTTCGGGTTGGAGGAGGTCGACGATCTTGGCGCGGTCCTCCAGGTCGGGGCAGGCGCCGTAGCCGAGGGAGAAGCGGGCGCCGCGGTACTTCAGTGCGAACATGTCCTCGACGTCGGCCGGGTCCTCCCCGCCGAAGCCGAGTTCGCCGCGGACCCGGGCGTGCCAGTACTCGGCCAGTGCCTCGGCCAACTGGACGGACAGGCCGTGCAGTTCGAGGTAGTCGCGGTAGGAGTTGGCCTCGAACAGCTCGGCGGTGGCCTCCCCGATCCGCGAACCGACGGTGACGACCTGCAGGCCCACCACGTCGGTCTCACCGGAGTCCTCGGGGCGGAAGAAGTCGGCCAGGCACAGGCGCCGGCCACGCCGCTGCCGCGGGAAGGTGAAACGCGTCCGCTCGGTGCCGTCCTCGCCCAACAGGATCAGGTCGTCGCCCTTGGAGACGCACGGGAAGTAGCCGTAGACGACGGCCGCCTCCAGCAGGTTCTCGGTCTGGAGCTTGTCCAGCCAGCCGCGCAGCCGCGGCCGACCCTCGCTCTCCACCAGCTCCTCGTAGCTGGGACCCTCACCGGTGCGGGCCTGCTTGAGCCCCCACTGCCCCTTGAACAGCGCGCCCTCGTCCAACCAGGAGGCGTACTCCTTGAGCTGGATGCCCTTGATCACGCGGGTGCCCCAGAACGGCGGGGCGGGCACCGGATTGTCGACGGCCACGTCGGAACGGACCGCACCCTGCTCCGGCTCCGGCTCGGCAACCTGCACGTCCCGCTTGGCCACCCGCCGCTGCTTCAGCTCGGGCAGCGTGGCGCCCGGCACCCCCCGCTTGACGGCGATCAACGCATCCATCAACCGCAGACCCTCGAACGCATCCCGCGCATAGCGGACTTCGCCCTCATAGATCTCGTGCAGGTCCTGCTCGACATAGGCAC
>NZ_BAAARK010000054.1:0-37591 GCF_039532155.1 Streptomyces lunalinharesii
ACAGAACGACATGGCTACGATCCGACTTGCTCGGCACGGCCGCCGCTCCCGTTCGGCCGAGCGGGTCGTCTAGGGTTCCCGGAGCGCGGGCTGGGGGCCCGTGCGTACCGGATCCGGACGAATCGACCGGGCGGGCCCGGGCCCGGACGGTCACAAGTGGGGGTAGTGGAGCGATGCGCGCACTCAAGGTGCTGCTGGTACTCGTCGTCATATTCGGCGGACTGTTCGTCGCGGCCGACCGCGTCGCGGTCAATCTCGCCGAGAGCAAGGCCGCGGACAAGCTCCGCAGCATGCAGGGGATCACCTCGACGCCCGAGGTCTCCATCAAGGGCTTCCCGTTCCTCACCCAGGTCGCCGGGCGGAACCTCGACGAGGTCGACGCCGACCTCGACCACGTGGCGGCCCGCTCCGAGGGGCGGACGCTGACCCTCAAGCACCTCTCGGCGCAGTTCCACGACGTGGCGCTGACCAGCGACTACACCTCCATCGAGGGCGCCGCCTCGGCCACCGCCACCGCGGAGATCAGCTACGCGGACCTGACCAACGCGGCCGGCGGCGGGGTCAAGATCTCCTACGGCGGCGAGAAGAACGGCCGCCCCCAGGTCAAGATCTCCCCGAACATCCCGCTGCTCAGCTCGTTCGACGTCACCGGCACGATCGAGGTCGTCCACGGCGACACCGTGCAGGTGCGGGCCGACGGCATCCCCGGGATGTGCCGTGCGCTGCCCGGCTGCGAGAGCAAGCTGCGCGGCCAGACCGACCACGGTTGGAAGCTGGACCAGCTGCCGGGCAGCCTGAAGCTGGACAAGGTCACCACGACCGCGCAGGGCATCACGGTCGCCGCCTCCGGCACCGACGTGAAGTTCACCGGCTGACCTGCCCCGACGGGTGGCGAACCGCCCCACCGGGCCGCCACCCGTCCACACCCTGAGACACCCCGTTCCGTACGCCAGACCCCCCACCTGCGACGGCGCCCCGAAGGGCGACGCGCGCCCGCTCTCCCGTGGCGCGTATCCCACATCGCGGACAATCACATCTCGGCATTTGACACACCGGTGACATGCCGCGCTCTCCGTCCCTACGATCGGAGCCATGCAGAGCGCATTGAGCGGTCTCCGTCCACGGGGACAAGCGGTATTGACGAAGCGGCGGGCAGTCGACCTGTGCCGCGTCGCCGCCATGCTCTGTCGCCCTGCCTGACGGGCCGTTGGCACCCTCCCCGCGCTCCCCAGGAGCTTCGGGGCACTCCCACCGCCCCCCGGCCGGCCACCCTCACGGCCGTCCTGACGAAATCCCCGCAACAGCGCTGCCCGCCCTGACCGAGCCGCGCCGATCGGGGGTACCCCTGGCCAGAGGCCGGGGGAACGCCCGTGCACCCCTCGAAGCCGCCGTAACTGCCCCGGAGGAGAGAACAACATGAGCCGTAGCGACGTCCTGGTAGACGCCGACTGGGTCGAGGCACACCTGGACGACCCGAAGGTCGTCATCGTCGAGGTCGACGAGGACACCTCGGCCTACGACAAGAACCACATCAAGAACGCCGTCCGGATCGACTGGAAGCAGGACCTCCAGGACCCGGTCCGCCGCGACTTCGTCGACCAGGAGGGCTTCGAGAAGCTCCTCTCGGCGAAGGGCATCGGCAACGACGACACCGTCGTCCTCTACGGCGGCAACAACAACTGGTTCGCCGCCTACGCGTACTGGTACTTCAAGCTCTACGGCCACCAGGGCGTCAAGCTGCTCGACGGCGGCCGCAAGAAGTGGGAGCTGGACTCCCGCGACCTGGTCGACGGCTCCGAGGTCCCCGCCCGCGCCGCCACCGCGTACAAGGCCACCGCGCAGGACACCTCCATCCGTGCCTTCCGCGACGACGTGGTCGCCGCGATCGGCGCCAAGAACCTGGTCGACGTCCGCTCCCCCGACGAGTTCAGCGGCAAGCTGCTGGCCCCCGCCCACCTCCCGCAGGAGCAGTCGCAGCGCCCCGGCCACGTGCCCAGCGCCCGCAACATCCCGTGGTCGAAGAACGCCAACGACGACGGCACCTTCAAGTCGGACGACGAGCTCACCGCCCTCTACGAGCAGGAGTCCGTCGACCTGGCGAAGGACACCATCGCCTACTGCCGGATCGGTGAGCGCTCCGCGCTGACCTGGTTCGTGCTGCACGAGCTGCTCGGCCAGAGCAACGTCAAGAACTACGACGGCTCCTGGACCGAGTACGGCTCGCTGGTCGGCGTCCCGATCGAGCTCGGCGCCAACAAGTAACCCCGAGAGCCCCCTCCTCTACCCCTCAAGGAAGTACCCCCATGTGTGGAGCACAGGCCGGCGGCCCGGACGCCTCGACCATCAAGCCCGGTGAGACCACCATCCAGGGCAGCGTGACCCGCGACGGCGAGCCCGTCACCGGTTACGTCCGCCTGCTGGACAGCACCGGCGAATTCACCGCCGAGGTCCCCACCTCCGCGACCGGACAGTTCCGCTTCTACGCGGCCGAGGGCACCTGGACCGTGCGGGCGCTCGTCCCGGGCGGCACCGCGGACCGTACGGTCGTCGCCCAGAAGGGCGGGCTGGCGGAGGTCGCCATCGCCGTCTGACGGCACGCGTGACGCGGACCCGCGACCCGGGTCCGTCCGGCTGGAGGGCCGCACCCCAGGGGTTTGGACGCCTTGGCTTGAGGGGTGCGGCCCTCCGTGCCGTCCCGGTGCGGCCCACCGCCCGTACGGGCCCTCCCACCGGGCTTCTTTCCGGGGCGCCACGGACTTACCGTGGACTTATGCACGCGCATGCGCACCACCCCCCGACCCCGCCGCAGCGCCGCCACCGCCGGTACTTCGTCCTGATGGGCGCGTGCCTGCTGCTGTTCGTGCTGGCGTGGAGCGTGGTGCGGCTGTGGTCCGTGCCGGCCGCGGTGGCGATGTGCGTCGTCGCCATGGTCATCCCGCCCGTCGCGGCGATCATCGGCAACCGCCGGGAGCCGGGCGAACGCTGGTGGGACGAGTCCGGCGACCCGGAGTCCGACCGCTGGTGGCACGAGCTGGACGACCGCGACGACGACGACCGCCGCCGGAGCTAGCCGCCCGCCCGCGCACCCGGGCCCATCCTTCGGGCCCGCCTCCTCAGTAGACGAGCGCCTGCACGCCGTCCGGCATGATCTCGCTGACGAACAGCTGGGAGCCGGCGATGCCCGCCCCCTCGATCAGGTCCTTCTCCTCGATCCCGCGGCGCGCCGCGCACTGCGTGCACACGGTGATCGCCCCGCCGCCCGCGCGGATCCCCTCGATCAGCTCCGGCAGCGGAGCCGCGTGCGGCAGCTCGAACTCCGCCGCCCGGCCCGGCAGCGCGAACCACACGGACTCCCCGGTCAGCCACAGCGACACCTCGACGCCGCTGGCCACCGCCACCGCCGCCACCGTGAACGCCTGCGAGCACCGTTCGGGCGCGTCCGCGCCCGCCGTCACCTTGATCACGAGCTTCTTCGCCATGGGCCAAGCGTAGGCGCGGTCGGGCGGCCCGGCCGCGCACGCCCTGCGGGAGTCCGGCGACCGGCCGTACCCGCCGCGGCGGACCTCACAGCGCCGCCGCCCGGGGCGCCGACTAGACTCTCAGGCGGTCCGTAACAACCTCACCTCCGCCCAAGGAGCGCGCTCGTGCTTGAGGCATTCTTCACCACCCTGCTGGTTCTGGTCGCCGTCGGCGTGATCGCGTTCGCCGGGCTGACCTGGAAGAAGCTGTACCAGGGCCAGCGCTGACCGCCAGCCTTCCCGTCTCCCGCCGCCCTTCGCAGGAGCGCTTCGCGCGCCGCCTTCGGAGCACTACAGATCGCCTGAGCTCATGATCGAGATTCCGTCCGACCTGAACCCGTCGCTGGTGCCGCTCGCCTTCCTCCTGGGCCGCTGGGAGGGCGCGGGCGTCTTCGACTTCCCCGGCGCCGAGAAGTGCAACTTCGGCCAGGAAGTCGTCTTCGCCCACGACGGCCGTGACTTCCTCGAATACACCTCGCACACCTGGGTGCTCGACAGCGAGGGCAAGCAGGTCCGCCCGCTGGAGACCGAGACCGGCTTCTGGCGGGTCGACGGGGAGCGCAAGGTCGAGGTCGTGATGACCCGTGACCAGGGCGTCGTCGAGATCTGGTACGGCGAGCTGGCCGACCAGAAGCCGCAGATCGACCTGGCCACCGACGCCATCGCGCGGACCGCGGCGGCCGGCCCGTACAGCGGCGGCAAGCGGCTCTACGGCTACGTCAAGGGCGACCTGATGTGGGTCGGCGAGAAGGCCACCCCCGAGGTCGCGCTGCGCCCCTACATGTCCGCGCAGCTGAAGAAGGTCGCCGACCTCAAGGAGTGGGCCGAGAGCCTGCCCGACGACATGCCGGACGGCGTCTCGTTCTTCCGCCCGGACGGCACGCCGTACGAGGGCTGAGGCCGCCCGACCGGGGGCTTCGCCCCCCCCCGCGGCAGACCGCCCGGTCCGCCGCACCACTCCATGACGCGCCCCGCGGGGGAAGTCCGGTGAGAATCCGGCGCTGACCCGCAACGGTAGGCGGACGCCCCGCACGGGGCCGTTCCGCGAGCCCGATCACCCGCGGCGGCGCCGGATCCTCACCAACTCGCCGTGGACTGCGAGGGGATGCCGCGTGGGGCCGCTTCCGGCATCGGCCGGGAAGGGCCCGGGCCCGCCGCTCCTTTCCTCCCCCAGGCTCTCAAGGAGCCGGGGGACCCCCGCGCACACGGCCCGAGCCGAAGGTCTGACCGTCCTTGGCACGTCCCGCCCGCACCCTCCCCCTGGCCACGGTCCTCGCCGTCGTCCTGCTCGGCTCCGTGCTGTGCGGGACCGGCCTCGGCGCCGCCGGCATCGGCTGGCCACAGGTCCTGCACCATCTCGGCGCCGGCCTGACCGGCGGCACCATCCGACCCGACGAGGTCGCCGCCTACACCATCGTGTGGGAGCTGCGGCTGCCCCGCGCGGTGCTCGCCGCCGTGGTCGGCGCCGGGCTCTCCGCCATCGGCGTCGCCGTCCAGGCCCTGGTCCGCAACGCCCTCGCCGACCCGTTCGTGCTCGGCATATCCTCCGGCGCGGCGGTCGGCGCCAACGCCGTCCTGCTCTTCGGGGCGCTCGGCGCGCTCGGCGTCTGGGCGCTGTCGGTCTCGGCCTTCCTCTCCGCCCTGCTCGCGATGGCCCTGGTCTACGCGGCCGCCCGGACCGCCCACGGGCTCACCCCGATGCGGCTGGTGCTGACCGGCACCGCGATGTACTACGGCTTCTCCGCCCTCACCACCTTGATGGTGTTCACCGCCGACCGCGGCGAGGCGGCCCGCTCGGCGATGATGTGGCTGCTCGGCAGCCTCAGCGGGGCCGGCTGGGGCTCCGTCCCGATCGCCGCGCTGGCCGTCGCCGCGGCCCTCGCCCACCTCCTGCTCTCCGCCGGCCGGCTGAACGCCCTGGCCATGGGCGACGAGACCGCCGCCGCGCTGGGCGTGGACCCCGAGCGGCTGCGCCGGGAACTGTTCGTGGTGGCCGCCGCGGCCACCGGCGCGGTGGTCGCGGTCAGCGGCGCGGTCGGCTTCGTCGGGCTGATGGTGCCGCACGCCACCCGGATGCTGGTCGGCGCCGACCACCGCCGGGTGCTGGCCGTCGCCCCGCTGCTGGGCGCGGTGCTGCTGGTCTGGGTGGACCTGCTCTCCCGGGTGCTGCTGGCGCCGGTGGAACTGCCCGTCGGGGTGATCACCGCGGTGATCGGCGTGCCCTGCTTCGTGCTGCTGATGCGGCGGCGCGGCTACACCTTCGGAGGCGGTGCCTGATGCGACTCGACCTCACCGGGGTGTCGGTGGCGGTGGCCGGGCGACGGCTCGTCCACGACATCGACCTGACCGCCGGCAGCGGACGGCTGATCGGGCTCGTCGGCCCCAACGGCAGTGGCAAGTCCACCCTGTTGCGCTGCGTGTACCGGGCGTTGCGCCCGGCCGCCGGCTCGGTCCGGTTGGACGGCACCGACCTGCACGCGCTGCCCGCCCGGGAGGCCGCCCGGCTGCTGGCCGCGCTGCCCCAAGAGGCCGGCACCGACTTCGACTTCACCGCCACCGAGGTCGTCGCGATGGGGCGGCTGCCGCACCAGCGCGGGTCCGGTCGGGCCAGCGCCGCCGACCGCGAGGTCTGCGACCGGGCGCTGGCCCGCGTCGGGGCCGCGCACCTCGCCGAACGCGGCTTCCTGGCCCTGTCCGGCGGCGAGAAGCAACGGGTGCTGCTGGCCCGCGCGCTCGCCCAGGAACCGCGGGTGCTGGTCCTCGACGAACCCACCAACCACCTGGACATCGCGCAGCAGTTGGAGGTGCTGGCGCTGGTCCGCGACGGGGCCGGGAGCGGGCCCGGCCAACGCCCGACCGTGCTGACCGCGCTGCACGACCTGAACCTGGCCGCCGTGCACTGCGACGAGCTGTACGTCCTTGCCGCCGGCCGGATCGTCGCCGCCGGCCCGCCGCACGACGTGCTCACCGCCGAGCTGCTGGCCGAGGTCTTCGGCGTCCGCGCGCACCGCGTGCACCACCCCGAAACCGGCGCCGTCCAGCTGCTGTTCGACCGCCTGCCCGCCTCCTGAGCACCCCGAGGACCCCCATGCCGACCGCCCCGACCGCCACCCGCCGCCTCCGCCCGGCCGCCCTCCTCGCCGCCCTGGCCCTCGCCCTCACCGGCTGCGGCGCCCGGGTCGCCGAGGAGCCCACCGACGCCCACGACGACCGGGCCTCCGCCCACTACCCGGTCACGGTCACCAACTGCGGCGTCCGGACCACCTACCAGCAGGCGCCGCGCCGCGTGGTCACCAACGACGTCGGCATCACCGAGATCATGTTCGCGCTGGGCCTGGAGGACCGGATGGCCGGTTACGTCATGCCCGACGACAAGGGCGACCTGACCAAGGTTCCCTGGAAGGCCGCCTACGACAAGGTCCCCTGGCTGTCGAAGAAGGCCATCACCAAGGAGATCGCCCTGGACGCCAGGGCCGACCTGGTCTTCGCCGGCTGGAATTACGGCTTCGGCGAGGGCAGCGGCGTCACCCCCGCCGCCCTTGAGAAGCTGGGCATCGGCGCGTACGTGCTCACCGAGTCCTGCCACAACGCCACGGGCTCCGGCGCGCGCGGCGTGATGCCGCCGCTGGACGCGCTCTACACCGACCTCGCCACCCTCGGGAAGCTCTTCGACGTCGAGGACCGCGCCCAGGCCCTGATCCGCACGTACAAGAAGCAGGTCGCCGACGCCGCCGCGAAGGTGCCGGCGCACCGCCCGACCGTCTTCCTCTACGACGACGGCCGGGACAAGCCGCTGACCGCCGGCAAGTACGCCGGCCCGCACGACATCATCACCAAGGCCGGCGGCGACCACGTGATGAAGGACCTCAAGGACTCCTGGACCACCGTCGGCTGGGAGACCGTCGTCGCCCGCGACCCCGACGTGATCGTCATCAACAACTACGGCGACACCACCGCCGCCCAGAAGAAGGCGTTCTTGGAGTCCTACGCCCCGCTCGCGAACGTCTCGGCGATCAAGCACCACCGGATCTACGTGATGGACTACGCCGAACTCGTCGAAAGTCCCCGCAACCCCACCGCCATCAGCGACCTCGCCCACTATCTGCGGGGCGTGCACACCGACTGACCGCCCTCCTACACTGGCCGTGTGGTGACCACCGACTGGCAGAGCGACCTCCGCAGGCGCGGGTACCGACTGACGCCGCAGCGGCAACTGGTGCTGGAGGCGGTGGACAGGCTGGAGCACGCCACCCCCGACGACATCCTCACCGAGGTGCGGAAGACCGCCGGCGGCATCAACATCTCCACCGTCTACCGCACCCTGGAGTTGCTGGAGGAGCTGGCGCTGGTCAGCCACGCCCACCTCGGGCACGGCGCGCCCACCTACCACCTCGCCGACCGCCACCACCACATCCACCTGGTGTGCCGGGACTGCACCGAGGTCATCGAGGCGGACCTGTCGGTCGCCGAGCCGTTCGTGACCACCCTGCGCGAGCGGTTCGGCTTTGACACCGACATGAAGCACTTCGCGATCTTCGGCCGGTGCGCCGCCTGCACCGACCGGGCCGCGCGGGGCGACGGTGCCGACGAGGGGCCCGGGTAGCCCCGCGCCCTCTGGTCGTAGGCTGAGTGCATGCTGCGACATTCATCCGCCAGCCCCCTGCTGTCGCTGCCCGGCGCCGTCCCCGCCGAGGCCCCCGACGACGGCGTCGCCGGGCACTACGGCGACCTGTTCCGGGAGCAGCGCGCGCTCGCCGACGGCTCCGGCTTCGTGGACCTCTCGCACCGCGGCGTGGTCACCGTCCGCGGCGCCGAACGGCTCAGTTGGCTGCACCTGCTGCTGACCCAACACGTCAGCGAACTCCCGCCCGGCCAGGCCACCGAGGCGCTGGTCCTCTCCGCGCACGGCCACGTCGAGCACGCCGTCTACCTGGTCGACGACGGCGAGACGACCTGGATGCACACCGAACCCGGCCAGCAGGAGGCGCTGATCGCCTACCTGGAGAGCATGAAGTTCTTCTACCGGGTCGAGGTGGCCGACCGCACCGACGACTTCGCCGTCGTGTACCTCCCGGCCGGCTCGATCACCGAGGCGCCCGAGGGCGCCGTCGTCCGGGAGACCCCGCACGGCCGCGACCTCTTCCTGCCCCGCGCCGCGCTGGAGTCCTTCGCCGCGGCCCACGGCCCCGCGATCGGCGTCCTCGCCCTGGAGGCGCTGCGGGTCGAGGCGCACCGCCCGCGGCTGGGCCTGGAGACCGACCACCGCACCATCCCGCACGAGGTCGGCTGGATCGGCAGCGCGGTCCACCTCCAAAAGGGCTGCTACCGCGGTCAGGAGACCGTCGCCCGGGTCCACAACCTCGGCAAGCCGCCGCGTCGCCTGGTCTTCCTCCACCTCGACGGCAGCGAGGTCCACCTACCGCCGCACGGGACGCCGATCCGGCTGGCCGCGGACGGCGCGGAGGGCCGCCAACTGGGCTTCGTCACCACCGCGGTCCGCCACCACGAACTCGGCCCGATCGCGCTGGCCCTGGTCAAGCGCAACGTGCCGGTCGACGCCCCGCTGCTCGCCGGCGGCACCGCGGCGGCCCAGGAGGTCGTCGTCGAGCCGTGAGGGCCCCCAGGGCGCGCCCGCGGGCCTGATCGGGCCTCCCCAGGGCCCGGGGGCCCGGCGCCGGGCCGGGCGTGCCCGTGGGAGGGGCCGGGCGGCCCCTCAGACCTCCAGCAGCACCGTGAAGGGCCCGTCGTTCGTCAGGGACACCTTCATGTCCGCGCCGAACCGCCCGGTCCCCACCTGCGCGCCCAACGCCCGCAGCTGGGCGACCACCTCGTCGACCAGCGGTTCGGCGACCGGGCCCGGTGCGGCGGCCTGCCAGGTGGGGCGACGGCCCTTGCGCGCGTCACCGTAGAGGGTGAACTGGCTGATCACCAGCAGCGGCGCCCCGTCGTCCGAGCAGGACTTCTCGCCCTGGAGGATCCGCACCGACCACAGCTTCCGGGCCAGCTGGGCGGCCTTCTCCGGGGTGTCGTCGTGCGTGACGCCCACCAGAGCGCACAGCCCCTCCCCGACGATCTCGCCGACCGTCTCGCCGGCCACCTCGACGCGTGCGCCGTTCACCCTCTGCACCACAGCTCGCATACCCGTCATCATGCCGGGCCGCCGCGCCGCCCCGCCGTGGGTACCCCCACAAGGGCCGTTCGAGTGCCATGGCCCTGCACACGGACCTCACAGAGTGGCACGATGCGTGCACGCGGTGCGTTTCACGGACAACATGCCCTGGATGCGGCACCGGACGAGGGGAACGATCCATGACCACACTCGGCGCCGGACAGACACCCGGCCCCGTGCCAACCGCCCGAACGGCACCGGCAGGCGGCCCGTCGCCGGCCCGTCCCACCCCACCGTCCGGCCGCCCGAGACCGGCCGCCCCGGAGACCCCGATCGCCCCGGAGCCCCCGCACGCCCTGACGACCACCACCCCGGCGCCGGCTCCCGACGAGCCCGCCCGTACCGAGGACGACCCCATGCTCCAGGCCGGCCAGGCATCCACCGCCCGCCCCCCGCAGCAGCGCGACCGCTTCCGCCCCACCGGGCCACCCGAACTGTCCGGGCTGAGCCTGCCCGAGCTGCGCGTGGTGCGCCGCGACTGCCAGCAGCAGGAAGCCGACCTCAGCTACCTGCGGCGCCTGCTCCAAGGGCGGATCGACATCCTCCGTGCCGAGATCGCGCGCCGCACCGGATCGCACTCGCCGCTGCTCGACCGACTGCCCGAGATCCTCACCGACCTGCCGTCGCGCCAGCGCTCGTCCGCCCGGCACGTGACGCTCGGCACCCCGCACGGCGAGGAGTGCCGCCGGCTCGCCGACGAGATGCTCGGCGAGGTCGAGCTGTCGGACCTCACGGCCCGTACGGACGAGGAGCTGCACGAGGCGATGGGGCGGCTGATCCGCTACGAACGGCAGATCTCGCAGCGGCGCCAGTCCCTCCAGCACACGACCGACGATTGCAGTGCCGAAATCGCCCGCAGGTACCGTGAAGGCGAAGCACAAGTAGACGACCTGCTGTCCTGAACGGCCACGAGCCGCCTTCCGGGCGCGGGTCCCGTCCCCCGGAAGGCCGGCCGTGACCTCGTCGGAGACCTCGTCCTCGTCCACCCCGATATCCGAGCAGTCGTCGTCCGCGGCGGCCGCCGCGCCGTCGGTCCCGTCGCCGGTCCTCGCCGAGGTGGTGCGCTCCGGCTTCGTCGAGGGGCGGCACCGCGGTTCGCTGGTGGTCCTGGCCGCCGACGGGAGCGTCGAGCGGGCCCTCGGTGACGTCACCGCGCCGGTCTTCCCCCGGTCGACGAACAAGCCGATGCAGGCCGCGGCGATCCTGCGGGCGGGGCTGGAGCTGTCCGGGGAGCGGCTGGCGCTGGCCGCGGCGAGCCACTCCGGCGAGCCGTTCCACCTCGACCTGGTGCGGACCATGCTGGCCGAGCACGGGCTCGCCGCCGAGCAGCTCCAGGCCCCGCCGGACCTGCCGCTGGACCCGGAGGAGGCGGAGCGCTACCTCGCCGCCGGTCACGTCCGGGACCGGCTCACCATGAACTGTTCGGGCAAGCACACCGCGATGCTCGCGGTCTGCGCGCTCAACGGGTGGCCGCTGGAGTCGTACCTGGAGCAGGACCACCCGCTCCAGCAGCTGATCCTGGACGTCGTGCGCACCGCGGGCGGCGAGGAGGTCGCCCACATCGGCACCGACGGGTGCGGGGCGCCGCTGATGTCGCTGTCGCTGACCGGGCTGGCGCGGGCCTACCGGCACTTCGTCCTGGCGGAGCCGGGGACGGCGGAGCGGCGGGTGGCCGACGCGATGCGGGCGCACCCCGAGTACGTCGCGGGCACCCGGCGGCCGGACACCTGGCTGATGCGGGCCCTGCCGGGCACGCTCTCCAAGATGGGCGCCGAGGCGGTGCAGGCGTTGGCCCTGCCCGACGGCCGGGCCCTGGCCTTCAAGATCGACGACGGTGCCACCCGCACGCTGGGCCCGGTGCTGGCCCGGGTCCTGCGGGAGATGGGCGTGGACGATCCGGTGCTGGCGCGGATCGAGGACGTGCCGCTGCACGGGGGCGGCAGCCGGGTGGGCGAGATCCGCGCGGCGTTCTGACGGCGCCGCGGCGGCGGGCTGCCCGGGAGGGTCCGCCGCCGCCGGCCGTCCGGCGGGGGCGGTCGGTGCGTCGTTCCTCGTGGGAAGTGCTGGTCATTGGGGTGGGTTCGGTGGGATCCGCGACCCGGCGTCCGCGGCGTGGGGGGCCGGGGAAACCTAGAGTGGCGGTGCATGCGGAACACACCCACCACCACAGCAGGAGGCCGGCGACCATGAGCGACGCGAATTCCGAGCCGCAGGGACCCGAGGCGATCGAGCACGCGCACGACCCCGAGGTGCTGCAGCTCGCGGCCAAGGTGTTCGATCTGGCGCGGCACGGTGACACCGACACCGTCGCCGCCTACGTGGACGCGGGGGTGCCCGCCAACCTCACGAACGACAAGGGCGACTCCCTGGTGATGCTCGCCGCCTACCACGGCCACCCGGACACCGTGGAGGCCCTGTTGCAGCGGGGCGGCGATGCGGACCGCGCCAACGACCGCGGGCAAACCCCCCTCGCGGGCGCGGTGTTCAAGGGTGAGGACGAGGTGGTGAAGGTCCTGCTGGCGCACGGCGCCGATCCGGCGGCCGGGACCCCGTCGGCGATCGATACGGCCCGGATGTTCCAGAAGGCGGAGTTGCTGGAGCTGTTCGGCGCGCAGTGACGCCCCGGTACGCAAGGGTCGTCAGGGGGCGGGTCACCCCTCCTCGCCCCCGCGCGCTTGACCTCAACTTTAATTGAGGTCCTACCTTTGGGGTCGTCGCACTCACTCCGCCACGAAGGGCCTCGCATGTCCGCAGCGCGCTACACCCTCGCCGTCATCGTCGGAAGCACCCGGGAGGGCCGCTTCGCCCCGGTCGTCACCGAGTGGTTCACCCGGCACGTCAGCGCCTCCCACCCGCACGTCACCGTCGACGTCGTCGACCTGGACGCCGTCCGGCCCTACGAACTCCGGCACGGCAGCGAGGAGTTCATCGCGTACGCCAAGCGCATCGAGCAGGCGGACGCGTTCGTGGTGATCACGCCGGAGTACAACCACTCCTTCCCGGCCCCGCTCAAGCACGCCGTGGACCTGCTGCGCGCCGAGTGGCAGGCCAAGCCGGTCGGCTTCGTCTCGTACGGCGGGATCTCCGGCGGCCTGCGCGCCGTCGAGCAACTGCGGCTGGTCTTCGCCGAGTTGCACGCCACGACGGTGCGCGAGACGGTGAGCTTCGCGCTGACCGCCGGCCCGTTCGACGAGCAGGGCCAGCTGCGCGAGCCGGCCGGGCCCGCCCAGGCCGCCGACGCCCTGCTGAACCAGCTGGAGTGGTGGGCCGTGGCCCTGCGGGAGGCGCGCACCGCCCGCCCGTACGGCAACTGAGGCCGCCCCGGAGCCGATCGTCGATACTGGACGCGGCGCGGCGCGTGCGGACGCGCCCGGACGGTGCGTCACGGGGGAAGCGGAGGGGGTTGGCGTGAGCGGGCGGAAGGGCCCTTACGCGTGCGGGCTGGACGCCGCCGTGGACGTCATCGGCGGCAAGTGGAAGGTCCTGCTCCTGTGGGCGCTGGGCCAAGGTCCCCGACGGTTCGGCCAGTTGCGCCGGGAGTTGCCGGGGGTCAGCGAGAAGGTGCTGTCCCAGCAGCTGCGCGAGTTGGAGGCCGACGGCATCGTCCACCGCGAGGTGTTCGACCAGGTGCCGCCGAAGGTCGAGTACGCGCTGACCGGGCGCGGCGCGTCCCTCAACGACGCGCTCGCCCCGTTGGGCGCCTGGGGGCGCACGCACCTGGCCCACCTGGAGGCCACCCATCCGCAGCGCCATCCGGACGCGGGGTGATCCGGGGCGGGACGGCAGGGGTCAGGAGCCGCCCGCAGGGTCCGTCGCACCTTGCTGGACGGCCCAGCCGTTCCCGTCCGGGTCGTTGAAGTAGACGAACGAGTTCCAGGCCCCGCCGGGGCCGTCGGTCAGCGCCCCGTCCGCCACGTGCTGGACGGGGCCGACCGGCACTCCGCGGGCGAGCAACTCGCCGCGGGCCGCGGCCACGTCGGGCACCACCAGTTGCACCCCCTGCACGGACCCGGGCCGCACCGGCGTCACCCCGTCGCCGCCGCCCAGGACGATCGAGCAGCCCGAGCCGGGCGGGGTCAGCTGGACGATCCGTGCGCCGCCGTCGAGCCGGAGGTCGAGGTCGACGACGAAGCCCACCTGTTCGTTGTAGAAGCGCTTCGCGCGCTCCACGTCGCTCACCGGAATCGGCACCAGTTCGAGCTTCCATTCCATGGTGCGCCGCCCCTCGGGGTCGTGCCGACCGTCGGAACCCCGGTCGCCGCTCGGCAGTCGGTCACCTCCCAGAAGTCTAAGGACGGCTGTCCGGGTGCGCCTCCTCCGCACGACCCATTGACGGAGTGAGCACTCACTCCGTAGCGTGGCGGCATGTCCTCATCCGCAGCTGCCCCCGAGAGCCGGCCCACCCGCCGCCGGGCGCCCGGCATGAACGTCGAGCAGCGCCGCGCCATGATCGTCGCGGCCGCCCTGCCGCTGGTCGCGGAGCACGGGGCGGCCGTCACCACCAGCCAGATCGCCCGCGCCGCCGGCATCGGCGAGGCCACGGTCTTCCGCGCGTTCCAGGACAAGGACGCGCTGCTGGACGCCTGCGTGGCCGAGGCGGTGGGCGTCGACCACGTCCTGCGCGAACTCGCCTCCGTCCCGCTCGACGAGCCGCTGACCGTCCGCCTCACCGAGGCCGCCGAGGCGCTCTGCGCCCACCTGGAGCGCATGGGCACCGTCATCGGCAGCCTCTACGCCTCCGGGCACCGTCGCGACCGCACGCACCCGCCGGCGGCACGGGCGGACGGCGAGCCCCCCGAGGACGGGCGGACCCGGTCCTTCCGCGTCCTCCAGGACGCCGTCGTCGAACTGATCGAACCGGACCGGGAGCGGCTGCGGCTGGCCCCGGAGCGGGTCGCCGCCGCCTTTTTGGGCCTGCTCTTCAGCCGCCTGCCCGCCCGGGGCGGCGCGGGCAGCGCACCGCTCGCCCCCGAGGAGCTCATCTCCGTACTGCTGCATGGGACCCTCGCCGACCCCGGGAGCGCCTGATGCCCGTCACCCTCAACCACACCATCGTCCCGGCCGCCGACCACCGTGCGGCGGCCCGCTTCTTCGCCACCGTCATGGGGCTGGCGGAACTCCCGCCGGCCGGCCGCAACGGGCACTTCGCCCCGGTGAGGGTGAACGGGACGCTCACCCTCGACTTCATGGCCGTGCCGGACGCCGAGGGCCACCACCTGGCCTTCGACGTCGATCCGGCGACGTTCGACGGGATCCTCGCCCGGCTCCGGGCGGCCGACGTCCCGTACGGCAGCCAGCCGGACCAACCCGACAACGGCCGGACCGACCACCCGCTGTGCGCCCGCGGGCTGTTCTTCACCGACGCCGACGGCAACCTGTACGAGGTGATGTCGCCGGCGTGAGGGCCGACGGGCCCCGCGCGCTCTGCCCGCGGGGCCCGCCCCGGGCGTCCTCACTTGCTGACGAAGGTCATGCTCTTCGCGTCGTAGCGGGTGCCGGCGACCTCGTTGGCGGGGGCCGCGGCGTCGATGGCGGCGAGTTCCTCGGCGGAGAGCCGCACGTCGAGCGCCGCGAGGTTCTCCTCCAGGTACTTCCGGCGGCGGGTGCCGGGGATCGGCACGACGTCGTCGCCCCGGTGCTGCACCCAGGCGAGCGCCAACTGGCCGGCGGTGATGCCCTTTTCGGCGGCGAGTTCGTCGAGCTTCGCCACGATGGCGAGGTTCTGCTCCAGGTTGCCGTCCGCGAAGCGGGGCTGGGTGCGCCGCACGTCGGATTCCGACAGGCCCTCGACGGAGGTGTACCGCCCCGTCAGGAAGCCCCGGCCGAGCGGGGAGAACGGCACCAGGCCGATGCCCAGTTCACGGCAGACCGGCGCGATCTCCTGCTCCAGGTCGCGGGTCCACAGCGACCACTCGCTCTGCAGCGCGGCGATCGGGTGGACCGCGTGGGCCCGCCGGACGGTCTCCGCCCCGGCCTCGGACAGGCCGAGGTGGCGCACCTTGCCCGCCGCGACCAGTTCCGCCATCGCGCCGACGGTCTCCTCGATCGGCACGTCGGGGTCGACGCGGTGCTGGTAGTAGAGGTCGATGTGGTCGACGCCGAGCCGGCGCAGCGAGGCGTCGCACGCCTCGCGGACGTAGGCGGCGTCACCGCGGATCGCGGTCGGCTCGCCGAGCCGGTTGACGAAGCCGAACTTGGTGGCCAGCACCACCTCGTCGCGCCGCCCGGCGATCGCCCGGCCGATCAGCTCCTCGTTGTGCCCCGCCCCGTAGAAGTCCGCGGTGTCCAACAGGCTGACGCCGAGGTCGAGCGCGTGGCGCAGGGTCGCGATCGACTGTTCGTCGTCGGAGGCGCCGTAGCCGTGGCTCATCCCCATGCACCCGAGCCCCTGCGCGGACACCGCGAGTCCCCCAAAGCGGCGGGTGGGAATCTCCGTCATGTTGCTACCTCCTGGCACGTACTGCGAACGGGAACGGATGCCCCGCGACGGGGCGCCTCTTGGGCCTGGGGCGACTGTCCGTCCCCCGACCTGTCCATGACGGTAGGAGTTGGAGCGCCCTCCAAGTCAACCGATCACCGCGGGCGAGGACCGGCCGGGGGTCGGCCGGGGGTCGGCCGGGGGTCGGCCGGGGTCAGGCGTCGTCGCCGGCGATGGCCCGCAGGGCCCGGCAGTGCGCGGCGAAGACGGTCCGGCCGTCCGCCGTCAGGGCCAGCCAGGTGCGCGGGCGCTTGCCGACGTACCCCTTGGTGACGGCGACGTAGCCGGCCTTCTCCAACGTGGCCACCTGCCGCGACAGGACCGAGTCGCTCACCTCGACGGTGTCCCGGACGAAGGCGAACTCGGCCTTCTCGGCGGCCGCCAGGGTGGCCACGATGGAGAAGCGGACCGGGGCGTGGATGACGTCGTCCAGCCCGTGGCGCGGGTGGCTCCCGGCGCGCGGGGCGGCACCCTCCGCCGGGGCACCCTCCACCGGGGCACCCTCCGCCGGGGCACCGGCCACCGGGTCGACGTCCGCCGTCACCCTGGTCGTCTCGTGCGCCTCCGTCACCGCCGGGCCTCCAGGTAGCCGCCTATCAGGCCGGGCAGCGCGACCACCACGGCACCGGCCACCCACCAGGCGGCGACGCCCTGGAAGACCAGCAGCCCGGGCACCAACACCGCGGCGTAGAGCACCCCCCAGACGCCGATCAGGGCGCCGCGCCGCACGGCGTACCCGCGCCGGGCGACGCGCTGCCGCGCCGCGTAGACCGACAGTCCACTGATCGCCGCGACCCAGAACGCACTGCCGATCGCCACGCCGTACGGGGCCTTCAGCAGTCCGGTGCTGAGCACCATGAGACCGGCTGCGCAGCCGTAGAGGACTTGGTAACGGGCGGCCCATCTGGCGCCGTTGCGGACCGTCGTCTCCAGGACGTTCGCCCGTGCCAGTGCGGCCGCCGCATCGCCGGCCGTGAACTCTCCCATGTCTCCCCCTCGTCGTGCACGCTTTCGACACCCACCATGCTCGCAAATACTTTCCGAACTGACAAGTACTTTCTGTTCGTTCGTGCGAACGCCGGGAGGACCGCGACGCGGCGAGGCGGGACGCGCGGACGAAGGGCACCGGGAGGCGGTGAGGGCAGCGCCGCGCGGCCGCCGGTCCCGAGCGCAACCCTGCTGGTCCGCGCCGTGTTCGTCCGCCCCGGAGGGTCGGTGGGGCTCCGGCGCCCGGCCCCACTGGTCCCTCCTGACTCCTGATCACCAGGTCGGGTACTGTGGCCCCGGCCGCCGGCGGACCCCGTGCCACCGGCCCGCACCCGTCCGTGCACGCGCCCGCCCAAGGAGGTGAGACCGATTTCCCGCCAGACCAGGCAGGTGCTCCCGTCTCGCGTCCGTGCGTCCACCGGCTCCAGGTGACCGCCCGACATCCGTGACCCGGGAAGCGCCCCTCGGCATCCCGAAAGGCTCACCAGCATGTCGTCGTCCCACCCGTCACCGTCCTCCCACCCCTCCCCCGCGTCCGGCGTGCCCGCCCCGCCCCCGACGACGGAGCCGCCCCCGTCCGTCGTCGCCAGGCTCCGCGCCGCCGGCTGCGTCTTCGCCGAGGACGAGGCCGCACTGCTCGCCGCCGCGGCCCGTACCCCCGACGCCCTCGCCGCCATGGTGGAGCGGCGGGCGGCCGGCCACCCCCTGGAACACGTCCTCGGCTGGGCCGAGTTCGGCGGTCTGCGCATCGCCGTGGACCCGGGCGTCTTCGTGCCGCGGCGCCGCACCGAGTACCTGCTGGGCCGGGCCGTCGCCCTCGGGCGCCGGGCCGCCGAGCGGACCGGCCGGCGCACCGTGGCGGTCGACCTGTGCTGCGGCTCGGGCGCGGTGGGAACGGCCCTGGCCACGGCGCTGGACGGGGTCGAACTGCACGCCTGCGACATCGAACCGGCCGCGGTGCGCTGCGCCCGGCGCAACGTGGCCGCCGTCGGCGGGCAGGTCCACGAGGGCGACCTGTTCGCCGCGCTGCCGGTGCACCTGCGGGGGCGGATCGACGTCCTGACGGCCAACGTCCCCTACGTCCCCACCGAAGAGGTCGGCCTGCTGCCCCCGGAGGCCCGCGAGTTCGAACCGTTGGTGGCACTCGACGGCGGCACGGACGGCCTCGACGTGCTGCGGCGGGTGACCGCGGCGGCGCCCCGGTGGCTGGCGCCGGGCGGCCACCTCCTCTTCGAGACCGGCGAGCGGCAGGCCGACCGGGCCGTGGAGGCCGTCCGGCGCAGCGGGCTGCTGGCCGAAGTGGCCACCTCCGACGAGCGCTACGCCACCGTCGTGATCGGCACCCTGCCAGCCGGAGCGGACGGGGCGGACGGCAGGTGAGCGCCCCGGGCGGCCCGCCGGTCCCCGGGGGGCGTCAGGCATCCGCCCACAGCGCGCCGCCGCGCCCGGCCACCACCGCCGCAATCCGGGCCAGCGCCTCGGCGGCGGGCAGCGGCGCCGGGCGCCGACCGTCGCGCAGCCGGAGCGCGACGAGGTCGGCGCCGGCTTCCCGGGGACCGATGACGGCCTGGTAGGGGGCGTGTCGGGCGGCGCGGACGCGGGCGCCGAGGGTGCCTTGCGCGGGGTCGGTGAGGTCCGCCCGTAGTCCCCGGTCGACGCAGCGCCGCACCAGGGCTTCGGCGTGCGGGAGTTCGGCCGCGGAGAGCGGCAGCACCGCGACCTGGACGGGCGCCAACCAGGCGGGGAAGGCGCCGCCGTGCTCCTCGATGAGGTGGGCGACGGCGCGTTCGACGCTGCCGATGACGGCGCGGTGGACCAGCACGGGCCGGTGCCGGTTGCCGTCGGGGCCCACGTAGGACAGGTCGAAGCGGCGCGGCTGGTGCAGGTCGACCTGGACGGTGGACAGGGTGGATTCGCGGCCGGCGCGGTCGACGACCTGCACGTCGATCTTGGGGCCGTAGAAGGCCGCCTCGCCCCCGGCGGCCTCATAGGGCACGCCGGAGCCGTCGAGGGCCTCGGTGAGCAGGGCCGCGGCGCGCCGCCACATCGCGGGGTCGGTGCCCCGGGGCACTCGCCCCGGGGCTCGATGACTCACAGGTCAGCGGTCAGCGCGCCGGGACGTCCTCCGGCGTCGTCGTGACGGTCTGGCCCGCGCGCTGCATGCGGCCGACCGTAACAGCGCGTCCCGGTGTGCCGCACCGGGTTTCTCAGGTGATCAGGTGCGGCAGGAACCGCGCGTACTCGTCGGTGACCAGGCCGGACGATTCGCGGATGCCGAGCCCGGCCGCCTCGTCCGCCACGACCCAGGCGCCGAGCACCACGCGGTTGCCGTCGAAGTCCGGCAGCGGCGCCAACTCCTGGTAGCAGCAGGGTTCGTCGCGCCGGACCGCGGCGGTTCCCGGTGGGTGGACGGTGACGCCCTCGCCCTCCCTGCCCAGCAGGGGCTTGGCGACGTGGCCGGGGCCGGCGGGCAGGTCGCGGGGGCCGTCCAGGTAGGCGGCGAGGAGGTGGGGGTGGCCGGGGAACAGCTCCCAGAGGATCGCCAGCAGCGCCTTGTTGGAGAGCAGCATCTTCCAGGCGGGCTCGATCCACAGGGTGGTGCCGGTGGCGCCGCCGTTGTCGAGGGTGTCCAGGACGTGCGGGCCGAAGGCGTCGGTGGCCAGCCACTCCCAGGGGTAGAGCTTGAAGCAGGCCCGGACGAAGCGCAGTCGCTGGTCGACGAAGCGGCCCGAGAGCCGGTCCCAGCCGATCTCCTCCACGGTGAGCGCCTCGGTCGCCAGGCCCGCCTGCTCGGCGGTCTCCCGCAGGTAGGCGACGGTCATCAGGTCCTCGCCCAGTTCGTCGGCGGCCGAGTGCGCGAAGTGCAGCAAGGCGCCCGGCGGGAGCAGGTGGGCCTGCTGCTTCCAGGCGTCGACCAGCCGCTCGTGCAGCGAGTTCCACTGGTCGGCGGCCGGGAACCGGTCCTCCATCCAGAACCACTGCGGGCTGGCGGCCTCCACCAGGGAGGTGGGGGTGTCGGCGTTGTACTCCAGCATCTTGGCCGGGCCGGTGCCGTCGTAGCGCAGGTCGAAGCGGCCGTACAGGGACGGCAGTTCGGCGCGGCGGCGCCAGGACTCGGCGACCCGGGCGACCAGTTGCGGATCGGTGAGGCCGAGGTCGGCGAACCGGTCGTGGGTGACGATGTGCTCGGCGGCGGCCAGGCACATGCCGTGGAGTTCCTCGACGACCCCTTCCAACTCCTCGATCTCGTCGGCCGAGAAGGAGTAGTAAGCGCTCTCGTCCCAGTAGGGGCGCAACGAGTCGTCGGGGTAACGGGTGAGCGGGTAGATCAGGCCCTGGGCCTCGACGCGGGACTGCCAGTCGGGGCGGGGCTCGATGGTGTGGCGGCGCATCGGGCGGTCAGCCGCCCGAGGAGCCGTGCCGGGAGCCCGGGCCGGCGCAGCCGAAGCCGCCCCGGTCGACGGCCTGGCTCTTGCTGAACGTGCCGCCCTCGACGTGGCGGCCGGAGCCGCCGGAGCCGTAGTACCAGCGGCCGCTGGTGGTGGACGACCCCTTCGTGGACGAGCACTGCGCGGAGCTGAGCACCCGGTACCCCAGGGCGCTGTCGTAGCTCTTGGGGTCCACGCAGCGCTTGTCCGGCTCCGAGCCGCACGAGGTGAGGGCCGCGGCGAGCGCGCCCATGCCGCCGAGGACGACGGTGCTGGAGCGCAGCCGTCGCCGTATCCGTTCCGCTTGTGCCTTGCGTGCCATGGTGGCCACCCCCGTGTGTCCGTACGCGAACAAGCTGTGTTGCCCGCCCACCCTAGGTGGCGCACCACCCGGCCGGTGCGGCGGGCGAGCGCCCCGTTCTCCCCACCGCCGCGGCCGCTCCCCCGTTAGCCGAGGGCGTCTTGGGGGTCCACCCCCGTCAGTTCGCTGCTCGCCGCCCACAGCCGGCCGGCGACGGCGGGGTCCGCCAGGTTGCGCCAGAGCGGTTCGCGCCGCGGTGCGCCGCGCAGCCCGAAGACGCGGGGCCCCCACAACTGCCCGCCGCCGACGGCCGGATCGAGCACCGCACGCACCGCGGGCCACGCCCCGGCGTCCTTGCCCTGGAGGACGACGGCGGCGGGCAGACCGCCCAGCCAGGCGCCGGCGGTCCGCTGGTGCACCGGCGGCCGGGCCGGCGTGCGGGAGTCCAGGGCCCCGCCGGGGTGCACCACCACGCTGGTCACCGCGCTGCCGGCGGCGCGCAGCCGGCGCTCCAGTTCGAGGCCGAAGTGCATCTGCGCCAACTTGGTGCGGCCGTACGTGCGCTTGGGCCGGTAGTCGTGCCGGGACTGGAGGTCGGCGAGGTCCAGTTGCTCGGTCTTCGCCGCGAAGCTCCCCATGGTCACCACCCGGCCCGCGGGTGCGGCCGCCAGCAGCGGCAGCAGCCACCGGGTCAGGGCGAAGTGCCCCAGGTGGTTGGTGCCGAACATCAACTCGTGGCCGTCGCCGGTCTCCCGGCGCGGCGGATCGTCCAGCGCGACGCCGGCGTTGTGCACCACCGCGTCCAGGTGTGGCCCGAGCGACGCCACCGCCGTCCGCAGCGAGCCGAGGTCGGCGAGGTCCAGCCGCACGGCCCGCACCCGGGCCCCGGGCACCCGGGCGCGGAGCACGGCCAGCGCGGCCTCGGCCTTCCCCGGGTCCCGGCTGCCCAGCACGACGGCGGCGCCGGTCGCGGCGAGTTGTTCGGCGACGAAGTACCCGATGCCCGCGTTGCCCCCGGTGACCAGGACGGTGCGGCCGTCGGCGGGCGGCAACCGGTGGACGTCCCAGGGCGGGGTGGACGGTACGGACGGCATCACGGCGGCTCCTCGCTGCGCGTTGACGAAACGACCGGTCGGCCCGCCGGTGACGACCGGCGAAACGACCTGCCCCCTACGGTCGCAACGGCCGCCGACAGCCCGCCGACCGTCCACCGACCGCTCACCGACTGCCCACCGACAGCCGGCCGACGGGCCCCGTGACGGTCGGGACCGCTCGTCCCACGACACCCCAACGCACCACTCTTGCTAGCGCTTGCTTGCAATAGTTAGCGCTACCGTGCAGTATCGAGGCATGGCCTCACTCAATGTCGGCAACCTCGGCGAGTTCCTGCGGGAGCAGCGGCGCACCGCGCAGCTGAGCCTGCGGCAGCTGGCGGATGCCGCAGGGGTGTCCAATCCGTACCTCAGCCAGATCGAGCGCGGCCTGCGCAAGCCGAGCGCGGAGATCCTCCAGCAGCTGGCCAAGGCGCTGCGGATATCCGCCGAGACGCTGTACGTCCAGGCCGGGATCCTGGACGAGCGGCGCGGCCCGGACGGCGCCGCGGTGCAGACCGCGATACTCACCGACCCGTCGCTGAACGAGCGGCAGAAGCAGGTCCTGCTGCAGATCTACGAGTCCTTCCGCAAGGAGAACGGGCTCGGCGGCAGCGCCCCGGACGGCGACGCCGCTCGGCGCTCCGGCGACGGACCCGAGGACGGGGGCCACCCCCATGAGACAGCGGCCGACGGCGGCCCGCACGCCACCTGACGCAACCCATCGTTTCCAGGAGGAACCACGTCATGGCCATCACCACCGATGACCTCCGCAAGGCCCTGACCGACGCGACCCCGCTGTACGCCCTGGCCGGTACCGCCGACCTGGCCGCCGAGAAGCTCGGCGAGGTGCCGCAGCTGGTCGAGAAGATCAAGTCCGAGGCGCCCAAGCGCTTCGAGTCGGTCCGCAGCACCGACCCCAAGGACATCCAGTCCCTGGTCACCAAGCAGGCGAAGGAGGCCCAGGAGAAGCTGACCGACCTGCTGGGCTCGCTCGACGGGGACCTGAAGAAGTTCCGCGACCAGGCCCAGGAGCTGGCGCTGCGTGGCGTCGGCCGGGCCGCCGAGGTCGCCGTGCAGGCCCGGGAGACCTACGACGAGCTGGCCGAGCGCGGCCGCGGCGCGGTGCAGAACTGGCGCGGCGGTGCCGCCGAGCAGGTCGAGGAGCTGGCGGTGGCGATCGAGCCGGAGCCCAAGACCGAGACGAAGAACGGCACGGAGACCGGCGGCCGCGCCAAGACGGTGCCGGCCAACGGGACCCGCCCCGAGGCCAAGGCCACCGCCTCGACCGAGCCGCGGTCCGCCACGGCGAAGAAGCCGGCCCCCGCGCGCAAGCCCGCTGCCGGCCCGGCGAAGAAGAGCACCCCGCCGTCGTCCGCGCAGTGAGCCGCCGGTGAGCGGCGGTCCTCGCACGGGCCGGGCACTCGCCACGTGTCCGGCCCGTTGTCCGGGTACGGTGGGGCCCACGGGAGCCGCACGGACCGAAACGACAGACCGAGTTCCCTGGCGAACTGCGAAGCGAACGGCTAACGGGTGGTGGACGGCGTGCTGATCTACGGGTTCCAGAGCGTTCTGAGCTGGGTGCAACTCGCCCTGGGCATCTACTCCGCAGTGATGCTGATCGACGCGGCGGTCCGCCGCGAGGACGCCTACCGCGCGGCCGACAAGCAGAACAAGGCCCTGTGGCTGATCTTCCTCGGTGCCGCGACGGCGCTGCTGTTCCTGCTGCCGCTGCTGTCGTTCCTGCCGATCATCGGCATGATCGCGGTGATCGTCTACACCGTCGACGTCCGGCCGGCGCTGCGCGCGGTGGCCGGCGGTGGCGGCCGCGGACCCCGCCGGGGCTCCAGCTCGGACGGCCCCTACGGGCCGTACAACGGCGGCCGCTGAGGCCCGACGGGCCCGCCTTTGCGCCGGGCCCGGACGGGACCGGCGCCCTACCGCCGGTCCAGCAGCAGGACGGCCACGTCGTCCGTGAGTTCCCCGCCGTTCAGGGCGCGGACCTCGCGCACCGAAGCCTCCAGCAGCTCGTCGCCCGTCAGGCCGCTCGCCATCTGGCGGGCGACCAGTTCGGTCATGCCGTCCTGCCCCAGCCGGGCGGTGCCCTCACCGATGCGCCCCTCGATGAGGCCGTCGGTGTACATCAGCAGGCTCCAGGCGGCGCCCAGCTCGACCTGGCGGCGCGGCCAGCGGGCCTCCGGCAGCAGGCCGAGCGCCGGACCGCCGAACTCGTACGGCAGCAGCTCCGGCTGCTCCCCGGCGCGGGCCAGCAGCGGCGCGGGGTGGCCGGCCAGGCACACGCCGGCGCGGTGCCCGTCCTCGGAGATGTCGACGGTGCACAGCGTCGCGAAGATCTCGTCGTCGGAGCGCTCGTTCTCCAGCACCTTCTGCAAGGTGGCCAGCAGCTCGTCGCCGTACAGCCCGGCGAAGGTCAACGCGCGCCAGGCGATGCGGAGTTCGACGCCGAGGGCGGCCTCGTCGGGGCCGTGGCCGCAGACGTCGCCGATCATGGCGTGCACGGTGCCGTCCGGGGTGCGGACGGTGTCGTAGAAGTCGCCGCCCAACAGGGCACGGCTGCGGCCGGGCCGGTAGCAGGCCGCGAAGCGCAGTTCGGAGCCGTCCAGCAGCGGCGTGGGCAGCAGGCCGCGCTCCAGGCGGGCGTTCTCCTGGGCGCGCAGCCGGGACTCGGTGAGCTGGCGCTGGGCCAGGTCGGCGCGCTTGCGTTCCACGGCGTAGCGCACCGCGCGGCTGAGCACCTTGCCGTCCAGCTCGTCGCGGAAGAGGTAGTCCTGGGCGCCCACCCGCACCGCCTCGGCGGCCCGCTCGGCGTCCGTCTCGCAGGTGAGCACGAGGACGGCCTGGGCCGGCGCCATGCGCAGCACGGCGCGCAGCGCGGCCAACTCGTCACCACCGCTGCCGCCGCCGCGGGGGGCGTCGCCCCGGGCCGCGTCGCGGTCCTCGCGGCCGGTCGGCTCGGCGGGGGTGAGGTCGAGCAGGATGCAGTGCACGTCGTCGGTGAGCAGCCGCTCGGCCTCGGTGAGGTTGCGGGCGGTGCGCAGCCGGACCTTGCGGCCGGCCCAGTCCCACATCTCCGGGACGTGACTGTTCGGGTCCTCGCCGATGAGGAGCAGGGTCAGCCCCTGGGCCGGGGGCTGACGCGTCGGCTCGGCGGCGGCGGACGCGGCGACCGACGGGTCCTCGGCGGCGGGCGCCTCGGACGTGGCGCAGGTCACCGGCTCGGTCGCGGCGTCTGGCGCATGGCCGGCCGCCGCACGGGCAGCAGTCCGACCGTCCACGGCCGGGCGCGGCAGCTCGGCCGCCGGCAGGTCGCGAGGCAGCGGGCCGGCCCCGGAGCAGCCCCCGTGCGCGGGCATGCCGACGGCGGCGGCGCGGGCGATTTCCGCGCAGCCGGAGTCCGCCGGTCCTGCCTGGTGCGGCAGCACGGCCGTCCGCGGGTGCGGTACGGGTACGGGCATGGGTCTGCTTCCTTCCCTCCCCCCGAGGGGTACGGCGACGGGCCGACCGGCACGTCACCGTGCCCGGTTCGACCCGGCTCGTCGGTCAGCCGAGCGGGGGCACTACCGGGCATCGAATGGCGACCATAGCGCCCGGACCGCGGCACGCGGAATGCCCTTTGTCACGCGGCGTTCGTCATATGCCAGGGCTGATAAGCCATTTCACCTGGGGTGCCCGGGGCGAGGAATGACGAACATCACCCCGGACAAGCGCATTCCGCTACCGGATCGCTACCGAAGGGCAGCCGTCGGGCGGCTTGCGGGCCGCCGGAAGGAAAACAATGCGGGCGCGGTGGCGCCGTCCGACGCCACCGCCATTTCACCCGCACGACACCCGACGACATTTCGCCCGCACGGTGCGGAATGCACGCTCGGAAAATGTCCGGAACCGTTCCGCCGCGGCCGCGGCTTCGGACCCGCGCCGGCTCAGTCGGCAGGCTCCCGGTCCGGTCGGACGACGCCCAGGATCGGCATCGAGCCGGCGCCCGTGATCGTCACCTGCCGGCCCGGGCGCGGTGCGTGCACGATCGCGCCGTCGCCGAGGTACATCCCGACGTGGCTGGCGTCCGAGAAATAGATGACGAGGTCGCCCGGGCGCATATCCTTGAGCGCCACCCGGGGCAGTTGCCGCCACTGTTCCTGCGAGGTGCGCGGAATCGTCCGGCCGGCGGACTGCCAGGACCGCAGGGTCAGTCCGGAACAGTCGAAGGTGTCCGGCCCGACGGCGCCCCAGACGTAATCCTTGCCGATCTGCGAAGTGGCGTACGAAATCGCCTTCTTGCCCTGGTCGGAGGCTTTGTTGCTGATCTCTTTGAGTACGCCGGAGTCGAGCCATTTCTGCTGGGCGAGCAGCGCCTGGTCGTCCTCCAGTTTCCGCAGGCGTTCCTTTTCCTTGGCGGCCAGTCGGGATTCCAGCTCTTTCGCCGCGTCGATCTTGTCGTTGATCTTCTTGCGGGCGTCGTCCTTCTTCTTGCGGTTGGCTTCCAGTTCCTCCCAGCGGCGGCTGGCGTCCTGGGCGTAATTCTCCAAGTCGCTCTTGAGGTGCGTGAGTTGACTGATCACGCCCTTGACGGCCTGCTGCCCCTTGCGGGTCAGATCGGCGTTGGAGAGGAAGGCTTCCGGGTCGGGACTGAGCATCAGCTTCGCCTCGGGCGGGATGCCGCCGGTGCGGTACTGGGCGCTGGCCAGCGCACCGGCCCGGCGCTTGAGGGTGGCCAGTCGACGCTGTGCGGCGTCGATGGTGCGGGCCAGTTCGACGATCTTCTTCTGCTGGAGCTGGACCTGCTCCTCGGCGGCGTTGTAGTCCTCGGTGGCCCGTTCCGCCGTGCGGTACAGGCCCTCGATCGCCTTGCGGACCTCTTCGAGGTGGCGGGCGTCGCCCCCGGGTGACGGGGTCGGGGCGGGCGTGCGCTGCACCGCCGTCGCCGTCCCGCCGAGCAGGCCCGTCGCGCAGAGCACGACCGCGGTGCACACCGCCAACCGGCCACCCCGTACGCCCCACCCCGCACTCACGCCCCGAACGCCCTGTTGTGTCCCCTGGCTCCCCACCAGTCACCTCCGGTCGTTCCGCACCGATTCGTGTGCGCGCTCTCGGCGCGGATGCTGCCATACCGACTGGTAATTCGACAGAGCGACGGGCCGTTTCCCCAAGGCGAACGGGCGCTTCGACCCGGAACCCGGCGCTCCGGGGCGGCGCCGCGCACCGGAACCGGGCGCTCCGGCACGGCGCGTCCCGACCGCGCCCGCAGACCCGCCCGCGCCCCCGAGGCGTCCACCCGCGCCCGACGGTTCCGCACTCAGCTGACGGCCGAGGTTCACCGTGCGTTCACTCCGCCCCATCGGCCGCTTCACCTGATCTGCCTAATTTCGGCCGTACCGAGGGCGCCGGCCCGCCGCCAGGCAACGCGGCCGCGCCCCTTTCCGTCACCATCCCGCACGCCGAGGAAACGGCGCGCACCAGGAAGGAACTCTCGACAGTGAAGCTTCAGCGCAAGAACCGGGTTCGCGCCCTCGCCGTTGGCGCTCTCGCCGTCTCCGGTGCCCTGGCCCTGACCGCGTGCGGTTCCGACAACACCACCGGCGGCAGCGGCGGCAGCGGCGGCAGCTCCGCCAAGGCCGCCAACGTCAAGTGCGAGGGCAAGGGCAAGCTGCTCGCCTCCGGCTCGTCGGCGCAGAAGAACGCCATGGACGTGTGGGTGCAGAACTACTCGGGCGCCTGCCAGGGCACCGAGATCAACTACCAGCCCACCGGCTCCGGCGCCGGTGTCACCACCTTCCTCCAGGGCCAGACGGCGTTCGCCGGCTCCGATTCGGCGCTCAAGCCCGAGGAGATCACCAAGTCGAAGACGCTCTGCAAGGGCGGCCAGGCGATCGACCTGCCGATGGTCGGCGGCCCGATCGCGGTCGGCTACAACGTCCCCGGCGTGGACAACCTCGTCCTCGACGCGCCCACCCTGGCGAAGATCTTCGACTCGCAGATCACCAACTGGAACGACGCCGCGATCAAGAAGCTCAACCCGGGTGCCAAGCTCCCCGACCTGAAGATCCAGGCGTTCCACCGCTCCGACGACTCGGGCACCACCGACAACTTCACCAAGTACCTCAAGGCCGCCTCCGGCGGTGCCTGGAAGCACGAGCCGGCGAAGAAGTGGGAGGGCACCGGCGGCCAGGCGGCGTCCGGCTCGGCCGGCGTCTCCTCGCAGGTCAAGCAGACCAGCGGCGCGATCTCCTACTTCGAGCTGTCCTACGCCACCTCCGGCAAGATCCCGACGGTCAAGATCAACACCGGTGCCCAGGCGCCGGTCGAGGCCACCGTCGACAACGCCTCCAAGGCGATCGCCGAGGCCAAGCCGGCCGGCCAGGGCGCCAACGACCTGGCGCTGAAGCTCAACTACGCCACCAAGGCCGAGGGCGCGTACCCGATCACCCTGGTGACCTACGAGATCGCCTGCGACAAGGGCAACAAGGCCGAGACCCTGCCGGCCACCAAGTCCTTCCTGACCTACGTCGCCAGCAAGGACGGCCAGGACGCCCTCAAGGCCCTCGGCTACGCCCCGCTCCCGACCGAGATCGCCGACAAGGTCCGCAAGACCGTCGCGACGCTCTCCTGACCCGCCGGGCGGCGGTCCCGGTGACCGCCGGGACCGCCGCCCATCCGGTGCACCGCCGCGCAGGAGCCCCCCACAGGGCTCCGCAGACCGGAGAAACCCATGGACTCCTCACCCCACCCGACCACCGCAACGTCCCCGCCACCGGCCACCGGAACGGTCTCCGGCAAGGCGGTCCGCCCCGGCGACCGGATCTTCCTCGGGTTCTCCCGGGGCTCCGGCATCGCCCTGTTGGCGATCATGGCCGCCATCGCGGCCTTCCTCACCTACCGCTCGGTCCTCGCCATCTCCGGGGACAAGAGCAACTTCTTCACCACCCTGGACTGGAACGCCGTCGGCACCGAGCCGAAGTTCGGCATCGCGGTGCTCGCCTTCGGCACCCTCGTCAGCTCGGTGGTCGCGATGCTCATCGCGGTGCCGGTCGCGGTCGGCATCGCCCTGTTCATCTCGCACTACGCGCCGCGCAAGCTGGCCTCCCCGCTGGGCTACGTCATCGACCTGCTCGCCGCGGTCCCCAGCATCGTCTACGGCCTGTGGGGCGCGCTCTTCCTCGTCCCGCAGCTGAGCGGCCTGTACGGCTGGCTGAACGACTACCTCGGCTGGACCGGGATCTTCAGCTACAGCAACGGGGCCGCCCGTTCGCTGTTCACCGTCGGCATCCTGCTCGCGATCATGATCCTGCCGATCGTGACCAGCGTCAGCCGGGAGGTCTTCCTCCAGGTCCCGCGGATGCACGAGGAGGCCGCGCTGGCCCTCGGCGCCACCCGCTGGGAGGTCATCCGGATGTCGGTGCTGCCGTTCGGCCGCTCCGGCGTCATCAGCGCCTCCATGCTGGGCCTGGGCCGGGCGCTGGGCGAGACGATGGCGGTCGCCACCGTCCTCTCCCCGAGCTTCCTGATCAGCGCCAGCCTGCTGGACCCGGGCGGCGGCACCTTCGCCCAGAACATCGCCAGCAAGTTCAGCGAGGCCGACACCTTCGGCCAGGACGCCCTGATCGCCTCCGGCCTCGTCCTCTTCGTGATCACCCTGCTCGTCAACGGCGCGGCCCGGCTGATCATCGCCCGCCGCAAGGAGTACTCGGGGGCCTCCGCATGACCGTCGCCACCAGCCACCGCCACCGCAAGGTCGCCGAGTCGCGCACCCCGCTCGCGCTCCAGCAGTCCCGGCTGCCCCGCTGGACCCTGCCGGTCCTCGCCCTGGTCGCCGTCGCCGCCGGGTGCGGCATCGGACTGGCCGCCGGCCTCGACTCGGCCGTCCAGTGGGGCCTGATCGCCGCCCTGTTCTTCATCGTCGCCACGTTCCTGCTGACCGCCGCCGTCGAGGGCGGCCGACAGGCCAAGGACCGGCTGGCCACCACCGTCGTGTGGACCGCCTTCCTGCTCGCCGTCGTCCCGCTCGCCTCGCTGCTGTGGGAGACCGTCGCCCGCGGCACCAAGGTCCTCAACGGGTACTTCCTGTCGCACTCGATGGGCACGCTGCCCGACGCCCTGCCCGGCGGCGGCGTCTACCACGCGATCATCGGCACCCTGGAGCAGGTGGGCCTGGCGACCCTGATCGCCGCCCCGCTCGGTCTGCTGACCGCCATCTACCTCGTCGAGTACGGCCGCGGCACGCTCGCGAAGGTCGTCACCTTCTTCGTCGACGTGATGACCGGCATCCCCTCGATCGTCGCCGGCCTGTTCGTGCTCTCCGTGTGGATCCTGATCCTCGGCTTCGGCCCGTCCGGCTTCGCCGGTTCGATGGCGCTGGCGATCCTGATGATGCCGGTCGTGGTCCGCTCCACCGAGGAGATGCTCAAGCTCGTCCCGAACGAGCTGCGCGAGGCGTCCCTGGCCCTCGGCATCCCGAAGTGGCGCACCATCCTCAAGGTCGTCCTGCCGACCTCGCTCGGCGGCATCACCACCGGCGTGATGCTCGCCATCGCCCGCATCACCGGCGAGACCGCCCCGGTGCTGCTGCTGGTCTGGGGCGCCAAGACCATCAACAACAACCCCTTCGACGGCGCCCAGCAGTCCCTGCCGCTCTACGTCTTCCAGCAGTGGCAGCAGGGCTCCGACGCCTCCTACGACCGGGCCTGGGCCGCGGCACTCGTGCTGATCGCCTTCGTCATGGTCCTCAACCTGGTGGCCCGCGGCATCGCCCGCTGGAAGGCCCCCAAAGCCGGCCGCTGACCGAGCCGCAACAGGAAAGAAGCAGTGATTGACATGGCCAAGCGAATCGACGTCAGCGGCCTGAACGCGTACTACGGTGCCCACAAGGCCATCGACGACATCTCCATGACCGTCGAGCCGCGCTCGGTGACCGCCTTCATCGGCCCCTCCGGCTGCGGCAAGTCGACCTTCCTGCGCACCTTGAACCGGATGCACGAGGTCACCCCCGGCGGCCGCGTCGAGGGCAAGGTGATGCTGGACGACGAGAACCTCTACGGCTCCGGCGTCGACCCGGTCGCCGTCCGCCGCACCGTCGGCATGGTCTTCCAGCGCCCCAACCCGTTCCCCACGATGTCGATCTTCGACAACGTCGCGGCCGGGCTGCGCCTGAACGGCAAGTACCGCAAGAGCGAGCTGAAGGACGTCGTCGAGCGCTCCCTGAAGGGCGCCAACCTCTGGAACGAGGTCAAGGACCGCCTGAACAAGCCCGGCTCGGGCCTCTCCGGCGGCCAGCAGCAGCGGCTGTGCATCGCCCGCGCCATCGCGGTCGAGCCGCAGGTGCTGCTGATGGACGAGCCCTGCTCGGCGCTCGACCCGATCTCCACCCTCGCCATCGAGGACCTGATCGGGGAGCTGAAGGAGCGCTTCACGATCGTCATCGTGACGCACAACATGCAGCAGGCGGCGCGGGTCTCGGACCGCACCGCGTTCTTCAACCTGGCGGCCGTCGGCAAGCCCGGCAAGCTGATCGAGATCGACGAGACCGAGCGGATCTTCTCCAACCCGTCGGTCCAGGCCACCGAGGACTACATCTCCGGTCGCTTCGGCTGAGCCGTCGGCCGCCCCCGGTGTCCTGCGGTGCTGCATGGCGGTGCCACCACAGGACGAAGGGCCCGCCCCTCACCCGGGGGCGGGCCCTTCACCCTTTGCGGCAGGGGGACCGGTCGTCAGCCGAACGCCAGCTTGATCAGCCAGAACACCAGGGCGGCGACGAGCGCCGCGGCCGGCATCGTGATGAACCAGCCCATCACGATGTTCTTGGCCACGCCCCAGCGCACCGCACGCGGGCGCTTGGTCGAGCCGACGCCCATGATCGAGGCGGTGATGACGTGCGTGGTGGAGATCGGCGCGTGGAACAGGAAGGACGCCACGTACATCACCGAGGCGGACGTGGTCTCCGCGGCGAAGCCCTGCGGCGGGTCCAGCTCGATGATCCGGCGACCCAGGGTCCGCATGATCCGCCAACCGCCCGCGTACGTACCGAGCGACATGGTGATCGCGCAGGACAGCTTGACCCACAGCGGAATGGCGTCGTCGGCCGTCTCGACGTCGGCGATGACCAGCGCCATCACCACGACGCCCATGGTCTTCTGGGCGTCCTGGAGACCGTGCCCGAGCGCCATGCCCGCCGCCGAGACGGTCTGCGCTATGCGGAAGCCCCGCTTCGCCTTGTGCGGGTTGGCCTTCCGGAACAGCCAGAGGATGGCCACCATCACGAGGTAGCCGAGCACCAGCCCGATCACCGGCGAGATGAACATCGGCAGGACGACCTTCTCGATCACGCCGGACCAGATCACCTGCGTCCCGCCGGCCAGCGCCGCGCCCACCAGGCCGCCGAACAGCGCGTGCGAGGACGACGACGGCAGGCCGAAGTACCAGGTGACGAGGTTCCAGACGATCGCACCGAGCAGCCCGGCGAAGAGGATGCCCATCCCCTTGCTGCCGTGCGGGGTCGCGATCAGCCCCTCACTGACCGTCTTGGCGACGCCGCTGCCCAGGAAGGCACCGGCGAGGTTCATCACGGCCGCCATCGCCAGCGCGGCCCGCGGGGTCAGGGCGCGCGTCGAGACCGAGGTCGCGATCGCGTTCGCCGAGTCGTGGAAGCCGTTGGTATAGGTGAATCCGAGCGCGACCGCAATGGTCACGATGAGCGCGAAGGTGTCCATGGCTGAGGGGTCAGGACTCCTTGACCGCGATGGTCTCGACGGTGTTGGCGACGTGCTCGAAGGCGTCCGCCGCCTCTTCCAGGATGTCCACGATCTGCTTGAGCTTGAGCACCTCGATGGCGTCGTACTTGCCGTTGAAGAGGTGCGCCAGCAGCTTGCGGTGGATCTGGTCCGCCTGGTTCTCCAGTCGGTTGACCTCGATCCAGTACTCGGTGAGGTTCGCCATCGTGCGGAGGTTCGGCATCGCCTCGGCGGTCAGCTCGGCCGCCCGCGCCAGCACCTCGATCTGCTGCTCGACGCCCTTGGGGAGTTCCTCGACCTTGTAGAGGACGACCAGGTCGACGGCCTCCTCCATGAAGTCCATGATGTCGTCGAGCGACGAGGCGAGGGCGTAGATGTCCTCGCGGTCGAACGGCGTGATGAACGAGGAGTTCAGCTGGTGGAAGATCGCGTGCGTCGCGTCGTCCCCTGCGTGCTCGGCCGCGCGCATCCGTTCGGCGATCTCGGCCCGTGCGGAGGCGTCCGCCCCGAGCATTTCCATCAGGAGTTTGGAGCCGGTGACGATGTTGTCGGCGGACGCCGCGAACATGTCGTAGAAGCTCGTCTCCCTGGGGGTCAGACGAAAGCGCACGTGAAATCCTCGGGGTGCATCGGATTCGGTCGAGTTGATGCTAGGCGCATCATCCAGCCACAGCTAACCCAGCTAACCGGCATTCCCTCAGTGTCGCCCATCGGGCAGCATGCTCTGCACGGGGTACCGCGGGTGCCCGATAATTTCGGTACGATATACCCGCCGGGGGTATACGGATCGCTTCAATACCACGGGAGATGGCCATGACGACCACGGACGCGGGCACCAGCGGCGGCACCGCAGCCGCCGCGGCCTGCCACGGCTCCCCGCCGGAAACCGACCCCCGCACCGGCCCCGGATCTGTGACCGATAACGCTGCGGGGAACCCGGCGCCGGGCGCTCACGGCTACGCCAAGCAAAAGGACGCGCACATCAAGCGACTGCGCCGCATCGAGGGCCAGATCCGCGGTCTGCAGCGCATGCTCGAAGAAGACGTCTACTGCATCGACATACTCACCCAGGTCTCGGCGAGCACGAAGGGCCTGCAGTCCTTCGGCCTCCAGCTGCTGGAGGAGCACCTGCGGCACTGCGTCGCCGACGCCGCCGCCCAGGGGCCGGACGCCGTCGACGCCAAGGTCCAGGAGGCGACCAAGGCGATCGAGCGGATGCTGCGCAGCTGACGGGCGCGGAGGCGGGCCGGCGCGCGTCAGGGCGCGTCCGGCGCCTGTCGATCGGGCCGGTCCCCGTGCGGGGCGCCGGCCACGTGCAGGAGTTCGTCGATCCGGTCGGTACTGAGCCGGTCCTCGCTCGCGGCGGCCGCCGCGATCATCAACTCACCGGTGAGGTCGATCTCGGTGAGGGCGACCTGGTCCTGAACCGTCGGATGGCGATGGGCGGGCACGTCCGACACCTCCTCCCTTGAGCGCCTTCCCACGCCGTGGTGGTTACCGCCAGGGTAAGGAGGGCCACCCGCCCCGCACATGACACGGAAGGACCATTTCCGCGCCCCGGCCACGCCGTCGCGCCTACCCGGACGCCGCGGAGATCTTCCCGGTGAAGATGTCGCGCCGGTCCGGCAGCCGCACCACGACCGGGGCACCGAAGCCGTAGAGCTCGGTCGTGGAGGTCACCGGCGCCCCCGCCGGCATGCCGTTGGCGAACCGGAACCGCTGGCGCACCTTGCGCAGTCGCCCGGCGTCGTCCACGTAGGCGTCGAACGGCACCACCATGGTGGTGAACCCTTTTTCCGCCGCCACCAGCGCGGGCCGGGTCCGCGCCGACGCCCGACCGGCGGCCGCGACCAGATCGGTCGTGCCGCGGTAGTGCCGCACCGGCACCCCGCCCAGCCGCTCCTGCCCCTGGAACGTCACCTCCTGCGCGCCGCGCAGCAGTTCGGCGGCGGCCAGCGGGTCGGTCGCCCCGCCGGTGACGAGGTTCCCGTCGGACAGCGTCGCGGTGTCCACCCGCACCCACTTGTCGGCCGGTACCCCCGCCCCGCGGTTCTTCATGAACAGCGCGCCGGGCGCCAGGACCTCGGTGATCGGTTGGTTGCCGCCGCTGGGCTTGCCCTTCAGATCCGGCAGCACCACCCGTAGTTGCCCGCTGGCGGCCGCGAAGTCGTAGCCGCCGGAACCCCGGATCGCCACCAGCGTCCCGCCGCTGACCGTCTCCATCGCCGTCCGCACCCGGGCGGTGCCGGCCCGCAGCAGCGCCTCGACGCCGCGCCGCAGCTCCACCGCGGCCGGCGCCCGGGCGGGCGCCACCTGGTCGTCGGCCGCCGCGCCGTCCGGGGAACAGCCCGCCGTCGCCAGCAGCCCCGCCAGCAGTCCCGTCCCGCACACCACGGCCGCGGCGACCGCGCCGCCTCGCCTGTCCTGCACCACCATGCGTACGAGCCCCCTCGGCCGCCGTGTTCGGGACCGCCTGGGCCGGCCGGTCCCCTCGGGACGGTCGGACGTCCCGCCCCCGACTCGTCTGACGGTGCGTCGACCGCACCGTTCAACGACCGTGACGGGGCCCCGTCACGCAACGGCACCGGAGGCGCGTAGCGTGACCGGGTGCCCGAATCAGCCCCGCACCGCACCTCCACCACCGAGCGCGGCTCGTTCTGCCTGGCCCGCTGCGACTGCGGCTGGACCGGAATGGCCCGCCGAGCCCGCTCCCAGGCCCGCACCGATGCCGAGCGGCACGCGGCGGTTGCGCACGACAGCCCCGACGCCGCTCCGGGCCGCCCCGTGGAATGACCCGGTCCGTTCCGGGAACCCGTCACCCCCCGCGCCGCATCTGGGTAGTGAGGGGCACAACAGCACCACGCGGTAACGGACTTCACTCGCGTACCGGACGTCACGGAACAACGGGGGCGTTACCGGTCGACCCGCAGGTGCGGTGTCCCGGCACACGCCCCGCGCCCACCGGCCGGACGACCGGCGGGCCGGGACCGGACCGTACGACAACCAAGGGGGATCCATCCCAGTGAAGCGGCGCACACTCCTGACGGCCGGCAGCGGACTCGCGGCCACCTCCCTCGCCTGGGCCACCGGCTGCGAGGCCCCGGGCGGCGGCCCCGACGCGGCGTCCTCCACCAGCGGGACCGCAGGCGCCATGAACACCGCGGCGAACGCCAGGACCCCCGCCACCCAGACCGCCTGGAGCGCGCTCGGCAAGGGCCTCGACGGCTCTCTGATACGGGCCTCCGACGCCTCCTACGCCACCGCCCGCCGCCTCTACAACACCCGCTTCGACACCCTGAAGCCCTCCGCCATCGCCTACGTCAAGCACCCCGGCGACATCGCGGAGTGCCTGGCCTTCGCCCGCCGCTACGACGCGCCCGTCGCCATCCGCAGCGGCGGCCACTCCTACGCCGGCTTCTCCAGCGGCAACGGCAAGCTCGTCATCGACGTCTCGGCACTCGACAAGGTCGGCGCGCCCTCCGGCGGCACCACCCGGATCGGCGCCGGCGCCAAACTCATCGACGTCTACGAGGGCCTCGCCCCGCACGGCGTCACCGTCCCCGGCGGCTCCTGCCCCACGGTCGGCATATCCGGCCTGACGCTCGGCGGCGGCCACGGCGTGGTCTCCCGCGCCTACGGCCTGACCTGCGACAGCCTCGTCGGCGCCACCGTCGTCACGGCCGACGGCAAGACCGTCGACTGCGACCGGGACCACCACCCCGACCTCTTCTGGGCCCTGCGCGGCGCCGGCAACGGCAACTTCGGGGTGGTCACCGAACTCCGTTTCCGCACCCACCCGGCGCCCCGCGCGGTGATGGCGTACATGACCTGGCCGTGGGCGAAGGCCGCCGCGGTGCTCGGGTCCTGGCAGAAGTGGGGTCCGGACCAGCCCGACGAGATATGGTCCACCGCCCACTTCGACGCCCGACCCGGCGGCACCCCGGCGGTCTCCGTCGCGGCCTTCTCCCTCGGCAGCCACCACGACCTGCAAAACGCCGTCGACAAGCTCGCCGACCAACCCGGCGGCCCCGGCCCGGCCACCCGCGTCAGCCTCACCCCGATCGGCTACCTGGACGCGATGGAGGCGTACGCGGGCTGCTCGTCGAAGTCCACCGCCCAGTGCCACATGCCGGGCACCCTGCCCGGCCACACCGGCGCCGGCGCACTGGGCCGCGAGACCTACGCCGCCCGCTCGCACTTCTTCGACCGCTCACTGTCCGCGGCCGGCGTCCAGAGCCTGCTGGCCCAGATCGAGAGCGGCGGCCGCAAGGGCGTCACCGGCAACGTCGCCCTGACCGCACTGGGCGGCGCGATCAACCGCGTCGGCACCGCCGACACCGCGTTCGTCCACCGCCGCTCCCGCTTCCTCGCCCAGTACCTGGCCTCCTGGCCGGCCGGCGGCTCCGGCGCCGCCGGCACCGCCTGGCTGGACGCCTTCCACGGCGCGATGCAGCGGCACTCCTCCGGCGCGGCCTACCAGAACTACACCGACGCCGGCCTGTCCGACTGGAAGACCGCCTACTACGGGACGGCCACCACCCGCCTCACCAAGGTCAAGCAGACCTACGACCCGCAACGGCTCTTCAGCACGTTCGCGCAGGCCCTCTAAGGGGCTTCCCACGTTTTTGGCTTTCCCGCCGTGGTGGTTGCGGTTTGCGCCTGGCGGCGCGGGCCTGTTCCCACGTTGTGGGGCTTTCCGCCGTTGCGCCTGCGGCGGGCGGGGTCCGCTGCGCGGGGCTGTTGGGTGGCGGTGTCGGGCCTGCGGGGGTGGTGTGCAGGACTGCTGCGCTTTACGTCCTGCACACCACCCCCTCCGGCCCGCCCCCTCCCGTTGAGGGTGGGTTGAAAACCGGGTGGGTGGGCCGTGAGGCGATCGTCGC
>NZ_BAAARK010000055.1:0-36326 GCF_039532155.1 Streptomyces lunalinharesii
CCGGGGGGGGGGGGGGGGGGGGGGGAGGGGGGGGGGGGGGGGGGGGGAGAGGAGGGGGGGGGGGGGGGGGGGGGGGGCTTGGGGCCCTTGGGGCCTGAGGCTTGGAGCTTGGGGGCCTCCCCCCCCCCGCCCCCGGCCCCCACCCACCCCACCCCCACCCCACCCCACGCCGCTCCGGCGCTACCACCGCCCCAGGAAGATCGGGTTGGTGAGCGCTGCCATCGGGCCCGGGAGGTCCGCCGCCGTTGACGGGTGGCGGACCTCGACGCGTATGTAGGCGGCGTTGTCGGGTGTGGTCGACCAGGTGAGCGTGCCGGTGCCGGACGGTGGCAGCGGTGCGGTGTGCCGGCGGCCCTGGTCGGTGACGAAGGAGACCGTGCAGCCGGGCGCCCCGGAGACGGCCAGTCGGGCGGTGACCGCGGCCGGGCCGGGCAGTGCCAGGCGTTCGCCGATCCCGGCGTGCTCGCCGCGCGGGCCGGTGACGGTGAACGCGAGGTCGATCCCGGCGGACTCGGCGATCCACGCCCGGCCGGCGCGAATGCCGTCCAGCAGGGCCCGGCGGGAGAGGTCGTCGGCCAGGACGACGGTCTGCGGCAGGCCGACCACGTCCGGGTCGCGGTGGGCGTCGCTGTGCCCGACGGCGGGCAGCCAGGCGGCGCCGTCCCGGACGTGCGCGACCAGGGCGTCGTCCCACGTGGCGAGGGTGATCTCGTCGTCGGGGCCGTACGGGCCGTTCCACACCTCGACCGCGTCGGCGTCGGCGAGTCCGAACTTCCAGCTGCAGCCGACGCAGGGGGCGTGCGGGTGGGCCGGGATGACCAGGCCGCCGGCGCGGCGGATGGCCCGGGCGTATCGGCCGAAGGCGTGGTCCCGGGCCCGGTAGCGCCAGTCGATGAAGACGCCGGGGTCGGTGCCCATCGCCACCACGTGGCCGTTGCGGGTGGTGACCTCCTCGCCGGTGAGGATCAGCAGGTCGTCACCCCACAGCCCCTCCCAGGCGCGGTGACTGGCGGTGGTGTTGTGCTCGGTGGTGGTGATGAAGTCGAGCCCGGCGGCCCGGGCGAGTGCCGCGATCCGGGCCGGGGTGCGCTTGCCGTCGGAGTGCACGGAGTGCAGGTGGCTGTCGCCGCGGTACCAGGCGCGGCCGCGGCCCCGGGCCCGCTCCGGCGGGTGGACGGGCGTCGGGGTCGTCCCCGGTGGGCCGTGCCGCAGGGTGACGGTGACCTCGTAGGCCAGGCCCTGGGGGGCGACGGTGTACGGGCCGAGGGCGATGTGCCAGGTGCCGGCGTTGACGGGGCCCGGGAGGTAGCCGGGGGTGGCGTCGTCGGCGCGCAGGAAGAACTCCGTGCGGGCCCCGCCCGACCAGCCGCGGAAGCCGGCGCCGCCCGGTGCCGTGCCGCGCTCGTCGAAGATGCCGATGTCGCAGGCGTTGCCGGCGGTGCCGTCGGGGACCGGTGGCTTGTCGTAGCGGTACGCGACGGCGATCTCCCGGACGCCGTGCGGGACGTCGACGGGGAGGTAGACGAAGTCGGGTGCGCCGACCGGGAGCCGGCCGGTGACCGTGCGCTGCTGCTCGGCCGGCCCGTCCGGGTGCGGTCCGGTGGCCGGTGCCGCCTCGGCGAAGCTCAGCCGGCCGAGCGGCAGTGTGCCGGCCGTGCCGGCGGCCGCCGAGAGTCTCAGTACGTCGCGTCGCTCCATCTCCGCCCCCTTGCGTCGTCGCGATCGGTCGTGCGTGGTCGGTGTGCGGTGCGCCGCGGCCGTCCGCCGCGGGTCGTGCCGCGCGCTCGGGACGGTCGGCGGCGGCGTGCCGGCCGGTGCCGGTGCCGGTGTCGTGCCGTCTCCGCGTCGTTGCGCGCTGTGAAAACTGTTCTACGCGTGTGTGACACGCGGGGAAAGCCCTGTGGATAACTCGCGGGCGGTGCGGCAACATGCGGTCACCCCACCGGCCCGGCCGGCGTCCGCACCGGCCCGACCGGCGGCCTGCGCACCCGTCCGTTCCGCCACGCCCGACCACGAGCAGCCCCCGACCACGAGCAGCCCCCGACCACGAGCCGTTCCCGACCACGAGCAACCTTCGACCGCCACCCACGACCGACCACCCCGACCGCTCACCACGACCGACCACCCGACGCGGAGGCCCCAGCATGCGGATCGCGACCACGCTGTTCCTGACCGACGAGACGATCCGGCCGACCCGGCTGGCCCAGGAGTTGGAGCAGCGCGGCTTCGACGGGCTGTACCTGCCCGAACACACCCACATCCCGGCGTCCCGGGACACCCCGGCCCCGATGGGCGAGCCGCTGCCCCGGGAGTACGGCCGGACCCTCGATGCGTTCCTCGCCCTCGGCCAGGCCGCCGCGGTCACCGAGCGGCTGCGCCTGGGCACCGGCATCACGCTCGTCGCCCAGCACGACCCGGTCGACCTGGCCAAGCAGGTGGCCACGCTGGACCACCTCTCCGGCGGTCGTTTCACCCTCGGTGTCGGCTACGGCTGGAACGTGGAGGAGGCGGCCGACCACGGGGTGCAGTGGTCGACCCGGCGGGCCCTGGTGCGGGACCGGCTGGCGCTGATGCGCGCCCTGTGGGCCGACGAACCGACCGCCTACGAGGGCCCCTTCGGCTCGGTCCGGGCCTCGTTCGCCCACCCCAAGCCGGTCGGCGGCGCGCCGCGCGTGCTGTTGGGCGGCGCGGCCGGCCCCAAGCTGCTGGCGGAGATCGCGGCCACCGCGGACGGCTGGCTGCCGATCGGTGGCGGCGGGCTGTCGGAGAGCCTGCCGGCGCTGCGGCGCGCCTGGGCGGACGCGGGCCGGGCGGGCGAGCCGGCGGTGGTGCCGTACGCGGTCCGACCCACGCCGGGGAAGATGGCGCACTTCCGGGAGCTGGGCGTGCCGGAGGTGGTGCTCCAACTGCCGGCGGCGGGCGAGGCGGAGGTGCTGCGGACCCTGGACGACTTCGCGCAGTACCTGTGACCCGGCAGGGCCGGGGCGGCCCGGGGCCCGGTGGTACCTAGGCCCAGCGGCGTACGGCGTCGCACCGGTGGAGCGGTACCTCAGACCGATCCGCCCGGTGGGCGCCGGGCGTAGCGTCGAAGGTGAAGGCACCAGGGACCACCTCCCCGAAAGAGTTCCGTCGAACTCTCGGAGATCACATCGAAAGATCAAGGAGACGCCATGCCCAGCCTCGACCACACGATCGTGCACAGCAAGGACCGCTTCGCCTCGGCTCGTTTCCTTGCCGAGCTGCTGGACGCCCCCGAACCCAAGGCGTTCGGCCCGTTCGCCGCGCTGAGGATGGACAACGGGGTGACCCTCGACTACGCGGAGCACGTCGCCGGCGGCCGGGAATTCGTCGCCACGCACTACGCGTTCCTGGTGACGGAGGAGGAGTTCGACAAGATCCTGGCCCGCATACAGAAGCGTGACCTGCCGTACTGGGCGGACCCGCGGCACTCCAGGCCGCAGCAGATCAACCACCACGACGGCGGCCGGGGCGTGTACGTCGACGACCCCGACGGCCACGCCATGGAGTTCCTGACCCGGACCTACTCCGAGGAACTGCTGAACTCCCTCTGACCGTGGTGGTGCCCGCCGCTGGTCCGGCCCGGCCGGACCAGCCGTCGGCGTGCCGCGGGCGTCGTGCCGGTCCCGCCCGCCCGAACGGAGATTGCCTCCGTTTGACGTGATCAGCAGCACACGGATCGCTCCGCTTCCGGCGGCGGAGATGTCGGTCCTCGCTCGTATGCTCGGGTCATGACTTCCAGCGCGCAGGGATCTGACCAGGGCTCCCGCCAGGGATCTGACCAGGTGTCGGACGGGCCCGACCGCAGTGCCGCACCCCCGCGGCCGACGGCCAACGCGATGCGCAGGGCGCTCAAGCGGGCCCGGGACGGGGTGGCCCTGGACGTCACCGAGGCCGCCGTGCTCCTCCAGGCGCGCGGCGAGGACCTGGAGGACCTGTGCGCCTCCGCGGCCCGGGTCCGCGACGCCGGCCTGGAGGCCGCCGGCCGCCCCGGTGTCATCACGTACTCCAAGAGCGTCTTCATCCCCCTGACGCGCCTGTGCCGCGACAAGTGCCACTACTGCACCTTCGTCACCGTCCCCGGCAAGCTCCGCCGCGCCGGCCACGGGATGTTCATGTCCCCGGACGAGGTGCTGGCGATCGCCCGCCGCGGCGCCGAACTCGGCTGCAAGGAAGCCCTGATCACCCTCGGGGACAAGCCGGAGGAGCGCTGGCCCGAGGCGCGCGAGTGGCTGGAGGCCGAGGGGTACGACGACACCATCGCCTACGTCCGCGCCATCGCCATCCGCATCCTGGAGGAGACCGGGCTGCTGCCCCACCTCAACCCCGGCGTGCTGTCGTGGACGGACTTCCAGCGCCTCAAGCCCGTCGCCCCGTCGATGGGCATGATGCTGGAGACCACCGCCGAGCGCCTGTGGAGCGAGCCCGGCGGCCCCCACTACGGCTCGCCGGACAAGGAGCCCGCGGTGCGGCTGCGCGTCCTGGAGGACGCCGGGCGCAGCTCCGTCCCGTTCACCAGCGGCCTGCTGATCGGCATCGGGGAGACCTACGAGGAGCGCGCCGACTCGCTGTTCGCGCTGCGCCGCGTCTCCCGCGCCTACCACGGCGTCCAGGAGCTGATCCTGCAGAACTTCCGCGCCAAGCCGGACACCGCGATGCGCGGCATGCCCGACGCCGAACTCGACGAACTCGTCGCCACGGTGGCCGTCGCCCGGCACCTCATGGGCCCGTCCGCCTGCCTCCAGGCGCCGCCCAACCTCGTCGACGAGGAGTACGGCCGGCTGATCCGGGCCGGCATCGACGACTGGGGCGGTGTCTCCCCGCTCACCCCGGACCACGTCAACCCCGAGCGGCCCTGGCCCCAGATCGACACGCTCGCCGAGCACTCCGCGACCGAGGGCTTCCGCCTGCACGAACGCCTGGCGGTCTACCCGGAGTTCGTCCGGCGTGGCGAGCCCTGGCTGGACCCGCGGCTGCTGCCGCACGTCACCGCCCTCGCCGACCCGGCCACCGGCCTGGCCCGGGAGGACGCCGCGGTGACCGGCCGCCCCTGGCAGGAGCCCGACGAGGGCTTCGTCGCCACCGGCCGCACGGACCTGCACCGCACCATCGACACCGAGGGGCGCACGGCGGACCGCCGGGACGACTTCGACGAGGTCTACGGCGACTGGGCGGAGCTGCGCGAGGCCGCCGCGCCCGGCATGGTGCCCTCCCGTCTGGACGCCGACGTCCGCCAGGCCCTCTCGCAGGCCGCCGACGACCCCACCAAGCTCACCGACGACGAGGCGCTCGCGCTGCTGCACGCCGACGGTCCGGCGCTGGACGCGCTCTGCCGGATCGCCGACGACCTGCGCCGCGCCACGGTGGGCGACGCCGTCACGTACATCGTCACCCGGAACATCAACTTCACCAACGTCTGCTACACCGGCTGCCGGTTCTGCGCCTTCGCCCAGCGCCGCACGGACGCCGACGCCTACACCCTCTCCCTCTCCCAGGTCGCCGACCGCGCCCAACAGGCGTGGGACGTGGGCGCGGTGGAGGTCTGCATGCAGGGCGGCATCCACCCCGACCTGCCCGGCACGGCCTACTTCGACATCGCCCGCGCGGTCAAGGAACGGGTCCCCGGCATGCACGTGCACGCCTTCTCCCCGATGGAGGTGGTCAACGGGGCGACCCGCACCGGCCTGTCCCTCCGGGAGTGGCTGACCGAGGCCAAGGCCGCCGGCCTGGACACCCTGCCCGGCACCGCCGCGGAGATCCTCGACGACGAGGTCCGCTGGATCCTCACCAAGGGCAAACTCCCCACCGCCACCTGGGTCGAGGTCATCAAGACCGCCCACGAGCTGGGCATCCGCACCTCCTCGACGATGATGTACGGGCACGTGGACCAGCCCCGGCACTGGCTCGGCCACCTCCGGCTGCTCGCCGACATCCAGCGGTCCGCGCTGGCCAAGGGCGTCGAGGGCTTCACCGAGTTCGTCACGCTGCCCTTCATCCACACCAACGCCCCGGTCTACCTCGCCGGCATCGCCCGCCCCGGCCCCACCACCCGCGACAACCGCGCGGTGACGGCGATGGCCCGGATCCTGCTCCACCCGCACATCACCAACATCCAGACCAGCTGGGTGAAACTGGGCACCGAGGGCGCCGCGGAGATGCTCCGCTCCGGCGCCAACGACCTCGGCGGCACGCTGATGGAGGAGACCATCTCCCGGATGGCCGGATCGAGCTACGGCTCCTACCGCTCCCTCCAGGACCTGGTCGGCATCGCCGAGCTCGCCGGCCGCCCGGCCCGCCCCCGCACCACCACCTACGGCACCGTCCCCGCCGAGCGCCAGGCCGCCGCGCTGGCGTCCGACGGCCACCTGCCGGAGCTGCTGCCGGTGGTGGAGTAGCCGCCCGCACGCGGAGCCGGCCCGGCGGGCGGGGGGAGGCGTCCCCGCCCGCCGGGCCGGCACCGTCACTCCCCGCTGTGCTCCGCCTCGTGCTGGAGGATGCACTGCTGCCACTGCGACAGCGCCTCCTCGCGGTCGCCACCGGCGTCCTGAGCGGCGACGATCAGCGCGTCGGCGGCCATCGCGGCCAGCCGCACCGCGACGTGGCACACGTCGCGTTGGGGGAGCGGTCGGAGGAGTTCGACCGCGCCGTCGCTGTCGCCGGACAGGGCCGAGGCGACGACGGCCATCGTGGTGCGATCCCACTCGTACTCGGACATGGGAAGAGCATGCCCAGCGGGTGGCGGCACCATCATCGAACGGGCGGTCGGAACGGGAACCCGTCAGCCAACCGGCCAACCGGCCAACCGGCCGGTGGCCCGCCCGGGGCGGTCACGGGCGGCGGACCGTCCCACCCGTCAGATCACGATACGGACCTGATACAAACCCGGCCCAGTTTCGATCATTCCCGGTCGATACAGTGCTTCGCCAGGGGCCTCCGCACGGCCCCGGGACCGGGCGGACGAGCGGAGCGAGGTGTCGGCGTGAGCGCAGCGGCAGGAGGCAGCGCCATCTGGGGCCGCGCCGAGCAGCAGGACTTCCGCAGCCGGGTGCGCGGCTGCCTGCTGGGCGGCGCGATCGGTGACGCGCTCGGCGCCGCCGTCGAGTTCGACTCGCTGGACGCGATCCGCGACGCCCACGGCCAGGACGGCGTGATCGACCTCGTCCCCGCCTTCGGGCGGCGCGGCGCGGTCACCGACGACACCCAGATGACCCTCTTCACCATGGACGGCCTGATCCGCGCCCAGGTCCGCCGCGACACCGGTGCCTGGCACCCGCCCACCGACGTCCACCGCGCCTACCTCCGCTGGGCCGCCACCCAGCGCGACTGGGGCCCCGACGAGCGCAAGGACGACGACGGCTGGCTGGCCCGCGAGGAGTGGCTCTACGCCCGCCGGGCCCCCGGCCGGGCCTGCCTGAGCGGCCTCGGCGACGAGGTGATGGGCACCCTTGACAAGCCGAAGAACCCCGACTCCAAGGGGTGCGGCGCGGTGATGCGCTCCGCCCCGTTCGGCCTGCTCGTCGGCTGGGAACCGCAGCTGGTCTTCCAACTCGCCGTCGAATGCGCGGCACAGACCCACGGCCACCCCACCGGCTACCTCGCGGCCGGCGCGTTCGCCGTGATCAGCCACTCGTTGGCGCGCGGCGAGGACCTGGACGGTGCGGTCCAAAAGGCCCTGGCCCACCTCGCCACCCGCCCCGACCACGAGGAGACCACCGACGCGCTCAAGCGGGCCCTGGGCGCCGTGCGACAGGGCATGCCGACGCCCGCCCGGGTCGAGTCGCTCGGCGAGGGCTGGACCGCCGAGGAGGCCCTGTCGATCGGGGTGTACTGCGCCCTGGTCGCCGAGGACGTCCGGCACGGCCTGCTGCTCGCCGTCAACCACGGCGGCGACAGCGACTCCACCGGCGCCGTCTGCGGCAACCTCCTCGGCGCCCTGCACGGCGAGACCGCACTGCCCCCCAACTGGCTGGTCGAGCTGGAGGGCCGCGCCACCATCCTGCAACTCGCCGACGACTTCGCCATGGAGATGACCCAGGGCCCCGCCCTGCACGGCCCGGCGGGCTCCGCCGCCGGCTGGCTGGCCCGCTACCCCCGCGCCTGACCCCCGCCGGCCGGGCCGGTCAGGCCCCGTCCGCCGCCGCCGCCGACCGGGCCGCCCCGTCCCCCGCGTCCCCCTCATCCCCGTCGTCCCCGTCGTTGATCCGCGCCAACAGCGCGTCGCGCGCCGCGCTCGGCTCCGGCCGCACCAGCCCCAGCAGGACGAACAGCACCAGCGACGTCGCCACCGGCGCCACGATCTGCACCTGCAACTGGACGCCGTCCAGGCCGTAGTTGGTCAGCCAGAACGCCACCAGGCCGGCCGCCCAGGACACCAGCGCCGCCGTCGGCCCGGACCGGCGGAAGAGCGGCACCATCCCCAGCAGGAACGGGATGGACACCGGCCCGACCAGCCCGGCCACCCACTTGATGACCACGGTGATGATGTCCTTGAACGCCGGCGAGTTGACCTGCGTCGCGATCGCCATCGACAGCGCCAGGAAGCACACCGTCGACAGTCGCGCCGCCACCAGCCCGGCCCGCTGCGACCACGCCCGGGCCCGCGCCGACACCGCCGGCGCGATGTCCCGGGTGAAGACCGCGGAGATCGCGTTGGCATCCGAGGAGCACATGGCCATGGTGTGCGAGAAGAACCCGACCACGACGAGCCCCAACAGGCCGTGCGGCAACAGCCGTTCGGTCAACAGCGCGTAGGCGTCGGAGGCGTCCGGCCTGCCGCTCGTCACCAGCAGCGGCGCCGCCCACATCGGGAAGAACAGCACGACCGGCCAGACGAACCACAGCGCCGCCGACAGCAGCGCCGACCGCCGCGCCTCCCGGGCGGTGCGGGTGGCCATGTAGCGCTGGGCCTGGTTCCACATCCCGCCGCTGTACTCGAAGGTCTTGATGAAGAGGTAGGCCAGCAGGAAGGTCACGGTGTACGGGCCGGCGGTCGGCTGGGCGTGGCCGGCCGGCAGCCGGTCCCACAGCGTCCACAACCCGCTGACGCCGCCCAGCTCCCCCAGCACCGCCACCACCATCGCCACCCCGGCCAGCAGCTGGATGACGAACTGGCCCAGCTCGGTCAGCGCGTCCGCCCACAGCCCGCCGACCGTGCAGTAGATCCCGGTGATCACCCCGGTGATGAGGATGCCCTGGTTGAGGGAGATGCCGGTGAAGACCGTCAACAGGGTCGCGATCGCCGCCCACTTGGCGCCCACGTCCACGATCTTCAGCAGTACCCCGGACCAGGCGAGTGCCTGCTGCGTGGACAGGTCGTAGCGGTCCTTGAGGTACTCCAGCGGCGAGGCGACTCCCAGGCGGGACCGCAGCCGGTTCAGCCGGCCGGCGAACAGCCGGGCCCCGATGGCGATCCCGACGGCGATCGGGAAGGACCAGGTGACGTACGAGGTGATGCCGTACTGGTAGGCGATGCCCGCGTACCCGGTGAACATCACCGCGCTGTAGCCGGACATGTGGTGCGAGATGCCGGACAGCCACCACGGCATCCGGCCGCCGGCGGTGAAGAAGTCGCCGACGTCCGCGACCCGCCGGTGCGACCACGCCCCGATCGCGACCATCACGCCGAAGTAGCCGATGAGCACGGCCCAGTCGAGACTGTTCATGCCCCCTCCAGGGGTCCGCCTTGTGAACGTTCCAGATGTGGAAGCACGTCGTCGTGATGCGGTCCTGCGGCGCCAAGTCCCCGCTTGTGAGCGGGAACTTTGGGGATTGAACCGTTCCACGCGGCCGTCGGTCAAGGGTCTCGACGGTCATGGATATGAACGCAGGTCACCGAAGCGAACGAACCGCGCCGCCCGGCCCGCGCCCGCCGGCGCATGCGCGAAGGGCCGTACGGGACGGGTGCCCCGTACGGCCCTTCGCGCGTCCGCGGTGACCGCTACCGCATCAGCTCCCCGGCGTTCACCAGCAGCGACTGGCCCGTGATGGCCCGCGCCCGGTCCGAGGCGAGGAAGACCGCCGCCTCCGCCACGTCCGCGTCCGTGGCCAGGTCGGGCAGCGCCATCCGCCCGGCGAGCCGGTCCAGCACCTCCGACTCCGGCACCCCCTCGGTCTGCGCCGCGTACCGCACGTACCCCGCGACCGGTGGACCCCACATCCAGCCCGGCTGCACGGTGTTGACCCGGATGCGGTCCGGCCCCACCTCCCGCGCCAGCGAGTACATCGCCGACACCAGTCCGCCCTTGGACGCCGCGTACGCCGCCTGCTGCACCTGCGAGGGCGCGGCCACCGACGACTGGGTGCCGATCATCACCACCGACCCGCCGCCGCCCGCAGTCATCGCCGGCAGGCAGGCCCGGGTCATCCGCAGCGTGCCGAAGAGGTTGACGTCCACCACCTGCCGCCAGGTGTCGAAGTCGGCGTCCCGCAGGCCCCCGAGGTGCCCGTCCAGCGCCGCGACGTGGATCACCGCGTCGATCCCGCCGAACCGCGCCACGGCCAGCCCGGCCAGCGCCGTGCACTGCTCCTCGTCGGCGATGTCGGTGGCCCGCCAGGCGGTCCGGTCCCCCGCGGCGTCGATCCGCCCCGCCGTCGCCGCGAGGTTGCCTTCCGTGCGCGCGCCGAGCACGACCCGGGCGCCGTCCCGCACGCACGCCGCCGCGACCTGGTGGCCGAGCCCGGCGCCGACCCCGGAGACGATGACGGTCTTGTCGCGCAGCAGCATGCGGCACCCTCCTGCCGGCCGGCCCGCGTCAGTGTCCGTCCCCCCGGACCTGACGGAGCGTCAGTTAATGGGGGAGAGGCCAGGCTAGGCCCGCCGCGCGCCGAAGGGAAGGCCGCCGCCGACGGGCCCCCGCCCCGGCCCGCCCGACCCGTTGCCCCGCCCGCTCCGTTACCCGGCCCGCCGCGCCGCCGCCAGCGCCGCCCCCAGCCGTCGCAGCCCCGTCGCGATCTCCTGCGGCGGGTGGGTCACGAACGACAGCCGGACCGCCGCCGGATCCGGCCGCCCGGCGAAGAACGGTGCGCCCGGGACGTACGCCACGTCGTGCCGCACCACCTCCGGCAGCAGTGCGGACGCGTCCCACCCCGCGGGCAGCGTCGCCCACACGAACATCCCGCCCGCCGGGCGGTTCCACCGCGAGCCCTCGGGAAGCGCCCCGGCCAGCCCGTCCACCAGGGCGTTCCGCCGCTCCCGGTAGGCGTCCGTGACCCGGGCCAGGTGCGCGTCCAGGTCCGAGGCCGCCAAGTACCGTGCCGCGGCGGCCTGGTCGATGGTGGAAGTGTGCAGGTCGGCGGCCTGCTTGCCGATGACGCAGGCCCGCCGCAGCGCCGCCGGGGCCCGCAGCGTGCCCAGCCGCAGCCCGGGCGCCAGCACCTTGGAGAACGAACCGAGCAGCACCGTCCGGTCCTCCGCCCCCGGGAAGGACGCCACCCAGCGCTGCGGCTCCCCCTCGAAGCGCAGCTCCCCGTACGGGTCGTCCTCGGCGATCCACAGCCCGCGCCGGGCGGCCACCTCGGCGACCGCGGCCCGCCGCTCGGCGCCGAGCGTCCGCCCGGTGGGGTTCTGGAACGTCGGGATGACGTAGAGCAGCTTGGGCCGCTCGCGGGCGGCCAACTCGTCCAGCGCCACCGGGTCCAGGCCCTCGTCGTCGGTCGGCACCGGCACCACCCGGGCGCCCGCGAGCGAGAAGATCTGCAACGCCGCCAGGTAGCAGGGGTCCTCGACCAGGACCACGTCACCCGGCTCCAGCAGTGCGGCCGCCAGCAGCGTCAGCCCCTGCTGGGAACCGGTGGTCACCAACAGGTCGTCGGCGTCGGTGGGCAGCCCGCGCGCCGTGGTGCGCGCCGCCACGGCCGCCCGCAGCGCCGGATCGCCCTCACTGGTCGAGTACTGCAGGGCCTGCCGGGGTGCCTGCGCCAGCACCTCCCGGAACGCCGCGGATATCCCCTCGACGTCGAAGAGTTCGGGCGCGGGCAGCCCGCCGGCGAACGAGATCACCTCCGGCCGGGCGGTCAGCGCCAGGATGTCGCGTACGGGCGAGCCGCCGGTCCGGACCGCCCGCGCGGCGAACTCGGGAACGGGGGCGGTGGCAAGGGGCAGGGCCTGGTCCGACATGGCAGCTCCATTCGCTCGTACGCCGCGTTAACCATCGTTAGCAGCGGCTGCCGGGCAGCTTAGACGCGTCCCGGCCGGCCGGACGGAAGTGCCCGCATCGTGAACCACCGCCGCGATTCCCCGACCGCACCCCTCCCCTTCTGACGCCACGTCAGCTACACCTGACCGCCATGACGACCGACGACCACCGCACCCACCGGGAAGCCGCCGCCGACCACGCCGCCGACGAACTCGCCGCCTACGCCGCCCTGCCCGCCACCGGCCCCTACGGCGTCCGCCCCGGCCACGCCCTGATCACCATGGTCGAGCCGCACCCCGGCCACGAACGCGCCTACAACCGCTGGTACGAGGACGACCACTACATCGCCGGCGCGATGGCGATGCCCTGGATGTTCGCCGGCCGCCGCTGGGTCGCCACCCGCGACCTGCAACTCCTGCGCTACCCCGCGCGCTCCGCGGTCGCCCGCCCGGTCACCGCCGGCTGCTACCTCTCCACCTACTGGCTCACCGAGGGCCGCTACGACGCCCACATGCGGTGGACCGTCGCCGTCAACCAGCGCCTCAACCGCGACGGTCGGGTCCACCACGACCGCACCCACGTCTTCACCGCCTTCCAGGACCACGCGGCGACCGTCTACCGCGACGGCCCGTCCGGCCCCCGCGACTTCCACGCCCTCGACCACCCCTACGCCGGACTGGTCCTGGAGGTCATCGACGCCGACGGCCCGCAGTCGCGCGCCGCCCTGCTGGACTGGCTGCGCTCCGACCACCTGCCGCGACGCCTGGCCGACTCGCCGTCGGCGCTGGTCACCGTCTTCCGGCCGACGCCGCTGCCCGGCGACCGGATGTCCTACGTCAAGCAGGTCGAGGGGGTGGACACCCGGCTCACCCTGCTGTGGTTCCTGGAGGAGGACCCGCGCCGCGCCTGGACGGCGCACTTCACCGGCCTGGAGGCCGAGGTCGCCGCCCGCGGCCTGGGCCGCGTCGAGCTGGTGGCCCCCTTCGTGCCCACCGTCCCGGGCACCGACCGCTACGTGTCCGAACTCCGGTGAGCGGCGGCGCCGATGACCCTGCGTGGCGGTCCGCCCGGACGGTCCGTGCCCGGACATGGCCGAGCCCCCTCGGCCGGGACGGCGGTCCAGTCGAGAGGGCTCGTATCCGCGCTGGCGTCACATGGACTGCGGGGCGGTGACGACTCGCTTCAGGAGAGGTCGAAGGTGCCCGCGGCGACGTCCGCCACGAAGCTGCTCCAGGAGGAGTTCCCGAAGGTCAGGCGCCCACCCTCGGGGATCTTGGAGTCGCGCACCGCGATGGCCGTGGTGGCCGGTACGGCGATCTCCACGCAGGCGTTGGCGCCGGAGTACGAGGACTTGGTCCAGGAGAACGCGGAATTGGGCTGAACGGCCATTGTCACTCCACCTGACTCTGAGTTACTGCGGATTCGGTGAAGACGACGCTACGCGCCAACATCGCCGGCCGCAGAGGGCCGTTCACCCGTCCGAATGGCATATTCCGTGATCTCTTTTCAGGTGCGGAGGCCCAGGTGTACCGTGCGGCCCCGTTCATCGGAATTCAACATTCCGCACGATCCGGGCCGCGGCGACCGCAGCAGTTCCTCAACTCATCGCGTCCGCATGGCGTTTGGCGGCCTCCGCGATGAATTCCCGACTGGCCTCCGCGCTCAACGCCTGCGCCCTCAGGTGCTCGTACATGATGGTGTATTTGTGCACGTCGTTGGTCTTCTCCAGGTAGAGGTCGCTGGTGACGCCCTCGATGTAGACCACGCTGGAATCCGCGGCATCGTCGAATTCCAGGATCGAGAACGTCCCGGACATCCCGGCGTGCGCACCGGCGCCGTACGGCAGGACCTGCACCGTCACGTGCGGCAACGTGCTCACCTCGACGAGGTGCTCCAGCTGCTCGCGCATGATCAGGTGGCTGCCGACGACCCGGCGCAGCGCACTCTCGTCGAGGACGACCCACAGTCGCAGCGGGCGCTCCTGGTCCTGCACCCGCTCCTGGCGTCGCATCCGCACCTTGATCCGCTTGTCCAGGTCCTCGGCCGCCAGCTCCGGGATCGTGCCGGGGATGACCGCCTCGGCGTAACCGGACGTCTGCAGCAGGCCGGGCACCAGCAGGGATTCGTAGGTCCGCAGGGACGCCGCCTCGGTCTCCAGGCCGATGTAGACGCTGTACGGAATGTCGCCGAAGGCGTGCCACCAGCCTTGCTGCCGCGAATCCTTGGCCATCTGCATCAGCGAATCCACTATCCGGCGGTCGTCTACCTCGTAGACCCCGCACAGGTCGCGGACGTCGCGCTGGCTGATGCTGCGGCGGCCGTTCTCCAGCCGACTGATCTTCGACTGGGAGACCAGCAACCGCTCGGCCACCTGCTCCGCCGTCAGGCCCTTGTCCTCCCGGAGCCGGCGGAGCTCCTGGCCCAATCGGCGTCGCCTGACGGTGGGGTTGACGTTGGACGCCACGGTACGTGCACCTCCGGCTCCGTACTGCTGTCATTTCTTGTTGAGCAGACTGCCACTTCATGTGGACGACGCGCAGTCAAATGAACACAGAAGGCGAGCGCACATGTGCGCGGGGTGGCGGACCGGGCCGTCGTCCGAACGGCTCGGTCCGCCACCCCGCGCTTCTCACTGCGGCTCCCGAACGGTCCGGGAAAGGGCGGTGCGGTGGCGCTGGTGGGTGCATCCGCGGCGCGGGTGCTGCCCTGGTGGTGCGGTCGGTGCACGGCGGCACCCGGTGGTGCGCGCCGCGCCCGGGCATCGCGGGCCGGCGCTCTCCGGTGGTGCCGGTGGTCTCAGCGGGCGCCCACCCGGGCCATGCTGCCGTGCCCGTGTCGGCGTGACTGGCCGGGCACGCCGGTCGCGTCGGCCGTTGGATGGGCCGCCGCCTGCCGCGTCCCCGAGCCGGCGCCCGGTCCCGCACTCCGTCGCGGCTGTGCCGCGACGCCGTTCTGGACGTCCATGACGGCGTGTGCGACCAGGCCGCCCATGGGGTCGTGCCGGATCAGGTCCCGCAGGCGGGAGCGCGATGAGCGCCCCTCGTTCCCCGGGTAGAGGTGCTTGCCGAGGCCGACCGCGTGGGCCAGTGCGGCGAGCGCCGCGGTCCGCGGGTCCGGTGGGACGCCCGTGCGGATCGCGTTGTCGAGCCGGGTCCTGATCTCCCGGCTGATGGCCGTCTCCGTCGCTTGGTAGCGCGTCGTCGGCAGTACCCCGCACATCTGGCCCGCCACGGCATGCACCATGCCGCACCGTTCGAGATGGGTGAGGTACGTCTGGCGCAGCCCCAGTCGGGGCCCGCCGATCCAGTGGACCGCGCGCACCGGACTGCCGCGACGGCGCAGCAGTTCGAGCGCTGAGTCCAGAGTCGGATCTCCTGTCGGCCGTGCCATGACCACGGCGATACGATCCCCGTCTGGGGCTATCCGTCCTGCCAGAGCCAGCTCGACTAGCTGGGCCCCGGCCAGGCCGAGGTCGAGCGACTGCGGCTGTGCTGTGGTGCCCGTGGCCGGGTCCAAAGCCAGCAGCAGAAGCTCCTCCGGAATTGTTCTGCGGCTCCTGCCCATCCAAGCCTCCCCGCGTGGATGAATGACAGGGTGACCCCTCTCACATTCATCTGTCGAGGGTGCGTGGTGGGTTCGGTAGGGAACCGGTAGGTATGTCGTTCTCGTCTAGCACGTCGGCGACACCTTCCGAGGGGCGCGGCAGAAACGGGTTCGCGTGGCGGTGGGAAGCGGCCGTCCGGACACAGGAGACTTGGGAACACTGGTCCCGTTCGGTACCAGCTGGCACCAGGCACAGGGCAGTGCGACGTAGTGAAGGAGACATCGGTGGCGGGCGAGTCCCCCGACAAGTCGGACAAGAAGTCGGGCAAGGAGCAGTCGTCGGGGGAGACGGCGCGCACCGAACGGGACCCGCGGCTGTCGATCCTCCGCGACGAGCGGGGGAATCGGGGCGGCGCGGAGAAGGCCGGGAACGGCTCCGGGGACGACGGGGCGGGGAAGGCGCCCGAGGAGGGGACTTCCGGCAACGGGGCGCCCGATGCGGAGACTTCCGGGGCGAAGGGGTCCGGGGCGAAATCGTCCGGGGCGAAGTCGTCGGGCGCGGCCGATGCGGCCGACGCGGAGACCTCCGGGGCGAAGTCGTCCGGTGCGGAGAAGCCGGCCGGCGGGCGCAAGCCGTCCGCCGGGAAGAAGGCGTCCGGCAAGGGTGCGTCCGGGACGGCGAAGCGCGCGGTGTCGGCGTCGGCGGACGGGGCGAAGCCCGCCGAGAAGCCCGAGGAGGCGCCTGAGGCGGCCCAGACGGCCGCGGAAGGCGACACTGAGGGTGAAGGGAAGGTCAAGGCTGGCGCGGGCCGTGTGAAGGCCGGTGCGTCCGCGGACGCGAAGGCCGAAGCCGCCGAGGAGAAGGCGCCGGCCGCCCCCGAGAAGTCCGGGGATTCCGGGAAGTCCGGGAAGTCGGAGGCGGAGCCCGCTGCCGGGAAGCCGGCGGAGAAGGCCGCCCCCGAGGAGTCGGCGACGAAGGCCGACTCCGAGGAGAAGGGCGCGTCCGGGGAGAAGGACGCGCCGGCCGACGACGCGGTGGCCGTGGACCGGGCGACCGCCGTCTTCAAGACGATGGACCCGAAGGGTGCCGGCGGGAGCGCGGACGAGGAGCCGGCCGACGACGCGACGCGGGTCTTTGCCGTAGCGAAGACTGCGAAGGCTCCGAAGTCCACGAAGTCCACGAAGGCCGAGCCGTCCGAGCCGTCCGAGCTGTCCGAGGCGTCCGAGAAGGGGGCGGCGGAACCGCCCGCCGACCAGCCGACCGCCGTCTTCAAGCTGGGCACGGACACCGACCCCAAGGCCGGTGACGTCGACCCCAAGGCCGACGACGAGAAGGCCGACGGTACGAAGAAGGCCGCCGACGCCAAGAAGGCCGATGGCGAGAAGGTCGCGGAGGGCGCCGGGGCGAAGGCCAAGGGTGCCGTCGCGGCCGAGCGGGACGCCGAGCGGACCAGCCAGTTCGTGGCGCTGAAGTCGTCGGACGACGGTTCGGCGGAGCGGTCGATCGGCAAGACCGCGCCCAAGGCACCGCTCGGCAAGCCCGGCGGCACCACGGACGACACGGACGACGACACGGACAAGGGCCAGGAGAAGTCCGCCGACAAGGCCGCTGACAAGTCCGGCGACAAGACCGCCGACAAGCCGGCCGACAAGACTGCCGACAAGGCGTCGGACAAGGCGGACGAGAAGAGCCCGGGCAAGGCCCCCGGGGCGATGCCGGCGGCCGCGCCGGCCAAGCCGGAGGGCAAGCCCGCCGCCGGTGCCGCCGCGCCCGCCGCGTCCGAGGTCGATGCCGAGCGGACCCGGCAGGAACCGCTGCCGCCGCTGGACCTCCTGGCGAGGCTCACCAACACCCCGCCGCCGCCCGAGACCACGATGCGCACCGTCGTCCGACGGTTCAAGATCTGGACTCCGCTGGCGGTGCTGCTGGTGATCGTCTTCATGGTGGTCCAGGCGGTGCGCCCGTTGCCCGCGCCGACGCTGGTCCTCGGCGGCGCCAAGTCCTCGTTCACCTTCCCGGGCAGCAAGCTCTCCATCCCGTGGCCCGAGCAGGGGCAGGCGGCGGTGAAGGTCGTGGGCTCCGGTGAGGTCGGGACGTTCGGCGAGCAGAAGTCGACCCCGACTGCCAGCGTCGCCAAGATCATGACGGCCTACGTGATCCTCCGGGACCACCCGCTGAAGGACAAGAACGACAAGGGTCCGCAGATCCAGGTCGACGACAAGGCGGTCCAGGAGGGCAACTCCGAGAGCGAGTCGCGGATCGCGGGGCTCAAGGCGGGTCAGCAGTTCAGCGAGCAGGACATGCTCAAGATGCTGATGATCCCGTCCGGCAACAACATCGCCCGGCTGCTCGCCCGTTGGGACACCCAGTCCGCCGACGAGGCCGCGTTCGTCAAGAAGATGAACGCCGCCGCCAAGGACCTGGGGATGACGAAGACCACCTACACGGACCCCAGCGGCCTGGACCCCAAGACGGTGAGCACCGCCGTCGACCAGATCAAGCTCGCCGAGGCCGTCATGAAGTTCGACGCCTTCCGGCCGATCGTCGCCATGCCCAACGCCGAGATCCCGGGCCTGCCGGAGCGGATAAACAACAACAACGACAACCTGCTGTTGGCCGGGCTGAGCGTCAAGGGCATCAAGACCGGCTCCAGCACGGCGGCCGGCGGCACCCTGTCCTGGGCCGCGTACAAGACGGTGGACGGCAAGGACCGCCTGATCCTGGGCACGATGATGGACCAGCACTTCAAGGGGCTGGACCCGAACGCCTCCAACAGCCTGACCATGGTCAAGAACAACAGCAAGAAGGTCATCGAGGCGGTGCGCGACGCGCTGAACTCGGCCACGGCGGTGCAGAAGGGGCAGGTCGTCGGCTACGTAGACGACGGTCTGGGCACGCTGACGCCGGTCGTCGCCACCAAGGACCTGAAGGTGGCCGGAGTCCCGGGCCAGCAGCTCCAGTTGAGCATCGGTGGTGACGGCAAGACCGTCCCGCACGAGGCCGCGGCCGGCACCGTCGTCGGCGAGCTGACCGTCGGCAACGGCGCGAGCCAGCAGAAGGTGCCGGTGGCGCTCCAGTCGGCCCTGAGCAACCCTTCCTTCGGGGCGAAGCTGACCCGACTGGGGTGAGCCGGCGGTCGGACGGCCGGGCGGATGTCCAGCATCCCCCGGCCGTCCGGCCGTTTTTCCGTCCGGCCGGTGCCCGCTCGGCCGTTCCCCGACCGTCCCGGCGGCCGGCCGCCGCCCCCGATGTGACCGGAGCCCGCCATCGACGCCCCACAAGTGCCGCAGCCGCACCAGCCGCACCAGGCGTCGCAACCGCACCAGGCGGCCCGGGTGTTCGGGTCGTCCGCCGGGGCCCCGGCGGCCGTCGCGCCCGCGGGGGGCCCGGCGTACGGGGCTGTCGCCCGCTCCGCCGCCGCGCGCTCCGTGTGGGCCGCGCGCTCCGCGGTGGTGCTGGTGCCGGCGGGGCTGATGTTCTTCCTGGGTGCGTGGGGCATCCGCCGCCGGGACGCCGTCTGGCGCGACGAGGCGGTCACCTACGACATGGCGCACCGCAGCCTGCCCGACCTGGCGGCGACGCTGCTGCACGTCGACGTCGTGCACGGCCTGTACTACGCGCTGATGCACTGCTGGTTCGTCGTCTACGACGCCACCCTCGGCGACGCCCTCGGCGCGGTCATCGGCCTGCGGCTGCCGTCGGCGGTGGCCATGACGGCGGCCGCCGCCGGGGTGGCCCTGCTGGGCGAGCGCCTGGTCGGACGGCGCGCCGGACTGTGCGCGGGGTTGGCGTTCGCGCTGGTCCCGGTCGTCCAGCAGTACGCGCAGGAGGGCCGCTCGTACGCGCTGGTCTGTGCCCTGGTGGTCTGGGCGTCGTACCTGCTCGTGCTGGCCGCCGGCCCCCGACCGCGCCGCGCGCTGTGGTGGGGGTACGCCGCGCTGATGGTGCTGGCCTGTCTGCTGCACGAGTTCGCGTCGCTGGCGCTGCCCGCGCACGGCGCCGCCGTCGCGCTGGCCCAGTTGCCGCGCCGGACCCGGCGCGCCTGGGCGCTCGCGGCCGGCACCGTGCTCGCCGTCCTCGCCCCGCTCGCCGTCTTCAGCACCAGCCAGTCGGACCAGATCAGTTGGCTGATGTGGCCGGACCCGCTGCAACTGCTCACCTTCGCCGTGCTGGCCGTCCTCGGCTGCCTCTGCGCCCGCGTCCCGGTGCGTTCGCGCGCTCCGATCGGGGTGCGCGCCCTCGGCCTCGCGCTGCTGCTCCTGCCGACGGTCCTGCTGCTGCTCCTGTCCACCGTCGAGCCGGCCTACGTGGACCGCTACGTCCTCTACTACGTCGTCGGGTTCGCGCTGGTCGCGGGCGCCGCGGCGGCCCGCCTGCTGCGGCCGGCCGGCGTGGCGGGCCAGACGCCCGCCCGGCGGCTGCGGCGGTCGGCGGCGGTGGCGCTGGTCCTGGCCGCGCTGCTCCCGGTCGACGTCCACCTGCGCAGTCCGGACAGTCGGGTCGACGACGTGACCGCGGTCGCCCAGGCCGTCCGGCAGCTGTCCGAACCGGGTGACGGGCTGCTCTTCACGCCGTCCCGCCGCCGGATCTGGCGGGCGACCCGGCCGCACGACTTCCGCGGCCTGCACGACCTCGCCCTGGACCAGGGCCCGGTGGCCTCCCGCACCCTCTACGGCACGGAGCTGTCCGGCGACGAGATCCGCGACCGGATGCTGGCCAGCCGCCGCATCGTCGTCGCGGGGGACCCGGCCGGGCAGCCGGCCGACACCAACGACCAGGAGATCGCCAAACGGGCCACGCTGCGCTCGGCGTTCGCGGTCTGCCGTAGCACCCGGGTGCGGGGCGCGCAGGTCACGCTGTACGTGCGGGTGGGCGGGCCGGGCGGCGGGGGCCGCTGCTGAAGCCCGGAGCCGCGGGTCGGTGGGTGCGGGTGGGTGAGTGCGGTCCGCGGCGGTCCGCGGGCCGTCGTTCGGCGCCCCGGCCGGTTCACACCAGTCCGGCCGCCGGCCCGTCGATGCCCAGGAGCTCCCGCAGCGCGGTGCTGCCCTCGGGGGTGAGGCGGACCGCCCGACCGGTCCCGATCCGGCGGATCCAGTGCCGTTCCAGCAGCCGTTCGCAGAGCCGGGCGCCGGCCGTGCCGGCGAGGTGCTGACGGCGTTCGGTCCAGTCCAGGCAGCCGCGGGCCGGCGGGCGGCGGCCGCCGCGCAGGACGTCGGCAGGGACCGCGAGGGCGTCCGCGAACCACTCGCGGCCGGCGTCGGTGAGGGTGAAACCGCCCTCCTGGTCCAGGAGGCCGCGTGCGGTCATGGCGTCGGTGAGGGTGACGCCGAGACGGCCCGCCAGGTGGTCGTAGCAGGTGCGGCCGCGGGCCAGCGCGGCCGAGGCGCTGGCCGCCCGCAGCCCGCGCGGCGGCCCGGCCGGCGGGCCCAGGTGCGCGGTCACCGATTCCAGCAACTCGGCGACGCGCGGGCCGGCGAGCTGGACGTAGCGGTGCCGGCCCTGCCGCCGCTCGACGAGCAGCCCGCCGTCGACCAGCCGGGACAGGTGCTCACTGGCGGTCGAGGGCGCCACCCGCGCGTACCCGGCGAGTTCCCCGGCGGTCCAGGCCCGCCCGTCGAGCAGCGCCAGGCAGAACGCGGCCCGGGTACGGTCCGCCAGCAGCGCCGCGAGCCGGGCCAGCTCGTGGCTGTGGTCGGGAGCCGCGGCCGGGCCCGAGGGGGCGGCCGGCCCGGCCCCGGCCCGTTCCGTGGTCCGTTGCGTGGCCAGTCGCCCGGTCCGTTCCGTGGTCCGTTCCCCGGCCCGTTGCGTGGCCCGTTCCCCGGTCCGTTTCGGCGGCGTCATGCGTCCATTGTCCGCCGCGACGCTTCGGCGGCCGCCGACACGTCGCCGGCCTACGGTGCGCCCATGACCACCGACACGCGCAGCGGCGCGGGCACCGGTGACGCCCGGAGCGCGGGCGACACGCCGGGGACCGTCCCGCACCCCGCCGCCTTCCACGCGCTCCACCACCGCCCCGGCCGCCCCCTCCTGCTCCCCAACGCCTGGGACAGCGCCTCGGCCCTCGCCCTCGCCGCCGCCGGTCACCCGGCGATCGGCACGACCAGCCTGGGCGTCGCGGCCGCGCACGGCCATCCGGACGGCCGGGCGCTGCCCGAGGTCCGGGACGCCACGCTCGCCCTGGCCCGCCGGCTCGCCGGCCGGCTGCCCTGCCCGTACACCGTCGACATCGAGGGCGGTTACGGCACCGGGCCCGATGCCGATTCCGGTCTCGATTCCGGCCTCGATCCCGATTCCGATCCCGGTTTCGCTCAAGTGACATCCCTGGCAGTGGAGTTGGCGGGCTGCGGTGCCGCCGGGATCAACCTGGAGGACGGCCTCCCCGGCGGCAGGGGTCTTCGCGACCCGTCCCGTCAGGCCGAGTTGATCCGCGCGGTGAAGGAGTGCGCACCGGACCTCTTCCTCAACGCCCGCATCGACACCCACTGGTTGGTGGACACCCCGCCGCCGCTGTCGGAGGCGCTCGCCCGGGCCGAGACCTATCTGGCCGCCGGCGCGGACGGCGTCTTCGTGCCGGGCGTCACCGCCGACGCGGACCTCGCGGTGCTCGTCGACGGCATCGCCGCGCCGTTGAACGTGCTGTTCGCTCCCGGCCGGCACACCGTTCGCCGCCTGGCCGACCTGGGCGTCCGCCGCATCAGCACCGGTTCGCTGCTGTTCCGCACGGCCCTGGGCGCGGCCTGCGCGGCCGCGGACGCACTCCGCGCGAGCGGCGAGCGGCCCGGGGACGCACCGGCCCGTGGCGCGGGGGAGCCGCCGGCCTTCGCGGACGCGTTGGCTTACGGGGAGGTGCAGCGTCTGGTCGGGGACGGTGCCTATGGCGGCGACGGCGGCGGCTACGGCGGTGGGGACGGCCGGGGCGCGGGGGAGTGCGGGGAGGGGTAGGGCGTCGTTTGCGGCGCCCCGGGCGGCGGGGCCGGTCGGGGCGGGCGCCGGGGTGGTTACCGGGACCGGTCCGCGGGCTCGCTGCGCCGCCGCTGCACCGCGAAGCCCACGCTCAGCGCGCCCAGCGCGGCCGCGCCGCCGAGGAGGCCGGCCTTCGGCAGGTGCCCGGCCTTCTCCGCGAGGCCGGCCAGCCCGTCGTCCGGCAGCATGATCGACGTCCGGGTCTCCGTCGGCGCGATCGAGTCGGCGGCGAACGCGGCGCCCGCGGGCAGCAACAGGACGGCCAGCGCACCGGTCGCAACGGTGGCGGTACGGATCGCGGAACGGCGCTGACCACGCATGGCTACTCCTTGACGGGGGCGGCCGGCGGCTGCCCTAGGGACGCGGTATCGAGTGATCACGCTACGGAGGGTCCATAACGGCGATCCGTACGTTGTGTAACAGTCAGCCCCACCTCTGCTGTCAGTCCTGTGACGAAGCGATCGGGGCCGGCGTCGTGCCGGGGAATCGCTTACGGGCCGGGCCGGGCCAGACCGGGCCGGGCTCGGCCGGGCCAGCCCAGCGCTCCGACGCTCCGGCGCTCCGGCGCGCCGCCCCGGGGCGAGCCGCCGCCGGAACGGTCGTCCCGAAGATTCCCCACCCCGGCACCTTGGGTAGCTTGGTCAGGCTATGTCCGCATTTCGTGCCGCAGGGAGCGCACCGGTCGGTCACGCCCGTACCCCGGTGCCCGTTCCTCCTGCCCGCGTGCGCCCCGCCTTGCCGCGGACGCAGTGGGCAGGGCGGTGGCCCGTTCCCCGTGCCGGCGTGCGCCCCCTCGCCCTCGCCGCCGTCCTGCTCCTGGCCCTCCTCGCCGGGTGCGCCAGCCCCGAGGGCCTCAAGGACGAGGGGCGGGCGCGGCAGGTCACCGCGCCGCTGGACCTCTGGCCGCGGAACTCGCCCGCCCCGTTGCGCGAGAACGAGAACCCGGCCGCCCTCAAGCCGCTCCCCGAGCTCCCCCGCATCCCGAGCGGCGACATGGGACACGCCGATCCGCTCGCCGTCCTCGACGCGGACTTCGCCGCCTCCGGGGCCGCCCCGCCCGCGCCCGGCTCCGTGCGCCGCCCGGAACTGCACGACCTCACCGACGACGGCAAACCCGACCTGATCGCCGTCGTCGACGTCGACCGCCGCACCAGCGAACTGCGCGTCTACACCGTCCGGAAGACGGTGGTCACCCGGATCCTCGCGCTGCGCGGCGTACTGGCCGGCGTCGAGCTCGCGGCCGGCCACCTGGCGATCCGCGAGCCCACCAAGGACCCGCGCTACGTCAGCGTCACCGACTACGTCTGGGACGGGAACTCGATGGGCCTGTGGGACCTCACCCTCGACCTGGCCCGCAAGCCCAAACCCACCTCGTCCGGCGCCACCCCGGCGCAGGGTCCGCCGTGACGCGCCCCCGCCCGGGCGGCCCGGGCAGTCCGCCGGGCCGGCGCCCGTCGGGTCTCCTGCGCTGGCGTCCGGCGGTCTCCCTGCGTTGGAAGATCTCGCTGACCGTGACGGCGGTGTGCTGCGCGGTCGCCGCCGTCCTCGGGGCGCTCGTGCACAACGCGGTCGCCCGCCAGACCGTCGGTCAGGTCCGCAAGGAGACCCGCGCGGACCTCGACACCGCACTGGACCTCTTCGAGTACGGCACCTCCCGCGAAGGCATCAACTCCGTCCTCGATCCCCCTGAACTCCCCTCTGAGCTACGGGAGTTGGTGCACCGTGGGCGGCGCGGCAGCATGGTCGGCAGCTACCGCGGCCAGCCCGTCATGTGGGCCGCGGCGCCCGCCGACGACCAGATCATGGCCGTCTGGTCGCCCTACGGGAACACCCGCTGGAGCCTGGACAAGTTCGACACCGCGATCCTCGGTTCGGCCGTCCTCGCCGCCGCGGCCGTCGCCGCGGCCGGACTCTTCCTGGCCCGGCACATCAGCCGCCGGCTGTCCACCACGGCGGCCGTCGCCCGCCGGATCAGTGCCGGCGACCTGGACGCCAGGGTCGACGAATCCGCAGGTCAGCGGCGCCGCGACGGGGCGGAGCAGGACGAGGTGGCGGCCGTCGCGGCGGCCCTGGACTCCATGGCCGCCTCCCTACAGAGCCGCCTACAGGCCGAACAGCGCTTCACCGCCGACGTCGCCCACGAACTGCGCACCCCGCTCACCGGCATCCTCGCCTCCGCCGAACTCCTCCCCGAGGGCCGCCCCAAGGAGATGATCAACGACCGACTGCGCGCCCTGCACCGGCTCACCGAGGACCTGCTGGAGATCTCCCGCCTGGACTCCGGCACCGAGCGCGCCGACCTCGCCGCGTACGAACTCGGCCCGCTGGTGCTGCGCTCCGTGCGCGCCACCGGCCTCGACGCCGAGGTGCGGATCCGCGCCGACACGGTCGTCGAAACGGACCGGCGCCGCCTGGACCGCGTCCTCGCCAACCTCGTCCTCAACGCCCACCGGCACGGCCGGCCCCCGGTCACGGTCACCGTCGACGCGCCGCCCGACGGCACGCCGACCATCTCCGTGCGCGACCACGGTCCCGGCTTTCCCGCCGACCTGCTCCACCACGGGCCGCAGCGCTTCCGCACGGACGTCCCCGGCCGGGGACGGGGCCACGGCCTCGGCCTGACCATCGCCGTCGGGCAGGCCGCCGTCCTCGGCATCGACCTGCACTTCGGCAACGCCCCCGACGGCGGCGCCCGCGCCCTCCTGACGTTCCCGCCGCAGCCCCCGACGGAGGGGCCCGGCCACCCGGGCGGCCGGGCGCCGGCTTAGCCGGGCCGGCCGCCGCCTGCCGCAGCCCGCCGGCCCCGCCTCACCAATCGATGTCGTCCGGCGGCTCCGGCAGCGCCTCGCCCTCCTCGAACGCCGATGCCGGCGCGGCACCGGCCGCGGCCGCACCGCTCGCACCGGCCGCGGTCGTACGGGTGGTGGTCGTACGGGTGGTGGTCGCACCGGCCGATGCGCCGGCCGGAGCCGCCACACCGGGCCCGGCAGCGCCCGGCGTGGCCGCTCCCGCAACTCCCGCAACTCCCGCTGCTTCGGCCGAGGCCGGCCCGCCGGCCAGCACCTCCAGGATCTGCTCTCCGTACTTGGCGAGCTTGTTCTCACCGACTCCGGTGAGCGTGCCCAGCTCGGCGAGGCTCGTCGGCCGTGCCATCGCGATCTCCCGCAGCGTCGCGTCATGGAAGATCACGTACGCCGGGACGCCCTGCTCCTTGGCCGCGGCACCGCGCCAGCCGCGCAGCACCTCGAAGACCGGCAGCGCCTCCTCCGGCAGGTCCACCGGCGCCCGCTTGCCCTTGGACTTCGCCTTGGCCGCCCGCGCCGCCTTCTCCGGCTCCCGCCGCATCGGCACCTGGCGCTGCCCGCGCAACACCTCACCGCTGGAGTCGGTGAGCACCAGCGTGCCGTAGTCCCCTTCCACGGCCAGCAGCCCCTGGGCGAGCAACTGCCGCACCACGCCCCGCCAGTCGGCCTCGCGCAGGTCCTCCCCGATCCCGAAGACGCTCAGCCCGTCGTGGTCGAACTGGATGACCTTGGCGGTCTTGCGGCCGAGCAGGATGTCGATGATCTGCCCCGCCCCGAACTTCTGCCCCCGCTCCCGCTTCAGCCGCACCACCGTCGACAGCAGCTTCTGCGCCGACACCGTCCCGTCCCAGGTCTGCGGCGGCGTGAGGCACGTGTCGCAGTTGCCGCACGGACCGCTCTCCTGGTCGAAGTACGCCAGCAGCCGCACCCGACGGCACTCCACCGTCTCGCACATCGCCAGCATCGCGTCCAGATGGGCGGCGAGGCGGCGCCGGTGCGCGTCGTCGCCCTCCGACCCGTCGATCATCTTCCGCTGCTGCACCACGTCCTGCAGCCCGTACGCCAGCCAGGCCGTCGACGGCTGGCCGTCACGCCCGGCGCGGCCGGTCTCCTGGTAGTACCCCTCGACCGACTTCGGCAGGTCCAGGTGGGCCACGAACCGCACGTCGGGCTTGTCGATGCCCATCCCGAACGCGATGGTGGCGACCACGACCAGACCGTCCTCGCGCAGGAACCGCGATTGGTTCGCCGCCCGCACCCGGGCGTCCAGTCCTGCGTGGTAGGGCACCGCTGCGATCCCGTTGTCCACCAGGAACTGGGCGGTCTTCTCCACCGAGGCGCGGGACAGGCAGTACACGATCCCCGCGTCCCCGGCGTGCTCGCTGCGCAGCAGCTCCAGCAGCTGCCGCTTGGGCTCACTCTTGGCTGCGATCCGGTACTGGATGTTGGGCCGGTCGAAGCTCGCCACGAAGTGCCGGGCCCCGTCCATCCGCAGCCGGGACGTGATCTCCTCGTGCGTCGCCTTCGTCGCCGTCGCGGTCAGGGCGATCCGCGGCACGTCCGGCCAGCGGTCGTGCAGCATCGACAGCATCAGGTAGTCGGGCCGGAAGTCGTGGCCCCACTGCGCCACGCAGTGCGCCTCGTCGATGGCGAAGAGCGAGATCTTCCCCCGGTCCAGCAACTGCACGGTCTGCTCGACCCGCAGCCGCTCCGGCGCCAGGTACAGCAGGTCCAGCTCGCCGGCGAGGAACTCGGCCTCGACCAGCCGACGCTCCTCGAAGTCCTGCGTCGAATTGAGGAACCCGGCCCGCACCCCCAGCGCCCGCAGCGCGTCGACCTGGTCCTGCATCAACGCGATCAGCGGCGAGATGACCACCCCGACGCCCGGCCGCACCAGCGAGGGGATCTGGTAGCACAGCGACTTCCCCCCACCCGTGGGCATCAGGACGACGGCGTCCCCGCCCCCTATCACCTGCTCGATGATCTCCTCTTGATCCCCGCGGAACGCGTCGTACCCGAAGACCCGGCGCAGCGTCTGCACCGCCTCGCCCGCCTCGCCCGCCTCCGGGCCACCTGCCACGTCCACGTCCACGTCGCCTTCCACGCCCACGACCACTCCCACGTCCGCCGGAACCACTCCGAAAGCGTACGAGCTTCGCCCCACCCGCCGCCGACCCTGTGGACAACTCCACCCGCGCCCCGCCGCCCGTCCCCCGCCCCCGCCCGCCCCAGACCCGTCCCCCACCCCGACCGTATGGGAAATCCCACCGTCCGCCGTCCCGCCCCCTGCCACACTGATCGCCATGACGGGCGCGGCAGCGAACGACGACGACTCACGACGCACAGCGCCCGGCCGGTGACCGTCCCCACCCTCGACGACCCCGGAGCTCGCGCGCTCCTCGTCCACCACGTGGGCGAGGAGCGGCTGACCGCCGAGCCGGCGGCCGCGTCGGAGATCCGGCGGTGGTGCGTCGGTCCTGGCCGCCCCGCACCCCGCCCCCTTCGCGCCGGACACCCCGCCGCCGGTTGCCGACCGCAGCCGCTCACGGACGACACCCAGGTGTGGTCCTGGTCCGACGCCGAACGGGCCAACGTCATGGCCGTCCCACACCTGGCGGCGGGGAGCCCTGACACCCCAAGGCATGGCGTCTGCCCTGGACGCCCACCACGTTCCAACCTCTGGGACGGACTCACCGCCTGGAAGCGGATGCGCCGCACCGGAGTGCAGGCCGCCCAGATGCCCGAAGCTCACGCCGGTCCACGGGTGCGCCGCCACGGCCACGACGAACGGCACCGTGGCCGCGAGGTCCCGGTAGTAGCTCACCTTGGCGTCGATGATCTCGGGCAAACGACTGTCGTCGACGGGACCGGCGCACGGACGGGGAACAACGGCATGAGGCGGCCGCATCGAGGACGAGAGCGGTGCTTCCGTCGCGGCGCCGACCGGTCCAGTCCGGCGTGACCGGCTTCCGGCCCGGCCGCCCCGCTCCTCGTCGTAGACCGGCTCCAGCCCCGCGCCACGGAGCGCCTGCCCGGCCGCGAGTTCGGTGAGGCGCGGCCAGTACTCCTGCCCGTCCGCTAAGAGGTCGGCAAGCGGCCCGACCCTGCCCTCCGGCAGGAACGACAACTGCGCGGCGTGGTCACATGAGGGGTTCGGAGAGCGAGGTGGCTCCCACATGGCTCCCAGGGGGCCATGGCTCATGTGGGCCGGTCGCCGGTGAGGGCGCAGGCGAGGTAGAGGTCGACGCGGTCGCCGGCGTGGGAGAGGTCACGACCGGTGAGTTGTTCGATGCGGCCGATGCGGTAGTGCAGGGTGCTGACGTGGATGTGGAGGTGGGCCGCGGTGCTGCGCCAGGCGCCGTTGTGTTCCAGGAAGGCGGTGAGGGTGGGGAGCAGTTCGGAGTTGTGGGCGTGGTCGTAGTCCTCCAGCGGGGCCAGGAGGCGCCGTCGGAAGGTGCGGCGGATCTCGGCCGGGACGCCGGCGAGGAGCAGGAGGTGGGAGTCGAGGTCGCGGGCGGTGACCAGGGCGAGGCGTTGCGGGCGCAGTTCGGCGAGGCGGGCCGCGTGCCGGGCCTCGTCCAGGGCGCGTGCGAGGTCTGCGGGGTTGGGGACGGGTTCGCTGAGACCGAAGGCGATCCGGCCTCCCTTGGCGGTGTCCTCCAGTGCGCCGAGCCGTTCGCGGAGCAGGCGGGCGACGGCGAGGTCGTCGGTGATCTCGTCGCCGAGTGCGACAAGGGCGGTGAGGCCGGCGCTGTGGCCCGCGACGACCGTCCGCGCCCGGAGGTCGTGGTCCAGGGTGCTCTCGACGAGATCGGCGGCGAGGTCCCAGGGACGCAGGGCGCCCTTGCTGGTGGCGGTCAGGACGACGAAGGGGCCGGCGGCGGCGAGGCCGGCGGCGCGCAGCCGGGGTACGAGGGCCGAGGCGGGGGCGCCTGACTCGATCAGCGTGATGAGGTCGGCGAAGAAGTGCTGTTCGGTGCGGCGCCGCTCATCGCGGCGTGCTCCGCCCAGGGCCAGCAGTTCGGCGGTCTGGGTGGCGGTGTCCAGGTCCTCCTCGGCGGTGAGTTCGCCCTCGACGACGAGGTGGCCGCCGCCGCTGCCGCGGCGGCCGATCGGCAGGACCGTGCAGGGCTTGCGGCTGTCGTCGGTGCCGGTGCCGGTGTCGGTGCCCGTGCCGGTGTCGTGGGGGCCGAGGGGCAGCACGGCGGGCAGCCGGTCGGCGGTGAGCGCGGCGGCGCTCAGGGCGGCGCGGGCCGTCGGCGGCAGCGCATCCGAAGGCCCGGCGAGCAGCCGGCCCGCGGTGGACAGGACCCAGCATGCGCGGCCCAGCTCGGTGGCGAGCATGGCGGTGAGCCCGCCCAGGTCGGCGCCGTCGATGAGGGCCTGGACGAGGCGGCGGTGCCGGCCGAGGATCTCGCCGAGCTGCAGGCCGCGTTCGCGGTTGATCCGGTCGATGACGCTGCGCGACAACGCGCTGTAGGAGATCTCCGGCGGCGCCGCGAGCAGCGGCAGACCGTGCCGGGCGCAGGCGTGGGCCAGGGCGGGCGGGACTTCGCCGAGCAGGAGGTCGCCGGCGACCACGGCGGCCGCACCGCCCGCCACGAGCGAGGCGGCGAAGACCTCGCAGTCGGCGGAGTCCCGGTACCAGCCCTCGCTGGTCAGGACGAGTTCGCCGCCGGTCAGGAACGGTTCGGGCTCCAGCAGGTCGGTGGTGTAGACCCAGCGCAGCTCGCGGCCGAGCGCGTCGGCGTCGCCGCTGAGCAGGTCGAGCCGCAGGTCCGGCATGTCCAGCAGATCCGCCACGTTCATGCGCTGCCTCTCCGTTCGGTTCAGACGATCGTAGGAGGCCGGGTCGATTTACGGCCATGCTTTCGCACACTCGTAGCCTGCCCCGGCCCTTGTTTCCGCTGGTCTACTTCCAGTGCTGCAGCAATCCCACCCACTGCCCGGAGGCTTCATCCGGACAGCCTGAATCCGATGATCGATGGAATGGGGCTTCATGGCCCAGCACGGACGCATCACCCGTACCATCCGCGCCGCCACCGAGGTCGAGACGTCCGGGGTCGAACCGATCCCTGAGTCCGAACGCACCGGAGGCACCGGCGCCTCGTTCACCCTCTGGTTCAGCTCCAACGTCCAGTTCTCCAGCCTCAGCAGCGGTCTGCTCGCCACCGCCGCATTCGGACTGGGATGGCTGCAGGCAGTCGTGGCCATCGCCCTCGGCAGCGCGATCGGCGCCGCCGCGATCGGCATCATGTCCACCTTCGGCCCCCGGGCCGGCGTGGGACTGCTCGTCCAGTCCCGCATCCCGCTCGGCCGCTACGGCAGCGCCGTGCCCTCGGTGCTGGTCTTCTTCAAGGCATGTGCCTGGTTCGCCGTGAACTCGGTGCTCGGCTCCTTCGCCCTGCAGTCCCTGCTCGGGACCGGATTCGGCCTGGCCTTCAGCATCGTGACCGTCAGTCAGGTCGTCATCGCGCTGCTCGGCTACGGCTTCATCCACCTGGTGCAGAAGGCGATGGCGATCGTCCTGCCGCTGCTGTTCATCGGCGTCTCCGTCTACGGCTTCGCCAAGAGCCACCTGGACTCGACGTTCGACGCGGACAAGGCCGGTTCGCTCGGCTTCGCGGGAGCGTTCGCGCTGACCGTCGCCGTCCAGGCCGCACGCTCGCTGAGCTTCTCCTCCTACTCGGCGGACTACACCCGCTACATGCCGCGTGACACACCCCCGGGCAGACTCTTCCGCAACGCCTTCGGCGGGGCACTGCTCGGCTCGGTGTGGATCGCCAGCCTGGGCGCGGCCATCGGCACACTCGCCTTCGTCGGCACCCCCACCGACCTCGTCAACAACGTCCTGCCGTCCGCCCTCGGGGCACTCACCATGCTCGCGCTGGGCATCTCGACCATCACCTCCTCCTGCCTGGACTGCTACTCCGGCGCGATGGCCTGGCTGGTGGTCGGGGTCAAGATGGCCCGCTGGCAGGCCGTCCTGGTGGTCGGCGCGATCGGATCCGCGATCGGCTGGGCGGCCGGGCAGGGCGACTACTGGGAGTCCTTCCAGAACTTCCTCATCCTGCTCGGCAACTGGATCGCCCCCTGGATCGCCGTCATGCTCGTCCACCGCTACTTCGCCCCCGCCCCCGCGGACGGCAAGCCGCCCCGCTTCGGCGCGGGCTTCGCGTCCTGGCTGCTCGGCATCGCCGCGGCGATCCCGTTCATGAGCCAGCCCGGCGTGTTCACCGGCCCTCTCGCCGACCACTACCCGGCCCTCGGCCCCTACGCCGCGGCCGTCGCCTTCACGACCGCCGGGCTCATCCATCTCCTGCTCGTCCGCATCACGCGCACGAGCAGGCCCCTCAACTCCCCTTCACCCACTGACTCACCCACTGACTCACCCACTGATTCACCCACTGAGGAGATCCCCGCATGACCACCGTCCAGGCCACAGCCGAGACCCCCTCTGTCGCCGCCACCGCCGCCGACCTCGCGCACCTGCGCACCGCCGTCACCGTCGCCCAGCGCTCCCGCGACGGCGGCAACCACCCCTTCGGCGCCCTCCTGACCGGCCCCGACGGCACCGTCCTGCTCCAGGCGGAGAACACCGTCACCACCAACAGCGACGCCACCGGCCACGCCGAGACCAACCTCGTCCGCCTGTCCACCCAGAAGTACGACGCGGACTTCCTGCGCACCTGCACCCTCTACACCAGCACCGAGCCGTGTGCGATGTGCTCCGGCGCCATCTACTGGGGCAACATCGGCCGCGTCGTCTACGCCCTCGGCGAGGACGAACTCCTCGCCATGACCGGCGCCAACGAGGAGAACCCCACCATGGCCCTGCCCTGCCGCGAAGTCTTCAAGGCCGGCCAGCGCGACCTCCCGGTGATCGGCCCCGTCGACCTGCCCGAGGCCCGCGAAGTCCACCACGGCTTCTGGAACTGACCCGCACGCCCACCCCGGCTCCCCGCCGGCCGCCTGCCCGGGAGTTTCTGACAACTCCCGGGCGGGCGGACCCCGTGCCACCGCACAATAAGCGGGATCTCATCCGTGATCGCTGGTGTTCGGTCCTGCCGGGTGGTGCTGTTCTTGCAGGTCAATGCCACCCGGCCGGACGCTTGGTCCGGCCTTCGGCGCCTCGTGTTCCGCCGTCCGCTCACCTGGAAGGGGCGCGAACACCGCTCTCACCGCAAGGTGTTGAAGGCCGCCATCGCCGAGATGGAGCCCTACCGTCGCATCGTGGGGCCGGCCACGCGCCAGCGCATCCGTTCCACTCTGCGAGCCGCACTCAACGCCGCGATCGCGCAGCAGCTGATCACCTTCAACCCGGCCGCGCATGTCGAGTTGGAGGCGGGCAAGCGCCCCAAGGCGCTGGTGCGGACCGAGGAGCGCATCCTTCGCTGAAAGCGCACCGGCGAGAAGCCCTCGCCCGTGATGGTCTGGACGCCGGAACACACCGGCCGCTTCCTCGACCACGTCGCGGAGCACCGCTTGTACGCGCTCTGGCACCTGATCGCCTTCCGCGGGCTCCGGCGAGGCGAGGCGTGCGGGCAAAGGTGGACCGACACCCACCTCGACGACGGCCGCCCCACCGTCGCCAAGCAACTCGTCGTGGACGGCTGGGAGGTCTACGAGGACGACCCCAAGACCGATGCCGGCGCGCGCACCATCGCGCTCGACTCGGACACGGTCCGAGCCCTCAAACGGCACCCCGCCCAGCAGGGCAACGCCCGCGAGGAGTGGGGCAGCGCCTAGGCGGAGACCGGACGGGTCTTCACCCAGGAGAACGGCGAGCTGCTCCATCCCGCCAACGTCCCCCGACGCCTCGTCGAACTGTGCGAAGAGATCGACCTCCGGCCGATCTGAAGGCAATTCAGGAGCTGTTCGGCCACTCCTCCCTCACGATCACCGCGGACACGTGCACGAGCTGCTCCCCGAGACGGATCGGGCGATCGCCGAGGCCGCGGCCCGGCTCGTGCCGCGCGCACGCGCTGCCTCCGGGGATGCGGTGTATCCACTGGGGGCGGAAGCCCACCCGGAGGCCGTGCCGAATGGTGCTGATGCGTCGGGTGGGGGATCGGGGCTTGGCGCTCCGTCCGCTCACGCACCGCTCACGCAAACGGCCCCGGACGAGGAGTCCGAGGCCGAATAAAGCGCGCTCCTAGGGGAGAAGCCCCAGGTCAGAGCGGTAATGCAGGGTGCCCCCGGCAGGATTCGAACCTGCGACACCCGCTTTAGGAGAGCGGTGCTCTATCCCCTGAGCTACGGAGGCGGGGATCGGGGTGAGCCGATCCGGCGATAAGCGTAGCGGATGGTGGGTTGGGGGCGGGGGGGTGGCGGGGTGGGTCAGCCGAGGTGCCAGCTGAGGGTGCCGTCGGTGGCGGTGAGGGCGGCCAGGAGGAGGAGGTCGGCGGCGCCGAGGGTGAGGCCCAGGAGGGCGCGGCCGCGGCGGGTGGTGCCGCGGGTGAGGGCGAGGGTGGCGAGGACCAGGGCGCAGGGGCCCAGGACGACGTTGAGGACCAGGGTGCCCACGAGGCCGAGGACGAAGGAGGCGACGGCCATGCCGTCGGCCTGGGGGGAGCGTCGGGGGGTGGTTCGCTGCGCCGGGGTCGTGGTGTTGCCCGTGGTGGTGAGGATGGTCATCGGGGGGTCCCCTCGGTGTGGCGGCGGCGTTCGCGCAGGGAGAAGACGAGCAGCCAGACGGCGATGACCGCGGCGGCGACGAGGGTGACCGGGACGGGGAGGTGCGCCGCGGTGCCCAGCGCGATCCCCATCAGGAGGAGGGCTGCGACGAGGAAGAGCATGGTCTGCCTTTCCGGGGTCGGTTCCGGCTCGCGGGCGGTCCGGTGTGGGGTCCGCGGTGGAGCCGGCCGAACGGTTCGGGGTCGAGGGGTCAGGGATCTCAGGACTCTCGGAAGTTGAGAGGACAGTTGTTCACTGACTTCTTCAGTGTACGACCGGGGGAGGGTGGCCCGCCTCGGAGAACGGTTGTTTACTGGATGACATGAGTCACAGTGTGGGTGGAGTCCGTCAGGCGCAGAAGCGGAAGACCCGTCAGGCGCTGCTGGACGCGGCGCTCGGGCTGCTGGAGGAGCAGAGCCTGAGCAGCCTCGGGCTGCGCGAGGTGACCCGGGTGGTGGGGGTCGCCCCGACCGCGTTCTACCGGCACTTCCGGGACCTGGGGGAGTTGGGCGTCGCGCTCGTCGAGGAGGCACTGGGCAGCCTGCACGTGATGGTGCGCGCGATCCTCGCCGAACAGGACGCGGCGGAGGAGCGGATAGACCGCACGATCGCGGTCGTCGAGCGGCACGTGCGCGAACACCCCGCGCACGTGCGGTTCGTGGCCCGCGAGCGGCGGGGCGGGGTGCGGGCGGTGCGGCACGCCATCGCCGGGGAGCTGGACCGGTTCGCGGAGGAGGTCGCCGCGGCGCTCAAGACCCAGCCGGTGTCGGCCGGTTGGCGGGACGAGGACGTGCGGATGCTGGCCGAGCTGTACGTCGACCGGCTGGTGACGACGGCCGCGGAACTGCTCGATGCCCGGGAGGAGGGCGGCGAGGAGGCGGCCGGGCGGGTGGTGTGGCGCGCCCGGCGGCAGTTGAGGTTGATCAGCCTCGGGCGGCGGCATTGGGGGGAGGAAGGGCGCGCGTCCCACGAGGGTTAGCGGTGGGCGGGGGTGGTGCGGATGCGGTAGGTGCCGTCGGTGTTCTCGGTGAGGACGGTGACGGTGACGCCGCTGGTGCGGTCGGTGAAGGTCTCGCCGGGGCGGAAGGGGGCGTCCGTCAGGTCCGCCTCGACGTAGCGGGCGTCGGTGTAGCAGCCGCGGCTGTGCGGGGTGGCGTCGACGACGTGGAGGGGGGCGCGACCGGTGGGGACCTTGGTGTCCACGTGGTAGACGAGGACGCCGGGGCGGCAGACGATCGGGTCCAGGAGGCCGCTGGCTCGGGCCTCGACGACGAAGGTGGTGTGCGGCCCCGTCGGAATGACGACGATCTTGGTGCCGCCGGGGGTGGAGATCGGCGTGAGGACGTGTTCGGTGGGTCTTCCGCCGGCCGGTGTGCAGTGCACCTGGCCGGGGGCGAGCCACCCCATCTTCCACTTGTGCCAACCCAGGAAGTCGTTGGTCGGCCCCCAGTCCTCGTCCATCGGGTCCCAGTGCCCCACCGGCGTCGAACCGCTCCGCCCGTCGGTGTAGTAGAGGTCCGGTAGGCCGAAGGAGTGGGCGTTCTCGTGGTTGAGGACGCGGAAGGCGCTCAGGCCGGTCTGTCGGCTCCAGATGAACGAGACGTTCCGGAACGGCGCCCCGCGGCTGCTCTTGAGGCCGAGGTCGGCGCCGCTGAAGGTGACCGACAGGACCGTGTGGGTGGCGGCCGGGCCGGCGTTGGGGGACGCGATCACGTTGACGATGTCGTAGTTGCGAAAGTCCACGAACGGGTCGACGGCGTGCACGAGTTCGCGGGAGAGGGCGTGGTAGCCGCGGTCCGAGGACGGGTCGAAGCTGGCGCCGCGGGTGATGCCGTAGGCCGCCAGGGGGTGTGACATGCGGATCCAGCGGAAGAGCGGTTTGGGGACGTAGGAGAGCCGCCCGTAGGAGCTGGTGCGGAAGTAGTCGGTGACGGCCGGGAAGAACTCGGCGAAGCGGGCCATCGGGGAGAGGGCGGCGGGGGCGTCCGGGAAGTCCACGAACAGGGTGAGGGCCCGGACGGTGCCGGTGGCGTGCGAGAAGTCGGCGGGGGTAAGGGCGGATTCCGAGACGTCGTCGCTGATGCCGGGGAGCGCGCAGGGGCCGGTGGGGCGTGCGCCGGGAGGAATGGCGGCGGGGGCGCCAGGGGGGATCGGAGGGATCGGAGGGATCGGAGGAGTTGGCGGGTG
>NZ_BAAARK010000056.1:0-35437 GCF_039532155.1 Streptomyces lunalinharesii
CCTCCAGCCCCAGCCCTCCCCCTCCCCCTCGCCCACCCCCCTCAGTTCTCCTGCAGGAACTTCTTCGCCAGGGCGTCGCCGCGGCTCACCGCGTCGGCGTGGCTCTCGATGGGGGACGCCTTGGAGTTCTTGAACAGCACGTAGGTGACGCCCGAATCCGCGCCGCCGGTCTCGGGGTTGGGGTCGATGCCCAGGCCCTTGGCGGCCGCGTAGGACGCCTCGCCGATGATCTTTTCGGGGCCGGTGTCCCCGACGACGGCGTATTCGACCTGGTTGTTGTAGATGACGGCGACCACGCCGCCGCCCTTGATGCCCGCGGACTCGTAGTTCCAGATGCCGCTGGTGCTGGGCACGACGACGTAGGGCAGCTTCGCGGCGTTCAGCGGCTTGCCGTCGGACTGGTGGAAGCGGGTGTCGTCCTGGAACCAGGGGTCGGTGTCGGCGCTGCACTGCGCGGTGATCTGCCCGTCGCAGTCGATGTCCATGTCGGCCTTCCAGAAGACGGCGCCGTTCTTGCCGCAGACCGGGACGGTGGCCGAGGTTTCCTCGTCGGTCCGGTACTTGCCGTGGGAGATCTGCTGGCAGTCCTTGAGTTTGGCGAGGAGTTGGGCCGCGGAGACCGACCCTTCCTGGAGGGCGGCGTGCGGCGCGGCCCGGTGGGCGGCCGGCTGGGCGGTGGCGGGCAGGGCCGCGGCGGCGAGGAGGGCGGCGCCGGAGGCGGTGGCGAGGGCGAACATGCGTCTGCGCACGGGGAACCCTTCTGTTAGGAAAGTTTCCTTACCGCGCGCCAATCTGGCCGTTCTTACGTGTTCGCGTCAATACGCGTATCGGCCACGCCACGGCTCCCGGACCAGGCCGATCCCCGGTGTGCGGCGGTCGGCCTGGTCAGCCCGCCTACGCTCCGGCGCCCCCGGCCCGGACCAGCCCCGTCTCATACGCCAGCACCACCGCCTGCACCCGGTCCCGCAGGCTCAACTTGGTGAGGATCCGGCCCACATGCGTCTTGACCGTGGCCTCGGACAGCACCAACCGGGCCGCGATCTCGCCGTTGGACAGTCCCTGCGCGACCAGCAGCAGCACCTCCCGCTCACGGTCGGTCAGCCGCCCCAACTCGGGCCGCGCGGGCTCGCCGGAGGTCGCGGGCAGCATCGGCGTGAAGCGGTCCAGGAGCCGGCGGGTGGTGGACGGGGCGACGACCGCGTCTCCGCTGTGCACCGCCCGGATCGCGGCGAGGAGTTCGTTCGGCGGGACGTCCTTGAGCATGAAGCCGCTGGCCCCGGCCTTCAGCGCGGAGAAGGCGTACTCGTCCAGGTCGAAGGTGGTCAGGATGAGGACCTTCGGGGCGCCCTCCTGCTGGCCGCCGCCGCAGATCCGGCGGGTGGCCTCGACGCCGTCGAGGTGCGGCATCCGGACGTCCATGAGGATCACGTCCACCTCGGCGGTCCGCAGCACCTCCAGGGCCTGCGCCCCGTCGCCCGCCTCGGCGACGACCTCCATGTCGGGTTGTGCGGCCAGCACCATCCGGAAGCCGGTGCGCAACAGCACCTGGTCGTCGACGAGCATCACGCGGATGGTCATGGCAGGGAGATCCCTTCACGGGTCGGCAGGGGCGGACGGGACGCAAGCGCACGGGGCGACGGCAAGCCGGTCGGGGACGAGCGCACCCGATGCGAGCACGGTAGCGACCGGCCCGGCAACCACGTGCGCGGCGGCGACGGGCGGAGCGGACGCCGACGGGGCCGGGCCGCTCGGCCACCGATCCCCCGCGCGGCTGGCCGGCCCGGCGGCGCGACCGGCCGGCTCATCGGTCGGCCTTCAGCGGCAGCACCGCGTTGACGCGGAAGCCGCCGCCCGGCCGTGGTCCGGCGTCGAGAATGCCGCCGACCATGCCGACCCGCTCGCGCATCCCGATCAGGCCGTGGCCGAGCCCGTCCGCACCGCCCGCCTCGTAGAGCTCGTGCTGGGCGCCCCGGCCGTCGTCCTCGACGAGCAGGTCGAGGTCGTCGTCCCGGTAGGTGAGGCGGACGGTGGCACTGACGTCGGGGCCACCGTGCTTGCGGGCGTTGGTCAGCGCTTCCTGGACGATGCGGTACGCGGTCAGCTCGACGCTGCTGGGCAGCGGACGCGGCTCGCCGACCACCCGGAAGTCGACCGGCAAACCGGCGCCCCGGACCTGGTCGACGAGGTCTGCGAGCTGCTCGACGCCGGGCTGCGGCACGTACTCCCCGCCCTCGGCCTGCTCGCCGGTGCGCAGTACGCCCAGCAGGCGGCGCATCTCGGCGAGGGCCTGCCGCCCGGTGCCCGAGATCGTCTCCAGTGCCTGGCGGGCCTGCTCGGGTGCGGCGTCGAGGACGTAGGCGGCGCCGTCGGCCTGGACGACCATCACCGAGACGTTGTGCGCGACGACGTCGTGCAGCTCGCGGGCGATCCGGGCGCGCTCGGCGGCGACCGCGATCCGGGCCTGGGCCTCGCGTTCCTTCTCCAGGCGGCTGGCCTTCTCCTCCAGCTGTGCCCAGTAGGCCCGGCGGGTGCGTACCGAGTCGCCGAGCACCCAGGCCAGTACGAACGGCACGGTGAGCAGGGCCATGAAGAAGACCACCGCCCACGCGGGCAGGGCGATGGGGTTGTCCCGGAAGCGGAGCTGTGACAGGCCGGGGGCGATCAGGGCACCGGCCAGTGCGAAGCGTGAGGCCCAGCGGCGGGCCGAGGTCTCGGAGGCGACGGTGTAGATGATCACCATCAACGCGAAGTCGCCCATGTTGGGCGGCACGTTCAAGATCAGCTGGCCGAGGCCGAGGGCGGTGGCCAGCAGCAGCATCTTGACCGGGTACTTCCGGCGCAGGGCGATGACCAGGCACAGGCCGGCGCTGAAGAGCAGGGCGACGACCTTGCCCTCAAGACCCGACCGGGAGATGACCCACAGCCCGCAGAACCCGAAGAGGAGGAAAGCCCAGAAGCTGTCCACCCCCGTCGGGTGTCTGCGGAAGAAGTCATAGAGGCGCTGCACGTAACCCAGCGTAGGCAGCGTCGGCGGGCTGCGGAGTCAACCGGAGGGGCGATCCTCTTCCGTCGGGCCTACTCCCGTAGGTGGAGGCCGCATGCGCCAATTGTGTCGCCGCTGGGGTTGACCCATGATCATCCGCGGGGTCGAGCCGGGCGCGCGCGGCACGGCCGCTCGCCCGCCGATCCCCCGACCACGGCCCCGAGCAGGGCTTTCCCTCAGCGTGCGGACTCATACCGTGGGCCGAGCATCACACCACGGGTCGACGCCCCGCGGCTTCCTCCGCCCCCCGTACCGTGGTCCGTGTGACGAACAGGGGACGCGGGCACGCGCCGAACGAGGGACGCGAACACGTGGCGAACGAGCACCGGCGCGCCCGGCGGCCCGGCGACGACGGCCTCCGCCCCGCCCCCGGGACCCCGTCCGACGGCCGCCGGCCGGCGCCCCGCGCCGGAGCCGACGCCACCTGGCGCGGCTGGCGGACGGCGACCGAGCAGGCGCTCTACGGTCCCGACGGGTTCTACACCCGTCCCGGCGGCCCCGGTCCCGCCGGTCACTTCCGCACCTCCGTCCACGCCTCCCCGCTGTACGCCGGTGCCGTCGCCGCCCTCCTCCGGCGGGTCGACGCGGCGCTCGGGCACCCCGCCGAGCTGGCCCTGGTCGACGTCGGCGCGGGCCGCGGCGAGCTGTTGAGCGGCGTCCTGGCCGCGCTCCCCGAGGACGTGGCCGCGCGGACCCGCCCGTACGCCGTCGAACGCGCCGCGCGCCCCGAGGGCCTCGACCCCCGGATCACCTGGCGCGCCGACCTGCCCGCACCGGGCTCGCTCACCGGCCTGCTCTTCGCCAACGAGTGGCTGGACAACGTCCCGCTGGACGTCGTCGAGACGGACGCCGACGGGGTGCCGCGCCGCGTCGAGGTGCGCGCCGACGGCACGGAACGGCTGGGCGCCCCCGTGGACGGCCCGGACGCGCGGTGGCTGGCCCGCTGGTGGCCGCGGATCGCGCCGAACGCCGCCGGCGGCCCCGGCCCCGGGCTGCGCGCCGAGATCGGCCGCCCCCGGGACGCCGCCTGGGCGGGTGCCGTCGCCACCCTGCGCACCGGGCTCGCGGTCGCCGTCGACTACGCCCACGACCGCGCCGACCGGCCGCCCTTCGGCACCCTCACCGGTTTCCGGGCGGGTCGCGAGGTCCCTCCCGTCCCGGACGGCAGCTGCGACGTCACCGCACACGTCGCGCTCGACTCCTGTGCCGGCCCGGCCGCCGAGCGGCTGACCCAGCGGGCCGCGCTGCACGCCTTGGGCGTGACCGGCCGGCGCCCGCCGCTGTCCTTGGCCACCACCGACCCGGCGGGCTACCTCCGGGCGCTCGGCGCCGCCGGTGACGCTGCGGAACTGACCGACCCGGCCGGCCTGGGCGGCTTCGGCTGGCTGCTGGAACCGGTCGGCGGCACCGCCTGCGCTGGCCTGCTGGCCGCCGCCGACGACGCGGCCTGACCGGGCGGCCGACCGGCACCTCGGGGGCGGCCAGCGCGCCCGGCCCGGCCCTCGGACGAGCCGGTCCACCCCACGGACCGCCCCGCTCCGCGTCGTCCCGCCCTGCGACACTGTCTCCATGACGGAGACGACGGTCGGCATCGGCGGCGCGGCGGAAAGCACCGACATGGTGCTGAACATCGGCCCGCAGCACCCCTCCACGCACGGCGTGCTGCGGCTGCGCCTCGTCCTGGACGGTGAGCGCATCCGGCACGCCGAGCCGGTGATCGGCTACATGCACCGCGGCGCCGAGAAGCTCTTCGAGGCCCGCGACTACCGCCAGATCATCATGCTCGCCAACCGCCACGACTGGCTCTCGGCGTTCTCCAACGAGTTGGGCGTGGTGCTCGGCATCGAGCGGATGCTCGGCATGGAGGTCCCCGAGCGCGCGGTGTGGACCCGGACGCTGCTCGCCGAGCTGAACCGCGTGCTGAACCACCTGATGTTCCTCGGCTCGTACCCGCTGGAACTCGGCGGCATCACCCCGGTCTTCTACGCCTTCCGCGAGCGCGAGGAGCTCCAGACCGTCATGGAGGAGGTCTCCGGCGGCCGGATGCACTACATGTTCAACCGCGTCGGCGGCCTCAAGGAGGACCTGCCCGCCGGCTGGCTCGGCCGGGCCCGGCAGGCCGTCGCCGACGTCCGCTCCCGCATGGACGTCTTCGACGACCTCGTCCTCGGCAACGAGATCTTCCGCGGCCGCACCCGCGGCGTCGGTGTGCTCTCCCGCGAGGCGGTGCACGCCTACGGCGTCTCCGGGCCGATCGCCCGCGCGTCCGGCGTCGACTTCGACCTGCGGCGCGACGAGCCCTACCTCGCGTACGGCGACCTCGCCTCGACGCTCCAGGTGGTCACCCGGGACGAGGGTGACTGCCTGGCCCGGTTCGAGTGCCTGCTGGCGCAGACCCACAACTCCCTCGAACTGGCCGACGCCTGCCTGGACCGGATCGCGGAGCTGGCGCCCGGTCCGATCAACCAGCGGCTGCCCAAGGTCCTCAAGGCCCCCGAGGGCACGACCTACGCCTGGACCGAGAACCCGCTCGGCATCAACGGCTACTACCTCGTCTCCAAGGGCGAGAAGACCCCGTACCGCCTGAAGTTGCGCTCCGCGTCGTACAACAACGTCCAGGTGCTGACCGAGCTGTTGCCGGGGACCCTGGTGGCCGACATGGTCGCCATCTTGGGGTCGATGTTCTTCGTGGTCGGCGACATCGACAAGTAGCCGGGCGCAGCGGCGGGCCGCCGTGCCGCCCCTGGTTGCGCCCGCGCACAGCACAGCGGCGGGGAGTTCCTCCACAGGCTGTGGACGAACTCCCCGCCGCTCGGTGCGTCTACGGGTCTTCGGCGCTCAGGAGATGGCGCTGCGCAGTTCGGCGAGGTCGAGCTGCTCGGTCTCGTCGTGGGCGGTCAGGTCGATGACCTCACCGGCGCCGTGCGTGGTCTCCCCGTCGGCCGTCGCGTCGTCGGACGCCTGGTGCTCGCCGTCCGTGCCGGCGTCCGCGGCCTTCTCGGGCGTCGCGGCGGTCTCGTCGGTGGTCTCGTCGGCGGTCTGCGGGAGCGCCGCCCGGGCGGGCACGCGGGCCTGTGCGCGCGCCGACTGCTCGGCGACCGCCTCGTCGCCGACGACGTCCGCCAGGTCCTCCTCCAGGGGGGCGGTCGGCTGGTCGTGCGGGACGGCGGCGTTGCCGAAGAAGTCGAAGCCGCCCAGCGTGCGGGACACGGCGGGGCGCGGCGGGGCGATCGCGGCGGCGGCCGGCACCGGGCGGAGCTCCGGTCCGCCCACCCCCTGCGCGGCGGCCGCCTCGGACTTCCCCTGGTCGTCGGCCCCGGGCTTCTGCTGGGCGCCGGTGCTGTCCTCGCCGGTGGCGCGCTGCCGGGCGGCGTTGCGGGTCAGCTCGCGCAGGGCCCGGTCCGCCTGGGCGAACGTGGCGGCCGGACGGGCCGCGGGCGGGCCGTCCGGGCGCTGGGTGGCCAAGGCGTGGCGCCCGCCGCCGGTCCCCGGCTGGCGCCGGGCCGGAACGAGTGCGGCGCCGGCGGACGGCTGCCCGGCCTCGATGGCGAGCAGTCGACGGCCCTCCAGGGCGCTGGCCCGCTCGGTCTCGGCGGTGGCGTAGCGGCGCAGCAGGGCGGCGTGCTCGCTGCGCAGGCGGGCGAGTTCGGCGCGCTTGGCGCGGAGCTTGGCGTCCAGGCCGGCGCGGATCTCGCGCGACTCCTCGACGTCCGTTTCCAGTTCGGCGACGCGTTCCTCGGTGCGCCACTCGTCGCGCGCCCGGGCCCGGGTCAGCTCGGCGACCCGCTTGCCGGCCTTGCGGTCCCAGGTGCGCAGGAGGACGGCGCCGGTGACCGCGGCGGCCGCGGCCCCGGCGGCGAGCACCCGTTGCACGAGGTCGTCGCCGACGAACCACGCGCTCGCGGCGCAGGCAATTGACGCACCGGCGACCGTCGCGGGAGGAAGCAGCCGGTGGAGGGGTGGGGAATGGCGGTGGCGTCCTCGTGGCATGGCCAGAAACTTACCGTGCGTGCGAGACCTATGGGGCCCCGCATACGCATCCGTTTCGCGCTGGTTACTTCTTGACCAGTCCCTTGGACTCCAAATAGGCCTGTGCCACATCGGCGGGCTTCAAGCGCTCGGCATCGACCTTGCGGTTCAAGTTGATCAAGTCCTCGGTCGTCAGCACCTTGGTGATCTTGTCGAGTGCGGTCTCGATCTCCTTGTCGGCGGCCTTCTTCGCATTCAGCACGGGCAGTACGTTGTCGGCGTTCTGCAGCTTCTTGTCGTCCTGCAGAAGCACCAGGCCGAAGTTGTCGAGAGTGGCGTCCGTGGTCGTGGTGAGCACCAGTTGGTCGGTGCCGTCCTTGACCGCCTGCTTGGCCTGCGGGGTCCCCACGCCCTTGGGATCGATGGCCGCCACGCCGATGCCGTAGGTGCTCTCCAGGCCGGGCTTGCAGAACACCCGCGTCTCGCACTCCTCACCCGCGGCGAGTTTGATCTTCTCATGCGAACGTCCCAGGTCGGAGAGCGTCTTCAGCGAGTGCTGGGCGGCAAATTCCTTGGTGACCGCGAACGCGTTCTGATCGGTGGCGGCGCCCGCCGGCAGCACCTTCAGACCGCGCGGCTCGGCGAGCTTCTCGAGCGCGGCCACCGTCTTGTCGATGTCGCTGGAAGCCACCGGCTTCGCCTTGGGGCCGTTCTTCTTCGCGTTGAGGAATTCCGCGAGGGTCGAGGCGTATTCCGGAACGACGTCGATCTGGCCCTTCTCCAGGGCCGGTTCGTACAGCTCGCGATTGGTCAACGTCTGTACCCGCGGCTGGTAACCGGCATCGGCGAGCACCCGCGAATACATCTCGGCGAGCACCTTCGACTCGGTGAAACCGGCCGAGCCGATGACGATCTCGCCCTTCCCGCCGCCCTTGGCCCGGCCGCCCTTCTCCTCCAGGCTCTGCCCGCCGCACGCGGCGAGCCCGGCTGCCAGCGCCACCACGGTCCCGGCGGCCAACGCGGTACGCACCGCGCGTGCTGTGCTGCTCATGGAATTCCACTCCGTCTGTTCGGATCAGGTCGTCGGGATCAGGTCGTCGGATCAGGTCGTCGGGGATCAGCCGGTCGCTCAGGTCGAGCCGGACGGTTCGGGACGGGTCCCGGCCGGCGCCGGGGCCGGCGCCTTCCCGGACGGCCCGCGCCGCCGTCCCCGCATCGGATCGAAGGCCCGGTCCACCACGACCAGCACCCCCTCCACCACCAGCGCCAGCACCGCCACCAGCACCGCCCCGGCGACCACCTGCGCGGTGTCGTAATTGCCGAACCCGGCGGTGATGATCCGGCCCAGGCCCCCACCGCCGGCCAGCGCGGCCAGCGTCGTCGTGGCCACCACCTGGACCGCGGCCGACCGCAGCCCGGTCATGATCAGCGGGTAGGCGAGCGGGATCTCCACCCGCCGCAGCAGCTGCGGCCCCGACATCCCCATCCCCCGGGCCGCCTCGACCACGTCGCGGTCCGCCTCGCGGATGCCCAGGTAGACGTTGGTCAGCAGGGGCGGCACCGCGAACAGCACCAGCGCGATGACCGTCGGCCAGTCGCCGTGCGATCCCAACGGGCTCAGCGTCAGCAGCACCAGGACCGCGAACGTCGGCACCGCGCGCCCCACGTTGGAGATGTTGATCGCCAACGCCCCGCCCTTGCCTATGTGGCCCAGCCACAGCGCCACCGGCAGCGCTATCAGGCAGGACAGCACCAGGCAGATCCCGCTCAACCAGAGGTGCTCACCGAGGCGGTGCCACACCCCCTTCTCCCCGGCCCAGTTGGCGGCCGTGCCCAGCCACTGCCAGGCGCCCGTGATCGCGTCCACGCTCACCCCACCGCCTTCGCCACGGTCGCCCCGCGCCGCGTCCGGCGGCCCGCGGAGCGCGCCCGCGTCCACGGCGTCAACAACCGCTGGAGCCCCAACAGGAGCAGGTCCGCCACCAGCGCCAACACCACGCACAGCACCGAAGCGGTCAGCACCTCCGCCTTGAAGAAGCCCTCCATGCCGCTGGCTATGAGATTGCCCAACCCGCCGTATCCGACGACCGAACCGATCGTCGTCATCGCCACCGTCGAGACCGTGGCGATCCGCACGCCGGCCACCAAGGCCGGCAGCGCGAGCGGGAGCTCCACCTCGAACAGCAGCCGCGCCGGGCCGTACCCCATCCCGCGGGCGGCCTCCCGCACCTCGGCCGGCACCGCGTCCAGACCGGCGAGGACGTTGCGCACCAGGATCGTCAGCGAATAGAGCACCAGGCCCGTGACGACCACCGCCGGCGACACCCCGAAGACCGGTGTCAGCAGCGCGAACATCGCCAGCGACGGCACCGTGTACAGCACCGTCGTCAGCCCCAGGACCGGCCCCGCGACGCCCCGTCGGTGCCGCGCCAACAACGCCAGCGGAAACGCGATCAGCAGCCCGAGCGCCACCGACACCACCGTGATGCCGACGTGCTGGAGCGTGGCGTCCCACAACTCCTGGCTCCGGGTGCGGAGGTACTCCCCGCAGATCCAGTCGTTCCGCTCCAGGCAGCCGGACCCACCGCCCTGCGCCATGGACTGAGCGCCCATCAATGCCTGCGCCGCACGCGTCGGTACCTCCACCGCCGTCACCTCCCCCGCTCGCCGATACCGTGGTGACCGTCTGCGACCCTAACCCCCACCACTGACAATCACCGCGGCCCGGCATCCACTCGCAACACCGCGTTCACGGCACCCGCGCACGACGCGTACACAATGGGGCCCGTCCACACAGGGGGAATTCATGATCCGCTTCGAGCACGTCACCAAGCGTTACGCCGACGGCACCACCGCCGTCGACGACCTCTCCTTCGAGGTCGCCGCGGGCGAACTCATCACCCTCGTCGGCCCGTCGGGCTGCGGCAAGACGACCACGATGAAGATGGTGAACCGGCTCATCGAACCCACCGGCGGCCGGATCCTCCTCGACGGCGAGGACATCGCCGACGCCGATCCGGTCGAACTCCGCCGCCGCATCGGCTACGTCATCCAACAGGTCGGGCTCTTCCCCCACAAAACCGTGCTGGACAACACCGCCACCGTCCCGCACCTCCTCGGTCGGCCGCGCAAGGCGGCCCGGGCCCGCGCCGCCGAACTCCTCGACCTGGTCGGCCTCGACCCGGCCGTCTACGGCGACCGCTACCCCGACCAGCTATCCGGCGGCCAGCGGCAACGCGTCGGCGTGGCCCGCGCGCTCGCCGCCGACCCACCCGTGCTGCTCATGGACGAGCCATTCGGCGCCGTCGACCCGGTCGTCCGCGAGCACCTCCAGAACGAGTTCCTGCGGCTGCAGTCCACGCTCCACAAGACGGTGCTCTTCGTCACGCACGACATCGAGGAGGCGGTCCGGCTCGGCGACCGCATCGCCGTCTACGGCAGCGGACGCATAGAGCAGTTGGACACCCCGGCGACCGTCCTGGGCGCCCCGGCGACCCCGTACACCGCGGAGTTCGTGGGCGCCGACCGCGGCCTGAAGCGGCTCGCCGTCACCCCCGTCGAGACCGCCGACCTCGACGAGCCGCCGGTGGTCCGCCTGGACGACCCGGCCGCCCGGGCCGCCGACGCGCTCACCGCCGCCGGCGCCCCCTGGGCCGTCGTCCTGGACGCCGACGCAGCGCCGTACGGCTGGGTGGCGGCGGACGCGCTCGCCGACCCCGAGGGCCCCGCCGCGGACCGCTCCGCCACCGTCCGCGACCTGGCCCGCCCGATGGCCGCCAGCGTGCCGCTCGGCACCCCGCTCCGCCAGGCGCTCAGCACCCTGCTCCAACACGACGCGGGCTGGCTCGCGGTCCTCGACGGCGACCGCTACCGGGGCGTCCTCACGCCCGCCCGACTGCACGGCGCCCTGCGCCGCGCCACCACAGCGGACGCGACGGACCTGCCGCGCGCCGAGGTCGCCCTGGACACCGTCCCGGGCACCTGAGACGACGGGGCGGGCCCGGCCCTGGGCCGCGTCAGGCCCGGGCCGGCCCAGGGCCGTCGTCGTCCCCGTCCTCGCCCTCCGGCAGCTTGCAGACCCGCTCCAAGAAGATCGCCGCGGCCACCACCGCGGCACCGGCGAGCACCGAGAACCCGGCGTACACCGCCTGGGTACGGCGCGCGTCGTCCACGCCCGACAGCAGCAGGAAGACCCCGACGCCGCCGTAGAGCCCGGAGACCAACGCCGCCACCAGGGCACTGGCCTGGCCGAAGACCACCGCACGGGCGGCCACCAACGGGTCGACGCCCTTCGCGTCGGGCTCCCGCTCGCGCTGCGCCCGCAGTCGGGACCGCAGGGAGAGCGCGGTGGCGGCGAGCACCACGGCGATCAGCGCCAGCACGATCGGCGCCGCCACCGGCACGCCGGGCAGGGAGCCGAACGCGTCCCATAGCCGGGCGCCCGCCCAGGCCAGGATGCCGGCCACCACGAACAGCCCGACCAGGACCTTGATCCGTAGCTGCTTCACCGAGCGATCGCCCCTCGCACCGTCCCGGCCATCCCTACCGCGATGACCGTGTCCGCCTCATGGCCGCACCCCTCGGTGCGACCGCCGTATCCGTCCGGACCGTCCCGCGCGCACGAGCGCACCGCCGCGACGTCCAGGCGCCAGTACATCAGCGCGACGGGCGTCCCGGGCGCATCGCCGCCGTACGCGGCCGGCCCGCAACCCTAACGACTACTCCGGCAGTCGCAGTTCCAGGTCCGCCCGGTGGTTCACGCCGTCGCTGCCGACCGCGGCCAACAGGGCCGCCACCGCGCCCCGGCCGGGGACCTCCGCCTCCGGGTCGACGTCGTGCCACGGCACCAGGACGAACGCCCGCTCGTGGGCGCGCGGGTGCGGCAGCGTCAGCCGCGGGTCGTCGGAGACCACGTCCTGGTAGGCGAGGATGTCGACGTCGATCGTGCGCGGACCCCACCGCTCGTCCCGCACCCGCTCGAAGGCCTCCTCGATGGCGTGCCCGCGCTCCAGGAGGGAGTCCGGCGGCAGCGTCGTCTTGATCAGCACCACGGCGTTGAAGTACGCGGGCTGCGAGTCGGGGGCGACGCCCCACGGCTCGGTCTCGTACACCGGGGAGACCGCCTTGACCCGGACGCCCGGGGTGTCCTCCAGCGCGTCGATGGCGCCCTGGAGCGTCTCCAGGCGGTTGCCGAGGTTGCTGCCCAGCGAGATCACTGCGCGCTTGGGGTTGGACAGCGTGACGTCCGCCGCGTCGACCTGCTCCACCACCGAGGCGGGCACCGGCTGGACGGTCGGGTCGGCGGCGGAAGCGGCGTGCGGGAGGCGGGCGGTGGCGGGTGCCGGCTGCTGGGTGGTTTTCATACTCGGCTCCGAGTGATGGTGATGGTCACGTCGTCGAAGGGGACGGTGATCGGTGCGTCCGGCTTGTGGACCACCACTTCCACCTCCTGCACCCCCTCGTGCTTCAGGCACTGGTCGGCGATGCGCTCCGCCAAGGTCTCGATGAGGTCGACGGGCTCGCCTTCGACGACGGCCACCACCTCCTCGGCGACGATGCCGTAATGGACGGTCTTCGCGAGATCGTCGGAGGCTGCGGCCGGGCGGGTGTCCAGGCCGAGGACCAGGTCGACGATGAAGGTCTGGCCTTCCTCGCGTTCCCGGGGGAACACCCCGTGGTGTCCTCGGGCCTTCAGCCCACGCAGCGCGACACGATCCACGCGAATCACTCCCACTGGTCCGGCGGCGCCGCTGGCGCCACTGTTCGTCGGATTCGGGCAGGCACCAGAGTTGGCCGGCGACACTGCCCCATTCGAATCTACCTGCGAGCACCGACAGCACTCGCCCATGGGGGCTATGGACAAGGCCCCCGTCCTGCTGCTAGGCGGTGTCGCGCGGGCAGCCTTGCCCAGCACGGGAGATCGTCCGCGCGGCCTCTTACCCGCGCCTGCCCGCCCCACCCCTACCCGTGCCGCACTTGGCTCGAACGGGTGCGCCCCACCCGGGGCGCTGACGCCGGGCGCACCCGCCCGCACCCCCGGCACCGCACGGCTTGTGAAGCCACTCACATGTCCGCGGACTGGGATGCGACCGGAAATTCACAGCCGCCCGGCCGGCCCGTTCTCCTCGTCCTCGTCGGCGTCGTCGTCCCCGTCGTCGTCCTCACGGTCCGCGAGCACCGGCGAACCGTGGTGCGACCAGACCCGCCAGCCGTCCTCGGTCCGCTTGAAGACGTTGGTCGCCACGACCAACTGGCCGATGAGCGGCCCCACGGAACCGTCGTCCTCGGCCGGGCCGCCGCTGAGGATGTTCTCCGTGCAGGTGACCAGCGCGGTGTCGCCGATGACGTCGATCTCCACGTCGGTCAGGAAGAACTGGATGTACTCGGTGTTCGCCATGATCAGCGCGTACGACCGGAGCACCTCCCCCCGCCCGCGCAGCACCGGCCACCCCGGGTGGACCACGCTCACCTGACCGTCCAGCCACAGCTCGGACAGTGCCTCGTGGTCGCCGCGCTCGATGGTCTCGTACAGCGTGGTGTTCGCCTGCTCGACCAGCTCGATGTCCGTCCGTGGGCCCAAGCCGCTCACTTCGTCCCCGTCGTCGTCGCCGTACCGCCCACCCGCACCGCGCCGGTTGCCCCGACGCCGTCGGCCGCCCGCGCCGCGCCCTCGACGGCACGGGCCACCCGCACCGCGTCCGCGCTCGCCCTGACCTCATGCACCCGCACCGACCAGGCCCCCTCTCGCGCCACGATCGCCGACACCGCCGCCGTCGCGGCGTCCCGCTCCCGGGCCGGCGGTGGGGCGGCACCCTCGCCGCCTGCCAGCACCCTGCCCAGGAACCGTTTCCTCGATGCCGCCACCAGCAGCGGCCGGCCAAGCGCCCGCAGCCGGCCCAACTCCGCCACCAGCGCCAGGTCGTGCCCGGCCTCCTTGGCGAAGCCCAGCCCGGGGTCGATGACGATCCGCTCCGGGTCCACCCCGCCGGCGACCACCCGCTCCACGCTCGCCGCCAACTCGTCGACCACCTCGCCGACCACGTCCGCGTAGACCGCCCGGTTGTTCATGTCGATCGACTGGCCGCGCCAGTGCATCACCACGAAGGGGACGTGGTGGGCGGCGACCGTCGGCACCATCGCGGGATCGGCCAGCCCCCCGCTCACGTCGTTGACCAGCCGCGCCCCCGCTTCCACGGCCCGCTCGGCCACCGCGGCGCGCATGGTGTCGACGGACACCACCACCCCCGCCGCGGCCAACTCGCGGACCACCGGGACGACCCGCCGCAGCTCCTCGGCCTCGTCCACCCGGGCCGCACCGGGGCGCGTCGACTCACCGCCGACGTCCACGATGTCGGCACCCTGGGCCACCAGGTCCAGACCGTGTTTGACGGCGAGCTCGGTGTCGAACCACTCGCCGCCGTCGGAGAACGAATCGGGCGTCACGTTCACGACGCCCATCACCGCGCAGCGGTCCCACTCCGGCAGTCCGGCCACCCGGCCGCGCAAGGTACTCATGGCACCAGCGTAGGCCGTGTGCCGACCGGCCGGATTGCCGCCGCCGGCTGCGCAGATCCCCCCTCCGCGGGCCCCCGCGGGGCCTCGGGCCGGCCCGGTCGCGGCCGGTCCGAGCCGGGCCTCACGCCACCTTCTCCAACGCCCCGGCTGCCACCACCGTCTCCTCCAGGTGCCCGCACGGCCGCGGCTCGGCGGCCTTCCGGCGGCGCAGCACCCGCGGCAGCTCCAGGTACCCCTCGGCTTGCAAGGTGGCCAGCCCGATCCGCGGGATGTCCCGGCTGTTGCGGAACACCACGAACCGCGGCTCCCAGCGTGGCCGGAACTTGTCGTTGAACTTGTAGAGCGACTCGATCTGGTACCACCGGGACAGGAAGATCAACGTCCCGCGCCAGACCCGCAGCACCGGCCCCGCGCCCAGCTTCTCGCCCCGCTCCAAGGAGGAGCGGAACACCGCGAAGTTCAGCGACACCTGCTCGATCCGCAGCCCCGGCGCCGCCTGCAGCGCCGCCACGATCAGCAGCTCGTTCATCCCCGGGTCGGCGCTGCGGTCCCGCCGCATCAGCTCCAACGAGATGCCGTCGCCGCCCCACGGGACGAAGTGCTGCATCGCCTTCAGGTCCCCGAACGGGCCCGGCTCCTCGCCTTCGGCCGGCGCCTGGTGCGCGGTGGCGATCACCGCGTCGCCGTCCCGCACCGCGTCGATCCGGCCGAGCGCCATGGAGAACCCGCGCTCGGTGTCGGTGTCCCGCCAGGCGTCCGCGGCCTTCTGGACCCGCGCCAGCTCCTCCGGCTCCAGGTCGCGGACGCGCCGGACCCGGGTGGTGTAGCCGTTGCGCTCGATCCGCTTGACCATCTGCCGCACGTTGCGCATCGCCCGGCCACTCAGGGTGAAGTCGGCGACGTCCACGATCGCCTCGTCGCCCAGCTCCAGCGCGTCCATCCCGGTCTCCCGGGTCCACACCTGGCCGCCGGTCTCGCTGCACCCGGTGACCGCCGGGGTCCAGGAGTGCGCCCGCGCCTCCTCCATGAACCGCTCGATGGCGCCGGGCCACGCCTCGACGTCCCCGATCGGGTCGCCGCTGGCCAGCATCACGCCGGAGATCACCCGGTAGCAGACCGCCGCCTTGCCGGACGGCGAGAACACCGCGCCCTTGTCGCGACGGAGCGCGAAGTAGCCCAGCGAGTCCCGGCTGCCGTGCTTGTCCAACAGCTCCCGCAGCCGCTGCTCGTCCTCGTCCGTCAGCCGGGACGCCGGGTGCTCCGGGCGGAAGGCCAGGTAGGCGGTGGTCACCACGGTCAGCAGGCCCAGCGCGCCGAGCGAGTAGCCCACGGTGTAGTCCACGCCGTTGGTGTAGGCGATCGGCCCCTCGAAGCCGAAGAGCCCCCACAGCACGTGCTCGGCACGCTCCCCGAACGACGGCGAGCCGACGATCTTGTGCGGGTGGGAGCTGACGATCACCATGCCGAGGGCGAAGCTGACCCCGCCCAGGGCGACGAGGTTGGCCGCCGCCTTCCAGCGGCTGCGCGGATCGGGCAGCGCCGCGAACGCCCGCCGGTACCGGATCAGGAACCCCAGCAGTACCAGCGACAGCACCGCCCCGAAGACCGAGTGCCGGTAGAACAGCTGGGCCGCGATGCCCACCGGCAACAGCGCCACCGCCGCCGCCCAGGCCCGCCGCTTGCGCCGCTTGAGCCCGTGGGCCAGGAGCAGCAGCAGGATCCCGACCACGAGGGAGGCGGAGGCCGCCAGCGGGCTCACCGCGCCCGGCAGCACCTCGGCCACCGCGTGCACCCGGCTGTGCCGGAAGCGCGGGAAGATCCCGGACACCAGGTTCAGCAGACCGACCACGACTCCGGCCGTGCCCACCAGCCGCGGTACCGATGCGGGCCGTGGACCGCGGAGCCAGCGTGGCGCAGACCACGCAACCTTCTCCGACTTTTCGCCATCTAGCCTGTCAGACATCACTTTCCCGTCGCCCCGGTCGAGAGAACGTGCGAGCCTTAGTCGCAGCATCTGGACTTTTGCGCCCTGTATGACGGCGTCTCAGGGCTCGGGGTTCCACTTGCGGTCCGGATGGCCCGGCCGCCCGGAAGAAAGCACCACATGGGTCTCACCAGCAAGAAAGTGCTGCTTCTTGCCGTTCTCGTCGCGGTGGCACTGTTCGTCCTGACGATCTGGCTCTGGCCGCGGCTCTCCAAGGGCAACTGGCGCGCCGTGCTCGGCCGCATCGGACTGCTCTTCGCCACGCAGCTCTCGCTCTTCGCGGCCATCGGCCTCTTCGCCAACAACACCTTCGGCTTCTACGCCTCCTGGGCCGACCTCCTCGGCCAGGAGCAGGAGCCGGGCGTGATCACCAACTACAAGTCCGGCCCGAACGGCACCAGCCTCAAGATGCTGGGCACCGAGCGCCTGAGCATCCAGGGCGCCTCGGTCCCGGCGACCGCCGGCCGGCTGGACAAGGTCCTGGTCCGCGGCGAGAAGTCCAAGATCGCCAGCCCGGCGTACGTCTACCTGCCGCCGCAGTACTTCCAGCCGCGGTACGCGCACAAGAAGTTCCCGGCGGCGGTGATCCTCACCGGCTACCCGGGCACCGCCGAGGCGCTCTACAAGAAGCTGCACTACCCGCAGACCCAGTACGACCTGCTCAAGGCCGACCGCGTCCAGCCGACCGTCCTGGTGATGATGCGCCCGACCGTGGCCCCGCCGCGGGACACCGAGTGCGTGGACATACCCAACGGCCCCCAGACCGAGACGTTCTTCGCGCACGACCTGCGCCACGACATCAGCGGCGAGTACCGCGTCGGCCGGGACGCCAAGAGCTGGGGCATCATGGGCGACTCCACGGGCGGCTACTGCGCCCTGAAGCTGACCATGCGCAACCCGCACGCGTACTCCACCGCGGTCTCGCTCTCCGGCGACTACAAAGCGCCGATCGACGCCACCACCGGTGCGCTGTTCGGCGGCAGCAAGCAGCTGGAGCGGGAGAACAACCTGCACTGGCGCCAGCAGCACCTGCCCGCTCCCGCGGTGAACCTGCTGGTCACCAGCAGCAAGCACGGCGAGAGCAACTACAAGCCCACCCTGAAGTTCATCGAGGGCACCAAGTCGCCCTCCAAGGTCGCGTCGATCATCCTCGACAGCGGCGGCCACAACTTCAACACCTGGCGCCGGGAGATCCCGGCCGCCCTGGAGTGGATGGGCGGGCACCTCAAGGCCTGACCAGGCCCCACGCACCCGGGCGCGGCCCGGGGCCCCGGCGTCAGCCGTGGGCCCCGGGCCGCGCTCCGTTCTTCCGGCGGCCGTCGCCCCGCCGGGCGCGGCGACGGCCGGCGCACCGGCCTCAGCGGGCCAGTATCAGGCTCATCGCCTCGGCCCGCGTCGCGGGATCGCGCAGCTGCCCGCGCACCGCGGACGTCGTCGTCTTGGCGCCCGGCTTGCGCACCCCGCGCATGGTCATGCACATGTGCTCGCACTCGATGACCACGATCACCCCGCGCGGCTCCAGGATCTTCATCAGCGAGTCGGCGATCTGGGTGGTCAGCCGCTCCTGGACCTGGGGGCGGCGCGCGAACACGTCGACCAGCCGGGCCAGCTTCGACAGCCCGGTGATCTTCCCGTCGGTGGACGGGATGTAGCCCACGTGGGCCACCCCGACGAACGGGACCAGGTGGTGCTCGCAGTTCGAGACCACCTCGATGTCCTTGACCAGCACCATCTCGTCGTGGCCGAGGTCGAAGGTGGTGGTCAGCACGTCCTCGGGCTTCTGCCACAGGCCGGCGAAGATTTCCCTGTACGCCCGGGCCACCCGCGCCGGCGTCTCCAGGAGGCCCTCGCGGTCCGGATCCTCGCCCACCGCGATGAGCAGCTCGCGCACGGCGTCCGCGGCACGCTTCTCGTCGAACGTGCCGATCGCGCCGCCCTCGACGTCCAGCGTCACAGGGTCCGTCATTGGTGCCTCGTTCCTTCTGGCCCACTCGAAAACGCGGAATGCCGCGCCCCCCAGGCTAAAACCTCGGGGGGCGCGGCGGGTATTCCGGGGCCGTACGGCCGTCGATCAGCTCTCCGGACGCGGTTCCTCGGTGCTCTCCGCCTTGTCCATGGAGACCGACGGTGCCGCGGAGCCGTTGGCCGGGGCCAGCTCCTTGGGCGTCAGCACCGGCGGACGGGTCGAGGGCGTACGGCGCGAGGAGCCGGTCCACGCCGGGCGGGCCGGGCGCTTCACGATGTGCTTGAAGACCTCGGCGATCTGCTCCTTGTTGAGGGTCTCCTTCTCCAGGAGCTCCAGAACGAGGTTGTCGAGCACGTCGCGGTTCTCGACCAGGATCTCCCACGCCTCGTTGTGCGCGGTCTCGATGAGCTTCTTGACTTCCTCGTCGACCAGCGCGGCGACCTCTTCCGAGTAGTCGCGCTGGTGCGCCATCTCGCGGCCCAGGAACGGCTCGGAGTTGTCCGAGCCGAACTTGATCGCGCCGAGCCGCTCGGTCATGCCGTACTGCGTGACCATCGCGCGGGCGGTGGCGGTCGCCTTCTCGATGTCGTTGGCCGCACCGGTGGTCGGGTCGTGGAAGACCAGCTCCTCCGCCGCACGCCCGCCCAGCATGTACGCCAGCTGGTCGAGCATCTCGTTGCGGGTGGTGGAGTACTTGTCCTCGTCGGGCAGGACCATGGTGTAGCCCAGGGCCCGGCCGCGGGACAGGATCGTGATCTTGTGGACCGGGTCGGAGTTCGGCGAAGCCGCCGCGACCAGGGCGTGTCCGCCCTCGTGGTACGCGGTGATCTTCTTCTCCTTCTCGGACATGATCCGGGTCCGCTTCTGCGGACCGGCCACGACGCGGTCGATCGCCTCGTCCAGGAAGTGGTTGTCGATCAGCTTCTCGTCGCTACGGGCCGTCAGCAGGGCGGCTTCGTTCAGGACGTTGGACAGATCGGCACCGGTGAAGCCGGGGGTGCGCTTGGCGACGGCCGAGAGGTCGACGTCCGGCGCGACCGGCTTGCCCTTCTGGTGGACCTTGAGGATCTCCAGGCGGCCCTGCAGGTCCGGACGGTCGACGGCGATCTGCCGGTCGAACCGGCCCGGGCGCAGCAGCGCCGGGTCGAGGATGTCCGGCCGGTTGGTGGCGGCGATGAGGATCACGCCGCCCTTCACGTCGAAGCCGTCCATCTCGACGAGGAGCTGGTTGAGGGTCTGCTCGCGCTCGTCGTGACCGCCGCCGAGACCCGCACCGCGGTGCCGGCCGACGGCGTCGATCTCGTCGACGAAGACGATCGCCGGGGCGTTCGCCTTGGCCTGCTCAAAGAGGTCACGGACCCGGGAGGCACCGACACCGACGAACATCTCGACGAAGTCGGAACCGGAGATCGAGTAGAACGGGACGCCGGCCTCGCCCGCGACGGCGCGCGCGAGCAGCGTCTTGCCCGTACCGGGCGGGCCGTAGAGCAGCACGCCCTTCGGGATCTTGGCGCCGACGGCCTGGAACTTCGCCGGCTCCTGGAGGAACTCCTTGATCTCGTGGAGCTCCTCGACGGCCTCGTCGGCACCCGCGACGTCCGAGAAGGTCGTCTTGGGGGTGTCCTTGGTGATCAGCTTCGCCTTCGACTTGCCGAAGTTCATCACCCGGGAGCCGCCGCCCTGCATCTGATTCATCAGGAACAGGAAGACGACCACGATGAGCACGAACGGCAGCAGCGAGAGCAGCACGCCGACGAACGGGTTCTGCTTCGACGGCGAGACGGTGTAGCCGTCCTTGATCTCGCCGGTCTGGTACTTGGCCTGCAGGTTCTTCGCCAGGTCAACGCCCTGGTCGCCGATGTAGCTGGCCTGAATCTTGTTGGAGCCGGAGACCTTGTAGTCCCCGGACAGCTCGACCTTGATCTTGTTCTCGTCGCCGGTGGTCAGCTCGGCGGATTTCACCTTGTTGTCAGCAATCGCCTTGACGACCTGACCGGTGTCCACCGTCTTAAAGCCGCCGGACGAGCCGACGACCTGCATCAACACGACCACGGCGAGGACGGCCAGCACGATCCACATGACCGGCCCACGGAAGTATCGCTTCACGTCCATCCATACGGAGCCGCCTAAGGCCCCGTCCCTCCTGCCACAGTGAGGCACAACGCCCTCGGGAGGGCTGGTCGTGCGTATACGGTGTCGTATTACTCGCCCGAAAACAGATTGCCTTCGGACGGTACCCCAGCATTGTCACCCGGCGCCTGCGCCGACAGTGAACAACGAAGCCGGGGATTCCCCTCTCCCTGCTCCAACGGCGGGAAACCCCGAAGGGTTCCCGCCGGGCGGCACGAGCCGTCCGAGCGCTCGTCCGGCACGGTGACCGGCGAGCGCGGGAACGCTCTCAGCCGCCGTACACGTGGGGCGAGAGGGTACCGACGAACGGCAGGTTGCGGTACTTCTCCGCAAAGTCCAGGCCGTAGCCCACGACGAATTCGTTGGGAATGTCGAAGCCGATCCACTTCACGTCGATCGCCACCTTGGCCGCGTCGGGCTTCCGCAGCAGCGTGCAGACCTCCAGCGAGGCGGGCTCGCGCGAGCCGAGGTTGGACAGCAGCCACGACAGCGTCAGGCCCGAGTCGATGATGTCCTCGACGATCAGGACGTGCTTGCCCTTGATGTCGGTGTCCAGGTCCTTGAGGATCCGGACCACGCCGGAGGACTGGGTGCCCGCGCCGTAGGAGGACACGGCCATCCAGTCCATCGTGACGGGAGTGGACAGGGCACGCGCCAGGTCCGCCATCACCATCACCGCGCCCTTGAGGACACCGACGATGAGCAGGTCCTTGCCCGCGTACTCCGCGTCGATCTTCGCAGCCAGCTCCGCCAGCTTCGCGTTGATCTCTTCTTCAGTGATGAGCACCGACTGAAGGTCGGCGCCCATGTCCTTGTCGTCCACCCGTGCCACTCTCGCTCGGTTCGGTGTGCAGGTCGGTCGTGGACCTCACGGCGGGAACCGGTCGCGAGATCACGAAACAGGGCGCGGTCTCCTGCGGCTCAGCCCTGCCGAATGACCAGTCTGCCACCCTGCCGTCGCACACCCACGCGCCCGGGGAGGTTGATGGCCCCTTGCCCCCGCCAGGCCGTGATGAGTCGGTCCACTTCCTCGATGTGCCGGGCGAAGAGCGAACCGGCCGGCGAACCCGCGGCGATGACCGCCCGACGCAGCACCCGGCGGCGCACCGCGGGCGGCAGCCCGAAGAGCCCCGCGGCGTCGAGGGTGCCGTCCTCGTCGACGACCGTCGCCTCGGCCTCGGCGGCCCAGGCGTCCAGTGCGTCGGCGTCGTCACGGGACAGCTGCGCGGTCCGCGCCAGGGCCTCCACGACGCCCTTGCCCAGGCACTTCTCCAGGGCAGGCAGCCCCTCGTGGCGCAGTCGTGAGCGGGTGTAGGCGGGGTCGGTGTTGTGGGGGTCGTCCCAGACGGGCAGCGCCTGGATCAGGCAGGCCGTGCGGGCCGTCTGTCGGTCCACGTCCAGGAAGGGGCGGCGGTAGCGGCCGTTCGTCCCGGCGGCGGCGGCCATCCCGGAGAGCGAGCGGATGCCGGAGCCGCGGGCCAGCCCGAGCAGGACGGTCTCCGCCTGGTCGTCGCGGGTGTGACCGAGGAGCACCGCACTGGCGCCGTGGCGGTCGGCGGTGGCGTCCAGGGCGGCGTAGCGGGCGTCCCGGGCGGCCGCTTCCGGGCCGCCGGCCCGGCCCACCTCGACGCTGACCACGTCGACGGGGTCGAGCTTGAGGGCCCGCAGGCGCAGCGCGACCTCGGCGGCACGGAGGTCGGAGCCTTCCTGGAGGCCGTGGTCGATGGTCACGCCCCCGGCGCGGACGCCCAGCTTGGGGGCCTCGAAGGCGAGGGCGGAGGCGAGCGCCATCGAATCGGCGCCGCCGGAGCAGGCGACGAGCACGAGCGGGGCACCGTGCCGGTCCTGCGCGCAGTGGTGGTTGAGCACGTCGTGGAGTACGCGGCGGACCGCCAGGCGTATCGCGGCGACCGCTGGATGGGGACCCATGTCCGTTTCCAATCGTTCAGCTGGGGGGTGAGCCTCGGGCCGTGGACGGCACCTCGTCACACAGAGTGCCTAGATGGTGACAGAGGCGAGCAGTTCCCCGAGCATTGCACGCCTATCCATCGGTCACGGTCCCTCAGACGGGTGATTGGAGGGGCGCTCTTCTGCCGCACGGCGTGCCCAGCTCACGTCCCGTGCTTACGGTGCCCCCTCCGCCTTCCGGTGCACCCGCGCGACCCAGTCCGCCGGTTTGGCGATCTCCAGTTTGGTGGGGAGGGTGTTCGGCGACGTCCAGATGCGGTTGAAGCCGTCCATGCCGACCTCCTCGACGACGGACCGCACGAACCGCTCGCCGTCACGGTACTGCCGGAGCTTCGCGTCCAGTCCCAGCAGCTTCCGCAGCGCCACGTCCAGTCGGCCCGCGCCGCTGGCCCGCCGCTTCTGGAACTTCTCCCGGATCTCCGCCACCGAGGGCACCACCTCGGGGCCCACCCCGTCCATGACGAAGTCGGCGTGCCCCTCCAGCAGCGACATCACCGCGGTCAGCCGCCCGAGGATCTCCCGCTGCGCGGGCGTCTGCACCAGGTCCACCAGCGACCGGCCCTCGTCGCCCTCCTCGCCCTCCGGCTTGGCGCCGGCCAGCGACTGCGCGGCCTCCCGCAGCCGCTCCAGCAGCGTCCCCGGGTCGATGTCGGTCTCCGCGAGGAAGGACTGGACCTCGCCCTCGATGTGGTCCCGCAACCAGGGCACGGCGCTGAACTGGGTCCGGTGGGTCTCCTCGTGCAGGCACACCCAGAGCCGGAAGTCGTGCGGCGCCACGTCGAGTTCCCGCTCCACGTGGACGATGTTCGGCGCCACCAGCAGCAGCCGGCCGCCCTGCGTCCCCGCCGGCAGCTCGCGCGAGGCCGGGGCGAACGTCTCGTACTGGCCCAGCACCCGCGAGGCCAGGAACGACAGCAGCATGCCGAGCTCGACCCCGGTCACCTTGCCGCCGACCGCGCCGAGCACCGCGCCGCCGGGCGTCGAGGACCGCCGGTCCTCCATCTTGGCGAGCAACGGCTTCAGCACCGCCCGGAACCCGGCGACGTTGGCCCGGATCCAGCCGGGCCGGTCCACCACCAGGACCGGCGTGTCGTGCGGCGCCGGCTCGCCCTCCGCACCGGGCCGAGCCATCCGGGTGAACGCGCGGACGTGGGTCTCGGACGCCTTGGCGTGCTGGCGCAGCTCGGCGACGATCGCCCGCGCCTCGTCCCGGCTCACCTCCGGTCCGGGCCGTACGAACCGGGTCGCGGTCGCCACCGCGAGATTCCAGTCGACCATCTCCACACCACCGATGCTCGTCATGGGTTCACCGTACGGGCCCGGTCCGTCGTGGGGTAGCCGACCGGGACGGTCGGCGCAGGTTGCCGGGTGTCCGGCGGCCGGCGGGCCGTGGCGCGGTCCGGAGGCCACCGGGCGCGCCCGCTAGCGGCAGCCGCAGTTGGCGACCGTGGACGCCATCCGGTCCAGGGCCTTCTGGGCGGCCTGCGGGTCGGTGGTCCCGGTGGTCATGAAGGCGAAGGCCAGCAGGCGCCCGTCGGCGTCGACGACGGTGCCGGCGAGGGTGTTCACGCCGGTGAGGGTGCCGGTCTTGGCGCGCACGGTGCCGGCCCCGGCGGTGTCGCCCACGTAACGGCCGCTGAGGGTCCCGGTGAAGGCGGCGACCGGGAGGCCGGTGACGATCGGCCGCAGGTCGGGCTGGTGGGGCGCGGCGGCGGCCAGCAGCAGGTGCGAGAGCAGGTTCGCGGAGACCTTGTCGTCCCGGTCCAGGCCGCTGCCGTCCTCGAAGACCGCGCCGGCCAGCGGCAGGTGCTCGGCGGCCAGCGCGTCCCGCACGGCCGCGGCGGCGCCGTCGAAGCTGGCGGGCCGATGGGCGGCGAGCGCGGTCTGCCGGGCCAGCGCCTCGGCGATGTCGTTGTCGCTGTAGGTCAGCATCCGCTCGACGAGGGCGGACAGCGGCAGCGAGTGGACGACGGCGATCCGCTCGGCGGCCTTGGGGGCGCGGGCCGCACCGGGGTCCCCCGTGACCGTGATCCCGCGCTCCTTGAGGAGGCCGGCGAACGCGCGGGCGGCGTCGCCCGCGGGGTCGGTGGAGCGCGGCGCGGTCCCGTGGTCGCTGTCGTCGAGGCGGGCCTCGTCGGTCATCAGGGCGGTGACCGGGGCGATGTTCTCGTTGGGACCGATGGGGTGCTCGACGGGCCCCGTGTAGGCGGAGGCGTCGTAGTCGAGGCCGACGGTGCCGAGCCCGCGCTGCTTCAGGGCGCGGGCGGTGGCGTCGGCGAGGTCCGCCAGGCTGGCCGGCCGGTCGCCGGCGCCGGCGCCGGGCGCCCGGGCGGTGAGCGTCGGGTCGCCGCCCCCCACCAGGACGATCCGGTCCTTGCCGGCCAGTACGACGCCGGTGTCGATGCGGTGGTCGGCGCCGAGCCGGGAGAGCGCGGCCACCGCGGTGGCCAGCTTGACCGTGGAGGCGGGGGTGGCCGCCTCGTCCTGCTTCGCGCCGAAGACCTGCCGGCCGTTCGCCACGTCCACGACGGAGGCGGTGCGCAGCGGGCCCAGTGCCGGATCGGCCAGCAGCGGCGCCAGGGCGTCGGCCAGCCCGGCGTCGGTGGGCACCGGCACGGCCCCCCGGCCCACCGCACCGTGCGCGGGCTCGCCGAGCGCGGTCAGCACGGCCGGTGCGCTGGGCGCCGGGCCCGGCGCCCGGCCGTCGTCGTGATGCTCGCCACCTGTCGTCGGAGCGGGGACCGCCGCCGCCCGCTCGGCCGTACGCTGACCGGAGTCCCACGGCCCGGCCGCCGCGACCGCGACGACCGCGACCGACAGACCGGTGGCGGCGGACAGCGCGGTCAGTTGCCAGGTCTGCCGCGTGTGCCGGGGTGCGGCCTGCCACGCCTGCTGGGCGGCGCCCGACGTCACGTGTGCAGCGCGCTGTGCACTGCGTGCCGCGGTGCGTGCGCAGCGCCCGGCCCGGCGTGCCGCCACCCGCGCGGAACGCTGTGCCGACTGCCATCTGACCTGCCATGTTCGGGTCTCGGGCACTTCGGACCAGCCCCTTTCGCCACCACACACCTGCGTGGGGGACACTTAATCACCAGACGTATGTGTTGATCATGGAGGAGCCACCCGTGGAGTTCGACGTCACCATCGAGATCCCGAAGGGTTCGCGGAACAAGTACGAGGTGGACCACGAGACCGGTCGGATCCGCCTGGACCGTCGACTCTTCACCTCGACCAGTTACCCGGCCGACTACGGCTTCGTCGAGGACACCCTGGGCGAGGACGGCGACCCGCTGGACGCCCTGGTCATCCTGGACGAGCCGACCTTCCCCGGTTGCCTCATCAAGTGCCGTGCCATCGGCATGTTCCGGATGACGGACGAGGCCGGCGGCGACGACAAGCTGCTGTGCGTCCCCGCCTCCGACCCGCGCGTCGAGCACCTCCGCGACATCCACCACGTCTCGGAGTTCGACCGCCTGGAGATCCAGCACTTCTTCGAGGTCTACAAGGACCTGGAGCCCGGCAAGTCCGTCGAGGGCGCCGACTGGGTCGGCCGCACCGACGCCGAGGCCGAGATCGAGCGCTCGTACAAGCGCTACGAGGCGCAGGGCGGGCACTGACCCGACCGGAGCCGGACCGGTGGGCGAGGCGGGGTTCTCCGGAGCCCCGCGCGCCCGCTGACGCGCTCTGATTTTCATACGCGAACGGGCGGCACCCATCTGGGGGCCGCCCGTCGTCCGTGTCGCGGGTCCGTCGCCTAGAAGCCGCGGGTCCGCTTCGCCGCCCGGCGCCCGGCGCCCGCCTCGGTGAGGCCCGGCGCCCGCAGGAACAGCCGGGCGACCTCGCCACCGAGGTTGACCCCGACGGCGATCGCCAGCGCCAGCGAGGCGGCCTTGATCAGGGAGGAGAAACCTTCCAGCAGGTTGCCCTGGGCGAAGTTCAGCAGTCCGAAGTAGGTCGCGCTACCAGGCAGCAGCGGCCCGATCGCCGCGGTCACGTACGGCAGCGCCGAGGCGTAGCGGTAGCGGGAGAGCAGCTGGCCGAAGAGGCCGACGAGCCCGGCGGCGATCGCCGTGGACGGCACCGCGTTGAATCCGGCGGTGACGGTCAGCGCCCCGTAGACCACCCACGCGACCCCGCCGTTTATGGTCGCGAACGCCACCGTGTGCCGCTCCTGTTGGAGCAGGACGCAGAACGCCAGCGCCAGCAGCATCGACGCGATGATCTGCACCCCGGGCTCGTTGTAGAGCTGCAGCGCCTGCTCCGGGTTGAGCCGCTTGAGACCCGGATCGACCTGGAGCCCGAGGTAGAGCACGGACAGCACGCCGACGACGATGCCGACGATCAGGTAGCCGACCTCCAACAACCGGGCGGCGGCGGTGATGTAGTAGCCGGTCAGCCCGTCCTGCACGCTGGCGACCAGCGCCCGCCCCGGGATCAGCGCGAACAGCCCACCGGTGATCACCGCGGAGGACTGCACGTTGGAGTGCGCCAGGGCGAAGACCAGACCCATCGCGGCGGGCGGCATCGCCGCGACCACGAACTGGTAGAACTCCGGCAGCCCGCGCGCCGACGCCAGCCAGGCGATCCGGTCGCCGAACATCGAACCGATCGCCGCCGCGACGAACACCAGCGTCCCGCCGCCGACCAACATGCTCGCCGCGCCGGACAGCAGCCCCGAGGCCAGCGTCAGCCCCCAACTCGGGTACGGGTGCCGGTTGCGTCGGATCTCCGCCAGGCCGCGGTACGCCTCTTCGAGGCTGATCCCCTCGGACGTGATCTCGTCGACCAGCCGGAAGACCGCGGACAGCCGGTTGTAGTCGACGCCGCGCCGCCGCACCGTCCGGCTCGCGGTGACCGGATCGTCGACCAGCGACGGCTGGTACGAGATCGACAGCAGGGTGAAGGTGACGGTCGGCTCGACCCGCTCCAGGCCGTAGGCGTGCGCCACGCCGAACATCGCCGCCTCGACGTCCTCGGCGCCCTCGCCACCGGCCAACAGGATCTCGCCGATACGCAGCGTCAGGTCCAGGACGCGGGGCACGGCGGGGCCGCCGCCCTCCTCCTCCGTCCGCTCCGCCCGTTCGGGCACCGGCCGCTCGTGGATCGGCATCCGCAGCATGGTGCGCATCCGGTCCTGCCACGGCGCTTCCTTGGTCAGGCTGAGCACCGGTATGCCGTGCGGCGGCGTGAACGTGGGCAGCCGGGTCTGCCCCGTGGTGCCCCCCGGCGGGGCGAACGCCGACCCCTCCGGCTCGATCGACGCGTCCGGCCGCAGCCCGTCGGGCAACGCGAACTCGGAGGTGGGGTGCTCCTCCTCGGGCGGCGGCGGCAACGGCACGCCCAACGGCGGGGTGAAGGCGCTCCGTGCCTCGTCCGACGGTTTGCGCTCGTCGGCGGGACCGGCCTGCTCCGAGGTGCCGTTGCCGTTGCTCCGACCGCTGCCGCCGTTACTGCTGCCGCGTGGTGGATCCGACGCCACGTCTCTCCGCTCCTCGTCCTACGCCTCCTGCCGACCGGTCATGCACACGATGCCGCATGCCGGGTCCCGGCGCTTCCCCGGGGGCCCTCACACGTGCGGCGGACCGCGCACCAAGGTTTCGGATGCCCGCGTCGCGATCCGACATTCCCCGTCACGGGCCGCTGCGCGGGGCCCCGCCCCACGTTTTTGTCTTTCCCGCCGTGGTTGCCGTTTGCGCCTGGCGGCGCGGGCTTCTTCCCACGTTGTCGGTTGCCCCGCCGTGGGGGTTGCTGTTTGCGCCTGCGGCGCGTTGCCGCTGCGCGGGGCTTGTAGGTAGGCGCGGTGCCGGGTTGGCGGGTGGTGGGGTGCCCGGACTGCTGCGCTTTACGTCCGGGCACCCCACCACCCGCCAACCCGACCCCTCCCGTATGGGGGTGGGAAAGGGGTGAGTGGGGGCCTGTGTTGGTGGGTCCCCGCGGCTCCGTGGGTGGATTCACATCCTTGAGCGCGCCGGGTGGTGGCCAGCACCGACCCGCCGGGGCCCGGCCCCCACCCACCCGTCTTTCAACCCACCCTCAACGGGAGGGGGCGGGCCGGAGGGGGTGGTGTTGCAGGACGTAAAGCGCAGCAGTCCTGCAACACCACCCCCGCAGGCCCGACACCGCACCCAACAGCCCCGCGCAGCGGACAACAAGCCCGCGCCGCAGGCGCAACAGCGAGACGCCCCACGGCGGGAAAGCCAAAAACGTGGGAAGAAAACGCGTCACCGCTTGGCGTGACGCCCCCGCGGTGCCCGTTCCGGCGTGTTCGCCGTGGGGGCGGCCGGTTCCTTCTTCGACTTGGCGCGGGCGCGCAGGAACTCGATGGCGACCGGAATCACCGAGAGCAGCACGATTCCCACGAGGATCGCCTCGATGTTCTTGTGCACGAACTCGACGTTGCCCAGCGCGGCGCCCAGGAGCGTCACGCCGGCGCCCCACAGCGTTCCGCCGATGATGTTGAAGACGATGAAGGAGCGGTACTGCATCCGGCTCACGCCGGCGATGATCGGCGTGAAGGTCCGCACGATCGGCACGAACCGGGCCAGGATCAGCGACTTCGGGCCGTGCTTCTCGAAGAAGGCGTGCGCCTTCTCCACGTTCTCCTGCTTGAACAGCCGGGAGTCGGGTCGGGTGAAGAGCGCGGGGCCGACCTTGCGCCCGAAGAGGTAACCGGCCTGGTCACCCAGCACGGCCGCCAGCACCACCAGCACGCACACCAGCCACAGCGGATTGTCGATCTTGTTCGTCGTCACCATCAGACCGGTGGTGAACAGCAGCGAGTCCCCGGGCAGGAAGAAGCCGATCAGCAGCCCGGACTCCGCGAAGACGATGAGCAGGACGCCGATCAGGCCGAATGTCGTGATCAAGTAGTCCGAATTCAGCCACTGGGGACCGAGCGCGAGAGTTTCCACGGGGTGAAGGCTCCTGGGTCGAGGGCGCCCGGCTCGCCCGGTGCGGCGAGCGGAAGCGGAGGTGCAGGCGCAGTGTGCGGCCCAAAGCTATCAACGGACTATGGCGCCCAGCGGTTCCACGGGCCCCCACCCGACCGCCCCCGGCCACTGGCCGCCCCCGCCGGGCCGGGCGATCCTGACCGGAAGGACAGGAGGTGCGGACCATGGGCATCGAGGAGTACGGCGGCGGACAGCAGACGCAGTCCGACGTCCTGGTCGTGACGACCAACGACGTACCGGGGTTTCACGTGAAACAGGTCATCGGCGAGGTCTTCGGCCTCACCGTGCGCTCCCGGCACCTCGGCAGCCAGATCGGCGCGGGGCTGAAGTCGATGATCGGCGGTGAGCTGCGCGGCCTGACCAAGACCCTCGTGCAGACCCGCAACCAGGCCATGGAGCGCCTGGTGGAGCAGGCCCGCGCGCGCGGCGCGAACGCGGTCCTGATGTTCCGCTTCGACGTCACCGAGGCCGCCGACGTGGGCACCGAGGTGTGTGCGTACGGCACGGCCGTGGTGCTGGAACCGGCGGGCTGACCGACCCGGGCGGGCCAGCCGGCGCCCCGCGGCCGGCCGGCCCGCCGCTCACCCGTTGCGCGCCGCGTTCGCCACCATCGCGTCCCGCAGGTACGCCGCGAGCCCCGGGCGGATCGCCTCGTAGGTGGCGGTGAACCGTTCGTCGGCGACGTACATCTCCCCGAGTCCGGCGTGGATCTCGTGGGTGCAGTCGTAGTACGCGCGGCTGATAAAGCGCCGGTGCTCCTCGGCGACGTCCATCGCCGCCGTGGAGTCCGCCGGCACCCCCTGCGCGAGCAGCTGCGCCATCGCGCGGTGGAGGGCGTCGAACTCCGCCGTCAACCGCTTCCAGTCGTCCTTGGTGTACGTGGCCGTCCGGCGCCGGGACTGCTCGTGGGCGTCGGTGCCACCCCAGCGCCGGGCCGCTTCCTCGGCGTGCCGGTCGGGGTCGAAGTCGCCGAAGACCTCGAACTTCTCCTCCGGGGTGAGCCGTACGTTCATCCTGCGTGCCTCCATGGCGTGTTCGACGGCGGCGGCCATCTTCTGGAGCGTCCCGATCCGCGTGGCCAGCAGCGCGTGCTGGCGCCGCAGGTGTTCCTGCGGGTCCGCGTCCGGGTCGTCCAGGAGGGCCGCCACCTCGTCGAGCGGAAAGCCCAGCTCCCGGTAGAACAGGATCTGCTGGAGCCGGTCCAGGTCGTCGTCGCCGTAGCGCCGGTGCCCCGCATGGCTGCGCGCGCCGGGCACCAGCAGCCCGATCTCGTCGTAGTGGTGCAAGGTGCGCACCGTGACTCCGGCGAAGTCGGCGACCTGGCCCACCGAATAGCTCACTTCCGCTCCCTCGTCGGTCGGTCGGTATGCCCGTCACGATGGCTCCTCACGCCACGTGAGGTGCAAGTCCGGATGGTGAAAGCCCGGTGAGGCGGCGAACCGGCGGGTGAGATCCTCCGCGCATGCTCGGAATAACGGATCTGCCCACGTATCTGGTGGGCCTCGCCCTCATCGTCCTGCTGCCGGGGCCGAACTCGCTGTACGTCGTCTCGGTGGCCGCCCGGCGCGGCCGTCGCGTGGCGTACCGGGCCGCGGCGGGCGTGCTGTGCGGCGACACGGTGCTGATGACGCTGTCGGCGGGCGGGGTGGCCTCGCTGTTGACGACGAGCCCGGTGCTGTTCGGCATCGTGAAGTTCGTCGGTGCGGGCTATCTGACGTGGCTGGCGGTCGGGATGCTGCGCGGCGCCTGGTCGCTGTGGCGCGACGGCCGGGCCCGCCGGGCACTGCGGGACGAGGCGGCGCGGCAGGCGGCCGGGGAGGCCCCCGCGGCTGCGGCGGGGGCGCCGAAGGCCACCGTCGAGCGGCCGTTCCGCCGGGCGCTGGTGGTCAGCCTGCTCAACCCCAAGGCGATCCTCTTCTTCATCTCCTTCTTCGTGCAGTTCGTGGACCCCGCCTACGCGCACCCGGTGCTGTCGTTCGTGACTCTCGGCGCCTGGGCCCAGCTCTTCAGCTTCACCTACCTGTCGCTGCTGATCTTCAGCGGGACGTTCCTGGCGGCGACCTTCCGCCGTCGCAAGCGGCTGACGGCCGGCCTCTCCGCCGGTGCCGGCGCTGCCTTCCTCGGCTTCGCCGCGAAGCTGTCGCTGGCCAGCACCAGCTGACCACCACGGACCGGCGCCGCGCGGCGCCGGTCCCGCCGTCCGGGCCGGGTCCGCGAAGGGCCCGGCCCGGTCGCGCTTCCACTGGGCGAACCCTGGAAGCCGCACACGCCTTATGCCCCTATTGTCGGGTTTCAGGAGGTGCGCCCATGCCCGTGGTGCCCGTGCACGACGTCAACGTCGCCGTCATCTACTACTCGTCGACCGGCACCGTCGCCGAGCTGGCCCGGCTGATCGCCGACGCCGCCGAGCACGCGGGCGCCGACGTCCGGCTGCGCCGGGTCGCCGAACTGGCCCCGCGCTCCGCCGTCGACGCCAACCCGGCCTGGGCGGCCAACGTCGCGGCCACCGCCGACATCCTGGAGGCGACCCACGACGACGTCCTCTGGGCGGACGCCGTGCTCTTCGGCACCCCCACCCGCTTCGGCAACGTGACGTCCCAGCTCAAACAGTTCGTGGACACCCTGGGCGGCCTCTGGCAGCAGGGCCGCCTGGCCGACAAGGTCTACAGCGGCTTCACCGCCTCCGCCACCAAGCACGGCGGCCAGGAGTCCACCCTCCTGGCGCTCTACAACACCGTCCACCACTTCGGCGGCATCCTCGTCGCCCCGGGCTACACCGACCCGGCGAAGTTCACCGACGGCAACCCCTACGGCACCTCGCACGTCGGCGGCCCGGACACCCCGGTCGACGCCGAAGCCGCCACCGCCGCCCGCGTCCAGGCGGAGCGGGTGGTGCGGTTCGCCAAGGCCGTCAAAGCCGGCCTGGCCACCACGAGCTGACGAAAGGCCGCAGCAGATGACCCTGCACAAAGGCGCCGCCGAACGCCCCCGCGACCACCGGCAGCACCCGGTCAACCCCTTCTACGGCGAGGCCGACCCGGTCGCCGGGATGGAGACCTCTCCCCCGCGCAACGCCCTCCCCGACGGCCCGATCTCCCCGCACAACGCCTACCAGTTCGTCCACGACGAGCTGATGCTGGACGGCAACGCCCGGCTCAACCTGGCCACCTTCGTCACCACTTGGATGGAGCCGCAGGCCACCGTCCTGATGTCGGAGTGCCGGGACAAGAACATGATCGACAAGGACGAGTACCCGCGCACCGCCGAACTGGAGCGGCGCTGCGTGGCGATGCTCGCCAACCTCTGGCACGTCCCCGACCCGAGCGCCGCCATGGGCTGCTCCACCACCGGCTCCAGCGAGGCGTGCATGCTCGCCGGCATGGCCCTCAAACGCCGCTGGGCCAGGCGCAACCAGGACCGCTATCCCCGCTCCGCCCGGCCGAACCTCGTGATGGGCGCCAACGTCCAGGTCTGCTGGGAGAAGTTCTGCAACTTCTGGGAGGTCGAGGCCCGCCAGGTCCCCATGGAGGGCGACCGCTTCCACCTGGACGCGGACTCCGCCGCCGCGCTCTGCGACGAGAACACCATCGGCGTCGTCGCCGTCCTGGGCTCGACCTTCGACGGCTCCTACGAACCGGTGGCACAGATCTGCGCGGCGCTCGACGCCCTCCAGGAACGCACCGGCCTGGACGTCCCGGTCCACGTGGACGGCGCCTCCGGCGCGATGATCGCGCCGTTCCTCGACCCGGAGCTGGAGTGGGACTTCCGCCTCCCCCGGGTCGCCTCGATCAACACCTCCGGCCACAAGTACGGCCTGGTCTACCCGGGCGTCGGCTGGGCGCTCTGGCGCGACCGGGAGGCGCTCCCCGAGGAACTGGTCTTCCGCGTCAACTACCTGGGCGGCGACCTGCCCACCTTCGCCCTCAACTTCTCCCGCCCCGGCGCCCAGGTCGCCGCCCAGTACTACACGTTCCTGCGGCTGGGCCGGGACGGCTACCGCGCCGTCCAGCAGGCCACCCGCGACGTGGCCCGCTCGATGGCCGAACGGATCGGCGCACTGGGCGACTTCCGGCTGCTCACCCGCGGCGACCAACTGCCGGTCTTCGCCTTCACCACCGCCGACGACGTCACGTCCTTCGACGTCTTCGACGTGTCCCGGCGGTTGAAGGAGCGCGGTTGGCTGGTCCCCGCCTACAGCTTCCCGCCCAACCGCCAGGACCTCTCCGTCCTCCGGGTGGTCTGCCGCAACGGCTTCTCCCTGGACCTGGCCGACAACTTCCTGGCCGACCTGGCGGACCTGCTCCCCGAACTCCGCCGGCAACCGGCCCCGTTGGGCCGTCCGGAGAACGTCGCCACCGCCTTCCACCACTGAGCGCCGCGGGCCCCGGGGCCCGCCGCTCCTCAGTCGGTGCCCGGCTCCTGCGCGTCGGCGTCGTCCCGCACCGCGTACGGGTTCGGCTGCCCCGGCGCGAGCACCCCCACGAACGGCGCGCCCTCGCCGGCGAAGACGTACGCCCCGCCCTCGATCCGCGCGATCAGGCCGCGGGTCCACTCCACGCCGCTGTCCGTCGCGTGCACCCACATGTGCATGATCTCGCCGATGTGGCCGAGTTCCCCGGCCGCGCCCTCGGGCGCGTAGGACGACGTGACGGTGGTCCGCCACTCGGTGAGCGCCCGCACCCGCTCCTCCAGCAGCGCCACCGCCTCCGCCCGCGGCAGGTCGACGAGGAAGCCGAGGCCGGCGCTGAGCAGGTCGGTCTTGGGGTCGCGCTGCACCAGCGCGGCCCGCAGCAGCCGGAAGTACTCCTCCTCGCCCGCCGGGGTCAGCTCGTACTCGGTGCGCGGCGGACCGCCGGCGGTGCTCGGTGCGGTGTCGTGGGCGTGCAGCAGTTGCTGCTTCGCCATCTGCTTGAGCGCGTGGTAGATCGACCCGGGCTTGGCGTTGGACCACTCGTGCGCGCCCCAGTACTCCAGGTCGTTGCGGACCTGGTAGCCGTGCGCCCGACCGTGCTGCCGCACGGCGCCGAGCACCAGCAGCCGGATCGCCGACATCGCCACTCCCGTCCCGGCGCGCCGTCCCGTCCGCGCCCCGCCACCAGCCTAGGACGCCACCCTAGGCCGCCGGCCGCGGCGACCGGCCGCTACCCCTCCCGCGCCGTGCGCTCCTCGTCGACCAGCGCGAAGGCCGTCTTGCCGTCCAGGGACTCCCGGACGATGTCGGCGTGGCCGGCGTGCCGTGCGGTCTCCTCGATCAGGTGCAGCAGCAGCCACCGCATCGACTGCCGGGCGTCCTTGGGGAACCAGGGGGCCGGCGGCAGCGGGAAGGTGTCGTCGAGGCTGGGTACCGACCGGATGAACTTCTCCGTCTCGGCCGCGACCCCCTCCCAGAACTCCAGCGTCCCCGCGACGCTCTCGCCGTCCTGGAGCTGGAACCCGAGGTGCCAGCTGTTCTGGTCGCGCGGAATGGAGGGCTCCCGCTGCTGGGCGAACTCCAGCCAGCGCTGCTCCACCTCGGCGACGTGCTTGACCAGGCCGCCCAGCGACAGCTCGCTGGCGCTCGGCCGCTGCTTCGCCTGCGCGTCGGTCAGGCCCAGGACGGCCCGCCGCAGCCCGCCGCGCTGCGCCTCCAGGAAGGCCAGCAGCGCTCCGCGCTCATCACCGTGGGCCTCGGCCAGAACATGAGTGGGCATGGTGGTTCCACCTTTCGTCGCGCCAGCGGTACGGCACCGCGAACCGGCCGGCACCGAACCGGCCGGCCGTTCCCGATGTCTACGACCCTACGAACCACCTAGTGGCTCGTCACACAGCCTTGGCCGGGTAATCGACGTGCTGGTCGTCGGCCAGCAGACTGTCTCCAAGTCCTGGTCTTGGAGGTGGTTGTGGGACGTCGACCGAGTGTGTTCGTCCGGCCGGTC
>NZ_BAAARK010000057.1:0-34894 GCF_039532155.1 Streptomyces lunalinharesii
GGCCGGGGGTGCCTGTGGTGTGGACGTAAAGCGCAGCAGTCCACACCACAGGCACCCCCGGCCCACCCCCGGCCCCACCACGAGGCAAAAGGCGCAGACCCGCCCGACAACCCCCACCGCTCCCGCCGAAGGCGGGAAAGAACCCACAGGCACCCGCACGGCGGCAAAGCCGGCAACGTGGGAAGCCGCCCCCGCGGCAAACGCCTAGCTGTGGCCGAGTTCTTCGGCCGGGCCGCCGTCCTCGACGGACCCGCCGTCGACCGCCGGCCGGATGGACACCGGCTCGACCACGGTCTCGTCCAGCACCGGCTCCGCCGGCCGCGGCGGCTTCGGCATGACGGCGGCCTCCGAGTGCGCCCCGCACCCGTAGGACAGCGAGACGACGCGGCCGTCCGCCGGCGAGAACTCGTTGGCGCAGACACCGAACGCCTGCCGCAGGGAGCCGGCGATCGGGGTCAGGAAGCCGCAGCTCACGCAGGTGGCGGGGGCCGCCTGGGCCATCGGGGTCTTGGGGCCGAAGGCCTCTTCCCAGCGGTCCGCGGCGGCGTGCAGGCCGTAGCGCGACAGGACCCGGGCGCGGGCCATGCCCAGTTCCTCGGCGACCGCGCCGACGCTGCCGCGGCCGGGCACCGGCTGGATCGCGGGCGAGCCGGGGACGACGACCGCTTCCTCGGTGTCGGCGACGTCGGCGGCCATGCCCTCGGCTACCGGGGAGTTCGGCAGCGGCGCGTCCTCACCGCTGAAGCCAGCCTCCAGCCGCAGGTCGTCGGACTCGGTGGGCAGCAGGTCGCCGGGGCCCATGTCGCCGGGGCGCAACCGCTCGCTCCAGGGCACCCACTCGGGGGCCAGCAGCGCGTCGGGGCCGGGGAGGAGGACCGACTCGTCGAGGGTGACGACCTTCGCGCGGGAGGCGCGGGCGACGGTGACGGCCCAGCGCCAGCCGCGGTAGCCGGGCTGCTTGCAGTCGAAGAGATGGGTGACGACGCGGTCCGCCTCGGCAACGGCATCGACGTGCTCGCCGACCGTGCCGGGCGTGGCGGCCTCCTCGGCCGCCTTGCGGGCAAGGTCGACCGCCTCGGCGCACAGCCGGTCAGGGGTACGGCTTCGCATCGCAGCACTCACAAGAATCGATTCTCTCTTCCACGCCGTCTCACGAGCGCGCCAGCCGGGGCTGTCCTGGTCCTGTCCGGACGACCGGCGGGACCGGGGCGGGCGGAGCGGACCAGGGGACCGCGTCGACGTCCGCGCCCGGCTGGATCGTTCGGTCGAGCGCACCTCTTACGTCCTATTCTGCGGGATCGCAGGGAAATGAGGTACGCGGCCGGAACGGACCGCCGGTGGCGCTCTGGACACGCTACCCCTTCAACGCTGCACGACCCCTCGGCGGGAGCAGCAAATATCTCCGACCGTAACCGGCCAGTCGGGCCACGGGTGCGGCCGGTCGGCCGGTGCGCCCCGCCGGAGCGGGGGGATAAAACGCCCCCTCTGGGGCGAGTTGGGGCAGTATGACCGGGTGGCTGCCGTCGGGGCGACGAGGGGGTCGAAGGCCCGCCGGGCGGGCCGCGCGATCGGACGCGCGCTGCACCGGCCGCTGCGCGGCGCGGCCCGGCAACTACGGCGCGCCACCCATGCGCACGGCGCGGGGGAATCGGGCCTGGCGCAGCTGATCGAGTTGCACGCGGTGAACGCGGCCGGCGACATGATGATCACGATCGCGCTGGCCTCGACCGTGTTCTTCTCGGTGCCCACCCACGAGGCACGGGGCCGGGTGGCGCTGTACCTGCTGGTCACCATGGCGCCGTTCGTGCTGCTCGCGCCGGTGGTCGGCCCGCTGCTGGACCGGGTGCCGCACGGCCGCCGGGCCGCGATGGCCGGCGCGATGCTGGCCCGGGCGCTGCTGGCACTGTCGATGTCGCGGGCGGTGGCCGACGGCGGGCTGGCGCTGTATCCGGCGGCGCTGGGGGTGCTGGTGGCGTCGAAGGCGTACGGGGTGGTGCGCAGCGCGGTGGTGCCGCGGCTCCTGCCGCCACGGATCTCCCTGGTGAAGGCCAATTCCCGGGTGACGCTGGCGGGGCTGCTGGCGACCGGGGCGGCGGCCCCGGTGGGCGCCGGACTGCATCTGATCGGGCCGGCCTGGCCGCTGTACGGGGCGTGCCTGGTGTTCCTGGCCGGGACGTTCCTGTCGTTCTCGCTGCCGCACGCGGTCGATTCGGGCAAGGGCGAGGCCCGGGCCCGGCTGGCGGCCGGCGACGGCACGGCGCCCGCCGGGGCGCGGGGACGGCGACCGGGGCTGCGGACGGTCGGCCCGGCCGTGCTGCACGGGCTGCGCGCGAACGCGGCGCTGCGCGCGCTCTCCGGCTTCCTCACCTTCTTCCTGGCCTTCCTGCTGCGCGAGCACCCCCTGGGCGGGCTGGGCGCGGCGGCGTCGCTCGGGTTGGTCGCGGTGGCGGCCGGGGTCGGGAACGCGCTGGGCACGGCGGTCGGCGCCTGGCTGAGGGCGCGCGGTCCGGAGCAGATCGTCGCGGCGGTGCTGGGGCTGGCGCTGTCCGCCACGGTGCTGGCGGCGCTCTGCTACGAGGTGCTGGCGGCCGTGGTGGTGCCCGTGGCGGCGGCCGCGGCGGGGCTGTCCCAGGCGTTGGCGAAACTGTCCCTGGACGCGATGATCCAGCGCGACGTGCCGGAGGCGGTGCGGACCTCGGCGTTCGCCCGGTCCGAGACCGTGCTCCAGCTGGCGTGGGTGGTGGGCGGCGCCCTCGGGATCGCGCTGCCGCTCGTCGGCCCGCTGGGTCTGGCGGTGGCCGCGGCCCTGGTGGCGGTGGGCGCCGCACTGGCCGTGCGGGGGCTGCTGGGCGCGGCGCGCCGGAACGGCCGGCCGGCCCCCCGGGTGGTGTGACGCGGGATCCCGGGCGCCCCGTGCGGCGGCCCGTGGTGCGGCGCGCCGCACCCGCGCGTGGCGAGCGCCGGGACGCCCGATAGCCTGCCCCGTATGACCGCTGCGTTGATCTCCCGGGGCAAGGGCCGCCGCGCCGCCGCTGCCCTCGGTGCCGTGACCCTGGGCCTGCTCACCCTCTCCGCCTGCCAGCAGCCGACTTCGTTGGCGACGGTGACCGTCGGCACGCAGACGGTGACGGCGGAGGTGACCCCCGGCTGCGACGGCGACGGCAAGTCCCTCGACAAGCAGGCCGTGCAGAGCTGCATCGGCAAGAAGGGCGAGGGGACCATCACCGTGCGCCCGGGCGAGCGGGTCCGCGTGGGCGTCGACCCGAAGGTCGCCAAGGTGGGCTGGTTCGTCGTCGGCGGCGGACCGGTGATGGCGGCGCCCAGCACCGACACGTACCGCACCTTCAGCACCGACGAGCTGTTCAAGGCCATGAACCCGGCGACCGGCCAGTCCGAGTCGCTGCGCGAGGTGACCCTGATGGTCGCCGAGGCCGGCAAGAACCAGGGCTCGGGCCCGATGGCCCTGTGGCACTTCAACCTGAAGCTGAAGGACTGAGCGCACTGAGCGCGGGGGCCGGGGACCGGCGGCACGCGGCGGGCGGCGTCTGATGCGGGCGCTGGTCGTCACCGCGGTGGCCGCGGAGCGCGACGCGGTGTGCGCCGCGCTGGACGCCGCAGCCGCCGGGGACGCCGGAGCCGCCGGAGCCGCCGGAGCCGCTGCCGGCGGCTACCGGCCCGTGGCGCTGCCCGGCGGTTACGCGCTGCACCGCGCGCCCGCCGGGCCGGCTGGGGCGCCCGCCGCCCCGGACGTGCTGGCCGCCGGTGTCGGCCCGGCCGCCGCGGCCGCCGGCACCGCCACCGCGCTGACCGCGGCCGCCCTGGCCGACACGCCCTACGACCTGGTGGTCTCGGCCGGCATCGGCGGTGGTTTCGCCCCCGCCGCGCCGCTGGGCGCGGTGGTCGTCGCGGACGCGATCGTCGCCGCCGACCTGGGCGCCGAGACGCCCGACGGCTTCCTCACGGTCACCGAGCTCGGCTTCGGGACCGCGGCGCACCGGCCCGACCCGGCGCTGGTCGCGGCCGTCGCGGCGGCGACCGGCGGGACGACCGGCCCGGTGGTCACGGTCTCCACCGTCACCGGCAGCGCCGCCCGCGCCGCCGAGCTGGCGGCCCGTCACCCCGGTGTGCTGGTCGAGGCGATGGAGGGCTTCGGCGTCGCCGAGGCGGCCGCCGCGCACGGCCTGCCGGTACTGGAACTGCGCACGGTCTCCAACGCGGTCGGTCCCCGGGACCGCGCCGCCTGGCGGATCGGCCCCGCCCTCGCCGCGCTGACCGGCGCCTTCCGCACGTTCCCCCAAGCCCTGGCGGGCGTTCCCGCGGCGGCTCCGGTGCCACCGCCCCCCACTTTCCGGAGGACCTCGTGACCCGGCCGCTGTCCATCGCCTACTCCCCGTGCCCGAACGACACCTTCGTCTTCGACGCCCTGGCGCACGGCCGGGTCCCGGGCGGGCCGGAGCTGGCGGTCACCTTCGCCGACATCGACGTCACCAACGGCCTGGCCGAGCGCGGTGAACTGGACGTGCTGAAGGTGTCGTACGCGGTGCTGCCGTGGGTGCTGGAGGAGTACGCGCTGCTGCCCTGCGGCGGGGCGCTGGGGCGCGGCTGCGGCCCACTGGTGCTGACCCGGGAGCCGGGCGGCGCGGCGGACCTGGCGGGCAAGACGGTGGCGGTGCCCAGCGAGCGGTCGACCGCGTACCTGCTGTTCCGGCTGTGGGTGGCGGCCGAGGTGCCGGGCGGCGTCGGCGAGGTCGTGGTGCTGCCGTTCCACGAGATCATGCCGGCCGTGCGGGACGGCAAGGTCGACGCCGGCCTGGTGATCCACGAGGCCCGCTTCACGTACCAGGACTACGGGCTGCACTCGCTGGCGGACATGGGCGAGCACTGGGAGCTGACCACCGGTCTGCCGATCCCGCTGGGGGCGATCATCGCCAAGCGGTCGCTGGGCGAGCCGGTGCTGCGCGGGCTGGCGGAGGCGATCCGCACGTCGGTCCGGATGGCCTGGGACGACCCGGAGGCGTCCCGGCCGTACGTCCTGGAGCACGCGCAGGAGATGGACCCGAAGGTGACGGACCAGCACATCGGGCTGTACGTCAACGAATTCACCGCCGACCTCGGCGAGGACGGCTACGCCGCGGTGCGCGGGCTGCTCACCCGCGCCGCGGCCGAGGGGCTCGTACCGCCCCTCGGCCCCGCCGCGCTGACGTTCGTCTGAGCGGGGCGGCTCAGACGTCGAGCTGGTCGGCGACCGCGCGCAGCATGCCGGCGATCTTGGCGCCGTGCGGCTTGTCGGGGTAGCGCCCGCGCTCCAGTTGCTGGGTGACGTTCTCCAGCAGGGTGGTGAGGTCCTGGACGATCGAGGCGAGTTCGTCGGGCTTGCGGCGCTGGGCCGCGGCGACCGAGGGGGTCGGGTCGAGGATCACGACGCTCAGTGCCTGGTCACCGCGCTGGCCCGCGACGACACCGAATTCGACGCGCTGGCCGGGCTTGAGCATGTCCACGCCGTCGGGGAGCACCGACGAATGTACGAAGACGTCACCGCCGTCGTCGCGGGAGAGAAAGCCGAAGCCCTTCTCGCTGTTGAACCACTTGACCTTGCCGGTAGGCACGTCTGTCCTCGTCCTCGTACTCGTCGGAAAATGCGGGCTCTTCGCCACGGCACATGGGGTGCCGCGGCGTGCGAAAATTGGTCTGGATAACAGTGCAGCGGGCCACCGAAGCCCGCCTCCCCCAAGGCTAATGGTCCGGGGCCCGGTGACAAGACGTCGCCAGGGGGATCCTCGGCGCCCCCGGCCCGGACTTACCCTGGTCAGGTGTCTGATGAAACGCCCCAGGCCGGGGATCTACTGGTCCGAATCGGCGCGATCGTGTTCCTAGTTGGCGCACTGGCCACTCTCGCCACGGTGCTCCCACTGTTCCTCGGAACGCACCCGCTGCCGTGGGAGTTCTACTGGATGTCCATGCTGATGGGCGCCGGTTTCCTCATCGCGGGCAGCGGAGTGGTGCGCTCCGTGCGCGCCCAGCGCCGTCAGTCGGAGGCGGTGACCGTCCCGTCCCCGTCGGCGCCGCCCGTCGGGTAGCGCCCGGGATCCGCCGCGTAACGATCCAGCCACGCCGGGAAGGCGGTCAGGTCGTCGAGCACCACCTGGGCGCCGGCCGCGCGCAGTTCGTCGGCGTCGCACGGCCCGGTGGCGACCGCGACCGACAGCGCGCCGGCGGTCCGTGCGCCGCGCACGTCGCCGGTGTGGTCGCCGACGTAGAGCCGTGCGCCGTGCTCGCGCAGCGCCGTCGCCTTGGCCTCGGCCCACAGCGAGCCGACGACCGCGTCCGCTGCGATGCCCAGGTGGGTCAGGTGCAGCTTGGCGTTGGGCTCGTACTTGGCGGTGACGACGACGGCCCGGCCGCCGGCCGCGCGCACCGCGTCGACCGCCTCCCGCGCGCCCGGCATCGCCAGGGTGCCGGTGATCGCGTGTGTCGGGTACAGCGCGCGGTAGAGGTCGCTGATCTCCGCCACCCGCTCCGCCGGGAACCACCGGCGGATCTCCTGCTCCAGGGGCGGCCCGAGCCGGGTGACCGCGGCGGCGGCGTCGATGTACGTCCCGGTGCGCTCGGCCAGCGCCTCGTAGGCGGCCTTGATGCCGGGGCGGGAGTCGATCAGCGTCATGTCGAGGTCGAACCCGACGGTCAGGGGATGCGCAGCCATGCCTGCCATTGTGCCTGTGCCCCTGCGGAGCAAACCGGCCAGGACGTACCGTTAGCCTTGCCTTACCTAACCCGCGGCCGCCGTCCGGTGACCGCGGGTCCGCTCCGACAGCTCCAGACCGCGCGAAGGGACCCGACGCCCGTGAGGCCATGCCCGTGACGCACCGGAAGCGGAGCCGCCGGCTCGGCCTGACCGCGCTGGCCCTGCTGGCGCTGTTGCTGGCCGTGGTGTTCTCGCTCGCCGTCGGCAGCCGCGCGTTCGCCCCGTCGGCGGTCCTCGACGCCCTCGTCCACGGCGGCTCCGACGACGCCGCGCAGGTCGTGCGGTACCTACGGCTGCCGCGCACCCTGATCGGCCTGATGGTCGGCGCCGCACTGGCGATGGCCGGCACGGTCATGCAGGGCATCACCCGCAATCCGATCGCCGACCCCGGCATCCTCGGCATCAGCCAGGGGGCCGCGGCCGCCGTGGTGGCCGCCATCGCCTTCGCCGGGGTGCACACGCTGACCGGCTACGTGTGGTTCGCGTTCGCCGGGGCAGGGGTCGCCGCCGTGGTCGTCTACGGCATCGCCGCCCGCGGCCGGGGCGGCGCCACCCCGGTCAAACTGGCGCTCTCCGGTGCCGCGATCAACGCGCTGCTGGTGTCGGCGTCGATGGCGATCTTGACCACCAAGGCCGCGGCGCTGGACGAGTTCCGCTTCTGGCAGGTGGGTTCGCTCACCGGCCGGGACGCCGCGGTGGCCGCCCAGATCTGGCCGTTCCTGCTGGTCGGCGCGGTGCTGGTGCTGTCGGTGGCGCGCGGTCTGGACGCCCTGGCGCTCGGCGAGGACGTCGCCCGGGGGCTGGGCCAGAAGGTCGCCACGGTGCGGATCGTGGGCGGGCTCGGCGCGACCGTGCTGACCGGCGCGGGCGTCGCGGCCGCCGGCCCGATCGCCTTCGTCGGCCTCGCCGTGCCGCACCTGGCCCGCGCCCTGGTGGGCGGCGAACACCGCTGGACGCTGCCGATGGCGGCGCTGCTCGGCCCGGTCGTGGTGCTGGTCTCGGACACCGTCGGGCGGGTGCTGTTCCCGCCGTCGGAGGTCCCGGCGGGCGTGATGACCGCCCTGATCGGCGTGCCCTTCCTGGTCACCCTGGTCCGGCGCCGGGCGGTGGCGGCATGACGGCCACCGACACCTCCCCCGCCGCCCGCCCGGGCGCGGTCCGCCCCGCCGGGTACGCGCTGGTCCGGGCCGGCCGCGGCTCCTTCCTGCTGCACCGCCGCGCCGCCGTGGTCGCCACCGCACTGGCCGCCGCGCTGGCCGTGGTGTGCGTGGCGTACCTGTGCGCCGGCGAGAGCTGGGTGGCGCCCTCGGACGTGCTCAAGGTGCTGGCCGGCGAACCGTCCTCGCAGGAACTGGTCGTCGGCACGCTGCGGCTGCCGCGGATGGTGGTCGGGCTGCTGGTCGGCGCGGCCTTCGGCGTGGCCGGCGGGCTGATCCAGACGGTGGCCCGCAATCCGCTCGCCAGCCCCGACATCATCGGCGTGACCCAGGGCGCCGGGGCGGTGACGGTCGGGGCGATGACCTTCGGCGTCACCTCGTTCGCGGTGCTGCCCTACGTCTCGGTGGCCGGCGGGCTGCTGGCGGCGCTGCTGGTCTACGTCTTCGCGTGGCGCGGCGGGCTGCACGCCACCCGCTTCGTGCTGATCGGCATCGGCTTCGCGGTCGCGCTGCGCTCGGTCACCCAGCTGTTCCTCACCAAGGGCGACTACCTCGTGGCCCAGCAGGCGCAGGTGTGGATGACCGGCTCGCTCAACGGGCGCGGCTGGGCGGAGGCCGCCCCGCTGGGCTGGGCGCTGCTGGTGTCGCTGCCCGCGGTCCTGTGGGCGGCGCGCGCCCAGCGGACCGTCTCCCTGGACGACGACACCGCCACCGCGCTGGGCATCCGGCTCGGCCGCACCCGGCTGGGGCTGGTGGCGGTCGGCGTGGTGCTGGCGTCGATGGCGACCGGTGCGGCCGGGCCGGTCGACTTCGTGGCGTTGCTCGCCCCGCAGATCGCCCGCCGGCTGACCCGGACCGCGCAGATCCCGCTGCTCTGCTCGGCGCTGCTGGGCTCCGTCATCGTCGTCCTCGGCGACCTGCTCGCCCGCAAGCTGCTCGCGCCCACCGAGCTGCCGGTGGGCGTGCTGACCGCCGCGGTCGGCGCCCCGTATCTGATCTGGCTGATCGTCAGGGGCCACCGGGCCCGTGGCCGGGCCTCAGGAGGACAAGCGTGACCGGTACCGGCACCCCGCGGCCGGCGGCCGAGGCGGACACCGCGGCCCAGGAGCCCGCCGCCCGCAAGCCCGCCGCCCGTCTGACGGCCCGCGACCTGACCCTCTCCTACGAGGAACGCACCGTCGTCGAGGGTCTCGACCTGGACGTGCCCACCGGCGCGGTCACCGTCGTCGTCGGCCCCAACGCGTGCGGCAAGTCGACGCTGCTGCGCGCCCTGGGGCGGCTGCTGCGACCGCGCCGCGGCGCGGTCCTGCTGGACGGGACGGACCTCGCCAAGATCCCCACCCGGAAGATCGCCCAGTCGCTCGGGCTGCTGCCGCAGACCCCCGTCGCCCCGGAGGCGATCACCGTCGGCGACCTCGTCGCGCGCGGCCGGCAGCCGCACCAGCGCTGGTGGCAGCAGTGGTCGGCCGAGGACGAGCGGGCGGTCGCGGAGGCCATGACGCGCACCGACGTGGCCGTGCTGGCGGACCGCCCCGTCGACGAGCTCTCCGGCGGCCAGCGCCAGCGGGTCTGGATCGCCATGGCACTGGCCCAGGAGACCGACCTGCTGCTCCTGGACGAACCCACCACCTACCTGGACATCGCCCACCAGGTGGAGGTCCTGGACCTGGTGCGCCAGCTCAACCACGAGCGCGACCGGACCGTCGTCGCCGTCCTGCACGACCTCAACCAGGCCGCCCGCTACGCCGACCACCTGGTGGCCATGAAGGCGGGCCGGATCGTCGCCCAGGGCCGGCCCGGGGACGTGGTCACCGCCGACCTCGTCCGCGAGGTGTTCGGCCTGGACTCGGTGGTCGTCCCGGACCCGGTGACCGGCTCGCCGTTGGTGGTGCCGGGCCGTCCCTGGGAAGGGGACTCCCGGCAGTGACGTCTCCTCGCCGGGGCACCCGCCCCGGCGACCTCCCCGCCGCCGAGCCGAAAGGGCTGCGATGACCCGCCCGACCCACCCGGCTGTCCCCCACCCGACCCGTCCGGCCCCCTCCGCACCCTCCCCCGCCAGGAAGCCGCCGTGCCGCGCCACCGCCCGTGCCGCCGCGGCCGCCGTCGCCGCCGGCGCACTGCTGCTCACCGGCTGCGGCGGCCAGGACTCCGGCGCCTCCGCCGCCGGCCCCAACGGCACCTTCAAGGCCGCGGAATGCCCCGCGCAGCCCACCACCAGCTGGCCCGAGCCGGCCCCCGCGGGCGGCGGCAGCCACCCGGTCCGCACCGCGATGGGCGAGGTCACCGTCCCCGACGCCCCGCACCGCGTCGTGGTGCTGGACACCGCCGAACTCGACTCCGCACTCACCCTCGGCGTCACCCCGGTCGGCGCCACCCGCTCCGACGTCGCCTCCGGCTTCCTCGACTACCTGCCCCAGGACAAGCTCGCCGGCATCAAGGACGTCGGCAAGATCGGCGCCCCCAACCTGGAGGCGATCGCCGCCCTCAAGCCCGACCTGATCCTCACCAACAAGGTCCGCGACGGCCAGCGCTACGCCGACCTCAGCAAGATCGCCCCGACCGTCATGACCGACTCCACCGGCTACCCGTGGAAGCAGAACTTCGCCGTCCACGCCGCCGCACTGAACAAGGTCCCCGAGGCCAAGCGCACCGTCGCCGCCTACCGCGCGCACGCCGAACGCGTCACCACGGCCCTCGGCGGTCCGGCCAAGGCCCGCGCCCTGCGCACCAACGTCGTGCGCTTCGTCGAGGGCGCCGACACCCGCATCTACGGCTGCCAGAGCTACATCGGCACCGTCCTCGACGACCTCGGCACCGGCCCCACCGCGGTCGTCGACGGCGCACAGAACGGCCTGATGGTCGAGGTCAGCCCCGAGCAGATCACCAAGGCCGACGCCGACGCGGTCTTCTACGCCACCTACGGCAGCCCCGAGAAGTCCAAGGAGGCCCAGATCACCACCGGCCCCCTGTGGAAGAACCTCCGGGCCGTCAAGAACGGCAAGTCCCTCCGGGTCGACGACCAACTGTGGATCCAGGGCATCGGCTACACCGCGGCCGACAAGATCCTCGACGAGATCCAGCAGCGGCTCGCCAAGAAGTAGCGGCCCGCGAAGGGGCGCGGCGGCACGGGCGGCACTACGGCGCGCCGCCCGCCCCTCCGCGCCCCTCCGCTGCGCCCGCGCCTCACGGCGCCGCCCGGCGCATCCGCCACAGCAGGAACAGCGCCGAGACGACCGCGGCCACCCGCACCACGACGGGCAGCCCGGCGAGGAGTTCCTGACCCAGCTGCCCGGGGGCGATCGGCGCGCCCCAACGGCCTTGGCTGCGGCCCCAGATCCACACCAGCAGACCGCCGACGACGGTCCCGGGCACGCCCAGCGCCGCGAACTTCGTCTCCGTACGGCTCAGCCGGCGCGACACGTACGCCAGCCCCCAGCCACCGGCCAGCGCCAACCAGGAGCCGACCACCGCACCGGCCACCAGCAGCAGCACGGCCAACGTCAACACCGGGCTGAGCCAGGCCCGCAGGGGCAGCCGCGCCGGCTCCTTCGCACCGTCCGCCGCGTCCGCCGGGCCCGCGGGCTCCGCCCCGGCCGCCGGCTCCTGGGCGGGCGGCCGCCCCAGCGTCTTGCGCAGCAGGCCCGGCAGGGCCCGCCCGCGCCGCCCGCCGTCGCCCGACTCCGCACCCTTGCCGCCCTTGCCGCCCTTGCCGGCAGCGTCCTCGTCGTCCTCCTCGGGCCGCTCCCAGACCTCGGAGAGTTCGATGCCGCCGACGAACCCGGGCACGAAGTCCGCCGCGGCCTCCGCGTCGGCGGGCGCGCCGTCCACCCGCCACCAGTCGGGCGGGTCCTCCGCGTCGCCCAGTTCGTCGGCGCCGGCCAGGTGGGGCGGGGCCGCGGCGGGTGGGGCCTGCGGGCCGTCCGGCGCGGGGCGCTTCTTGAGGAAGGTCGGCCGCCGGCCGCCGTCATCCGCCGCGTCCCCGTCGCGCGGCGCTGGCACCTTGCCGATCAACCCGCCGAGCTTCTCCCGCGCACCGGCCCACTGGGCGGGCCGGACCGGCTCCGCGGGCCCGGCCACCGGCGGCACCACCGGCGGCCGGGCCCCGCCGGGGCCGCCCGCGCCGGGGCCGCCCGACCCGTCGGCCGCGGCCTTGACCACGGCCTCCGGCGTGCCCAGCCGGGCCAGCAGCCGCTTCACCCCGGGCACCGAATCGGCCTTCTGGTCGGCCTTCTGCGCGTCGATCTCGGCCCGCAGCGAGGCCACCAGCCGCATCCGGGTGCCGGACGGCAGCCCGTGCTGCTGGGCCAGGTCGCCCACCCGGCTCAGATAGTCAAAGACGAGCTGCTCGCTCTCGATCCCCACGAAATCCCCTGCGGCGTGCGCTGGTTGCTGCCCCGACGGTACCCCGTGGGCCCGGCCCGGCACCGCCGGCCGCCCGCCGCCCGGCACCGACGACGGCGCACGGCACCACGGCCGGGCGCGCGGCGCTCGCGCACCCCGCCGTGCACCACGCCGCTCCGCCGTACGGCGCGCGGCGCCGTGCACCGCGCGCCGGCCCCCGGCCCCGCCCCCGTCGATCCGCGCCCGCCGCCTGCTCCCGTCGTCTCCCCCGCCCGGCTAACGTAGGACGAATGACCACCGCTACGCCCCGCACCCTCGCCGAGGAGCTCAGGACCTGCTCGGACCGCGGGCTCGCCGGCCTGCTGCGGGCCCGGCCCGACCTGCTCAACCCGGTGCCGGGCGACCTGACGCAGCTGGCCACCCGGGCCGGGACCCGGGCGTCGGTGGTCCGCGCGGTGGAGCGGCTGGACACCTTCGCCCTCCAGAGCGCCGAGGCGCTGGCGGTCGCCCCGGACCCCTGCCCGTACGGGACGCTGGCGGCGCTGATGGCCGGGGACGCCGGGGACGAGGCGGTCACCGCCGCGCTGCCGGGGGCCCTGGCGGCACTGCGCGCCCAGGCCCTGGTGTGGGGCCCGGACGACCGGCTGCGCCTGGTGCGCACCGCCCGGGAACTGCTCGCCCCGAGCCCCACCCGCCCCTCGCCGACCGGCCTGGGCCCGACCGTCGCCGAGGCCACCGCCGGCATGTCACCGGGCCGGCTCCAGACGGTCCTCGCCGCGGTCGACCTGCCCACCACCCACGACCCGGTGTCCGCGGTCGCCGCCCTCACCGCCCTCTTCTGCGACCGGCCCCGGATGGCCGCCCTCCTGGACACCGCGCCCGCCGAGGCCGTCGCCGTCCTGGACAGGCTGCTGTGGGGCCCGCCCTACGGCGCGGTCACCGACCGGCCGGCCGCCCACCTGCAATGGCTGCTGGACCGCGGGCTGCTGCTGCCGGCCGGCGCCCGCAACGTCGTCCTGCCCCGCGAGGCCGCGCTGCACCTGCGCGCCGGGCGGGCGCACCGCGTCGCCGAACCAGCCCCGCCCGCCCTCGCCCCGGCCACCGCGCGCGATCCACAGCTTGTGGACAACGCCGCCGCGGGCCAGGCGTTCACCGCGCTGGCCACCGTCGAGGAACTCCTCAAGGAGTGGGACCTCGGCGGCCCGCCCGTGCTGCGCGCCGGCGGCCTGAGCGTCCGCGACCTCAAGCGGACCGCGACCGCCCTGGACACCACCGAAGCGCTCGCCGCGTTCTGGCTCGAACTCGCCTACGCGGCCGGGTTGATCGCCTCCGACGGCGAGGCCGACGAACGCTACGCCGCCACCCCGGCCGCCGAAGACTGGCTCCAGCTGCCCGACCACGAGCGCTGGGCGGTCCTGGTCGCCGCCTGGCTGCCCGCCACCCGCACCCCGGGCGTGGTCGGCACCGCCGACGCCAAGGGCCGCGCACTGGCCGCCCTCGGCCCGCACCTGGACCGCTCCCCGGCCCCCGAGGTCCGGCACCGCGTGCTGACCCTGCTGGCCACCCTGCCGCCCGGCACGTCCGTCCCGGAGCCGACGCTGCTGTCCCGCCTGCGCTGGGAACGTCCGCTGCGCGCCGCCGCACCGGCCGCCCAGCCCCCGGCCGCACCCGCGCCCCAGGCCACCGGCCAGCCCGCGGCCACCGCCCCGGACGGCGCGCCCGGCCCCGCCCCCGCCGAGGACCTGCGCTCCCGGCTCGCCCAAGCCACCCTCACCGAGGCCGAGTTGCTGGGCGTGACGGGGCGCGGCGCGCTCGCCGCCCACGGCCGCACCCTGCTCGGCACCGCCCCGACCGCCGCCGAGGCGGCACCGGCCCCCGAGCCGGGCGCCGCCACCCCCCTCACCCCCGCCGAGGCGACCACCACCGCGGCCCGCGCCGCCGTCCTGCTCGCCCCGCTGCTGCCCGAACCGCTCGACCACGTCCTGCTCCAGGCCGACCTGACCGCCGTCGCCCCCGGCCCGCTGCACCGCCCGCTCGCCGAGGCGCTCGGCGTCCTGGCCGACGTCGAGTCCAAGGGCGGCGCCACGGTCTACCGCTTCACCCCGACCTCGGTGCGCCGGGCCCTGGACAGCGGCCGGTCCGCCGCCGAACTCCAGGAGTTCCTGACCACCCACTCCCGCACCCCGGTCCCGCAGCCGCTCGCCTACCTCATCGACGACGTGGCCCGCAAACACGGCCAGTTGCGCATCGGCGCGGCCACCGCCTACGTCCGGTGCGACGACGACGCGCTGCTCACCGAGATCCTCGCCGACCGCCGCTCCGTCGCCCTGCGGCTGCGCCGGCTCGCCCCGACCGTGCTCGCCGCCCAGTGCGCCCCCGATCAACTCCTCGACGGCCTCCGGGCGATGGGCTACGCCCCGGCCGCCGAATCCGCCGCCGGCGACGTCCTGGTGGCCCGCGCCGACTCCTACCGCACCCCGCGCCGGACGGCCCCGGCCCCGGTCCCGGACGGCCCGCCACCGCCCGACCGCACCCTGCTGGAGGCGGCCGTCCGCGCCATCCGCGCCGGCGACCTGGCCGCCACCGCCGAACGCAAGCCGGCCACCGCCCCCACCGGCGCCCCGGCCCCGGCCCCGGGCGCCCTGCCCCGCACCACCTCCGCCGAGACCCTGGCCACCATGCAGGCCGCGGTCCTCACCAGCTCCCCCGTCTGGATCGGCTACGTCAACGCGGACGGCGCCGCCAGCCAACGCGTGATCGCCCCCGTCCGCGTCGAGGGCGGCTACGTCACGGCCTACGACCACACCTCCGACGAGGTCCGCACCTACCCCCTGCACCGCATCACCGGCGTCGCGGAACTCGCCGACGACGCGGTCTGACCCACCCGGGGGCCACCCGCCGAGCGGACCGGGCGGCCTCCTCGCCGCGATGCGGCACACTGGACGTTTGGCACGTCGGGCGACCCGACGGCCCCGGCCGGCGGGTCAGCCCCGGAATGCGAAAGGCGAGGCGCGTGAACGGACCTCTCATCGTCCAGAGCGACAAGACGCTGCTGCTGGAGGTGGACCACGAGTCGGCGGACGCCTGCCGGCGAGCCATCGCACCGTTCGCCGAGCTGGAGCGGGCGCCGGAGCACATCCACACCTACCGGGTGACCCCGCTGGGGCTGTGGAACGCGCGGGCCGCCGGCCACGACGCCGAGCAGGTCGTGGACGCGCTGGTGCAGTACTCGCGGTACCCGGTGCCGCACGCACTGCTCGTCGACATCGCCGAGACCATGTCGCGCTACGGCCGGCTGACGCTCACCAAGCACCCCGCGCACGGCCTGGTGCTGTCCACCACCGACCGCCCCGTGCTGGAGGAGATCCTCCGCTCGAAGAAGGTGCAGCCACTGGTCGGCACCCGGATCGACCCGGACAGCGTCGCGGTGCACCCCTCCGAGCGCGGGCAGATCAAGCAGACCCTGCTCAAGCTGGGCTGGCCGGCCGAGGACCTGGCCGGCTACGTGGACGGCGAGGCGCATCCGATCGAACTGGCCGAGGACGGCTGGTCGCTGCGCCCGTACCAGGCGCAGGCCGTGGAGGGCTTCTGGCACGGCGGTTCCGGCGTCGTGGTGCTGCCCTGCGGCGCGGGCAAGACGCTGGTGGGCGCGGGGGCGATGGCGCAGGCCAAGGCGACCACGCTGATCCTCGTCACCAACACCGTCTCGGCCCGGCAGTGGAAGCACGAGCTGGTCAAGCGCACCTCGCTGACCGAGGACGAGATCGGCGAGTACAGCGGGACGAAGAAGGAGATCCGTCCGGTCACCATCGCCACGTACCAGGTGCTGACGACCAAGCGGAAGGGCGTCTACCCGCACCTGGAGCTGTTCGACTCGCGGGACTGGGGCCTGGTCATCTACGACGAGGTGCACCTGCTGCCGGCACCGGTCTTCAAGTTCACCGCCGACCTCCAGGCGCGCCGCCGACTGGGGCTCACCGCGACCCTGGTGCGCGAGGACGGGCGGGAGTCGGACGTCTTCTCGCTGATCGGCCCCAAGCGGTTCGACGCGCCGTGGAAGGAGATCGAGGCGCAGGGCTACATCGCGCCGGCCGACTGCGTCGAGGTGCGGGTGGACCTGACCGAGTCGGAGCGGTTGGCGTACGCCACGGCCGAGACGGAGGAGAAGTACCGCTTCTGCGCGACCACCGGCAGCAAGCAGCGGGTGACCGAGGCGCTGGTGCGGCGGCACGCGGGCGAGCAGACGCTGGTCATCGGGCAGTACATCGACCAGCTGGACGAGTTGGGCGAGCACCTCGACGCCCCGGTGATCAAGGGCGAGACGTCCAACGCGCAGCGCGAGAAGCTCTTCGACGCGTTCCGGCAGGGCGAGATCTCGGTGCTGGTGGTGTCGAAGGTCGCGAACTTCTCCATCGACCTGCCGGAGGCCACGGTCGCCATCCAGGTGTCCGGCACCTTCGGCTCCCGTCAGGAGGAGGCCCAGCGGCTGGGCCGGGTGCTGCGTCCGAAGGCGGACGGTCACGAGGCCCGGTTCTACTCGGTGGTCGCCCGGGACACCGTCGACCAGGACTTCGCCGCGCACCGGCAGCGCTTCCTGGCCGAACAGGGCTACGCGTACCGGATCATGGACGCGCACGAGCTGCTGACGGCGGGCGGCGACGGCGTCACGGCCGGGGAGGACGACTCCGCCCCGGCGTGAGCGCGGGCGGTGGCTACGGCGGGTGCCGTCGCCACGGCCGGGCTCCGGCGGCGGCCGTCAGCCCGTCGGGGCCTCGGTGGGCCGGCGGACGTCGGTGCGCGGTGCGGGGACCCGACGGGCCGCCAGCAGGCCGCCCGGTGTGCCGGGGCGGCCCGGGGGCCGCAGCGTCCACCAGGCGAGTGCGGCCAGCAGCGCCAGGCCGAGCACCGGGTAGGGGGAGGCCAGCGGCTGCTGCCACCAGGGGAAGTGCAGGGCCAGGGTGCCCCGGTGGTTGAGCGCCCACATCGAGCGGGCGGCGAAGAGCACCGTGACCGCGGCCACCAGCGCCCAGCGCCGGCGGTCGCGCCGGGCGTGCGCGATCAGCGCGACGAGCAGGGGCACGCACCAGACCCAGTGGTGCGACCAGCTGATCGGCGACACCAGCAGCGCGGTGACGGCCGTGGCCAGGACGCCCCAGAGGTCACGGCCGCGGTTCCGGTGGCACCGGCGGGCGACCCAGAGCCCGGCCGCGGCGGTGACCACGGCCGCGGCCAGCCACCACAGGCCCGGTGTGGTGGTGCCCAACAGGCGCGCGACGAGCCCTTGGAGTGACTGGTTGTCGACGATCCACACCTTGCCGACCCGCTGGGTCTCGAACATCCGGCGGGTCCAGAAGTCCACGCTCGCGCCCGGCAGCACCAGCACGCCGAGCAGCACCGACACCACGAATCCGGCGAAGGCGGTGAAGGCGGCCTTCACCCGTCCGGTGATCAGCAGGTAGACCGCGAAGATCGCCGGGGTCAGCTTGATGCCCGCGGCGAGGCCGATGGCGAAGCCCTTGAAGCGGGCGCCGTCCGGCCGCGAGAGGTCCCACAGGACCAGGCAGGTCAGGGCGAGGTTGACCTGGCCGAAGACCAGGGTCTGGAAGACCGGTTCGAGCCAGAGGCCGAGGGCGGTGGTGCCGAGGAGCAGCGGCGCGGAGTAGGCGTACCGGCGCAGGCCGGCGGCCTTACAGGAGAGGTGGATCAGCAACGCCAGGAGGGCGGCGTTGGCCATCACGCAGGTGATCTTGAGGGTGGTGAGCGAGATCCAGGTGGTGGGGACGAACAGCAGGGCGGCGAACGGCGGGTACGTCGCCGGCAGCGCCCACTTGGTGACCGTGAAGCCGTAGAGGTCACCGCCGGTCGCGGCGGCCTGGCCCTCGGCGCGGTAGACCTCTATGTCGGACATCGGCAGCTGCACGGCCAGGGAGAGCGCGTACAGCCCGGCGCAGGACACGACGAGCAGCGCCACGCCTATCGCCAATCGGCCCGGGCTGGCGATGCTCTGCGCCCAGGTGCGTCTCCACGTCCACGTCCCCGTCCCGTCGGCGGCAGACACCCGTTGACCCCTCCTCGTCGCCCTGAGCGCGCTCTTTGCGGCGACGCTAGTGGATCGAGACCGACCGTCCGTAACGCTTTCCGGTCAACCGGATGTCCATGCGGAAACGCCCCTCACACGCACGAAAGGTGCGCGATCCGGCCGAACCGCGCACTTCCGGCGACGGGCGCCGGGCCTGTGGTGGTGCGCGGTGCTGCTAAGCGGTGCGCGACGGTGCGCGCAGGACGCCGGTGCACGGACTGGTGGCGGACGGGTGGCGGTCGGGTGCTCGCTCGGCCCCGTACGTACTCCGGCGCGTGCGGACGCGGGCTCGGAGGGACGCTGCCTCGTACGGACGCGCACTCGTGCTTGCTCGGGCTGGCTGCTTACTCGGACTTGCTGCCGATTGCTACTGCTTGCTGCTTGCTGGCTGCTGGCTGCTGGCTGCTGGCTGCTGGCTGCTGGCTGCTCGGACCGTGCCCGGACGCGGGCCGCGGTGCCCGGTGCGCGCGCGCCGCGCGCCCGGCCTCAGCCCTCGGCGTACTCGCCCATCACCACCACGCTGAACACGGCCACGGCGAAGACCTTCACCGCGCGGACGGCGTTGCCCACCAGGTGACGCTGGTCGTGGGTGGGCGGTGAGCCGGTGGTCGGGTCGGAGCCGAGGGCCGTGGCGCCGTTGGCCGAGCGACGGGGGAGGGCGTGGACGGAGGCCGTGGGGATCATTGCGCTGCTCATGCCTCCATCATCGTTTTCACGCGAATGGCGCACATCGCCCCACGGTTCCATCTCTGCGCACCGCCACGTCAGCCTGTGGGCCCATGCCGACCCCTACGGGAGACCTACGGTTGTAGGCAGCGTCCCTCCCCAGGACGGCGTCGCCGCCGGCCGCACGCGGTGCCGGGCGAGCGCGGGGCGGCCCCGTGCGACGCCCGCCCGCCGGATATTCCGTTGGCGTCCCCGATACGTGCTGACTACAATCGCGCGCCTGCCTGCCTCCCGTCAGGGGAGCGCCGCCGACCGGTCGGAAACCGGCCGGCCGTTCGCATCATGCCGTCGCACGCCGTCGCGCCGTCGCGCCGCAGACCGAGGATTGACCCGTCACCGGAGGCAAGCCGTGCCCTCGCACGCCCACCCGACATCCGACCAGCACACCGCACCGCCGGCACCGCCCGCCGACCCGCTGCAACGGGAGCGCGCGCACCTCGCCGCGTCCCGTTCCGCGCTCCGCGCCATGCGCGAGGACGCCGAGAACCTGAACATCGCGAACGTCACCGCGAACTGGGTCAACGCCGAGATCCTCCAGGGCGAGATCGACGCCCGCATCAAGGCCCTCGCCGACCTCGCCCACACCCCGCTCTTCTTCGGTCGGCTCGACTACCTCCACGCCCCCGGCATGGACCTCGCCGAGGGGGCCGCCGGCGAGAACTTCTACGTCGGCCGCCGGCACGTCCACGACGCCGACGGCGACCCCATGGTCGTCGACTGGCGCGCGCCGGTCTCCCAGCCGTTCTACCGGGCCTCCAAGAAGGACCCGATGGACCTGAAGCTGCGCCGCCGCTTCGGCTACACCGGCGGCGAGCTGACCGCCTACGAGGACGAGCACCTCACCGACCCGGCCGAGGCCGAGACCACCAGCGCCCTCCTCCAGGCGGAGATCGAGCGCCCGCGCGTCGGCCCGATGCGGGACATCGTCGCCACCATCCAGCCCGAACAGGACGAGATCGTCCGGTCCGGCATCGGCGGCACGGTCTGCGTCCAGGGGGCGCCCGGTACGGGCAAGACGGCGGTGGGCCTGCACCGGGTCGCGTACCTGCTGTACGCGCACCGGGAGCGGCTGGCCCGTTCCGGCACGCTGGTCATCGGTCCGAACCGCTCCTTCCTCCAGTACATCGAGCAGGTGCTGCCCGCCCTGGGGGAGTTGGAGGTCAAGCAGGCCACGATCGACGACCTGGTCGGCCACGTGGCGGTGCACGGCGCGGACGAGGCGCCCGCGGCCATGGTCAAGGGCGATGCGCGGATGGCGGAGGTGCTGCGGCGGGCGGTGCGTTCGCACGTGACGTTGCCGCAGGAGCCCTGCATGGTGGTCCGCGGCTCCCGCCGTTGGCGCATCCCGGCGTACGAACTCGAAGAGATCGTGCGGGAGTTGCAGGACCGCGACATCCGCTACGGCGCGGCCCGGGAGGCGCTGCCGCAGCGGATCGCGCACGCCGTGCTGGTGCGGATGGAGCAGGCGGGCGAGGCGCCCGACGACCGGGTGCAGGACGCGGTGGCCCGCAACGCGGCGGTGAAGGCCGCGGTCAAGGCGATCTGGCCGCCGGTCGACCCGGCGAAGCTGGTGCTGCGGCTGCTGGGCGACGCCGAGTTCCTCGCCGCGCACGCGGACGGGCTGCTCACCGACGAGGAGCAGAAGACGATCCTGTGGGCGAAGCCGCCGCGCAGCGCGAAGAGCGCCAAGTGGTCGTCGGCGGACGCGGTGTTGATCGACGAGGCGATGGACCTGGTGGCCCGGACGCACTCGCTCGGCCACGTGGTGCTGGACGAGGCGCAGGACCTCTCGCCCATGCAGTACCGGGCGGTGGGCCGACGCTGCACCACCGGGTCGGCGACGGTGCTGGGCGACATCGCCCAGGGCACCACCCCCTGGGCGACCGACACCTGGCAGCAGGCGCTGGCCCACCTGGGCAAGCCCCATTCGGTCGTCGAGGAGCTGACCCAGGGCTTCCGCGTGCCGCGCGAGGTCATCGCCTACGCGTCCCGTCTGCTGCCGGCGATCGCGCCCGACCTGGAGGAGGCCACCTCCATCCGTGAGTCGGCGGGCGACTTCGCGGTCCGAGCGGTGGAGCCGACGGAGCTGGACGCGACCGTACTGGCGGCCTGCCGCGACGCGCTCGCCAAGGAGGGCTCGGTCGGCCTGATCGCCGCCGACGCCCGTATTCCGGTGCTGCGCGCGGCCCTTGAGGAGGCCGGCATCGGCGCGCTGCCCCCGGGCGCGGAGACCTCGGCCGACGCCCGCCTGACGCTGGTGCCGGCGACCCTGGCCAAGGGCCTGGAGTACGACTACGTGGTGCTGGACGAGCCGGCGGCGGTGGTGGACGGCGAACCGGACGAGCGGACCGGCCTGCGTCGCCTGTACGTGTGCCTGACCCGGCCGGTCTCGGGCCTGACGATCGTCCACGCGGCGGGGCTGCCGGAGCAGCTCCGGGCCGCCTGACGGCGCGCGGGCGGGGCGCCCGGCCGGCGCCCGCCCGCCCCAACTCCCGTGCTCAGGACAGCTTCTGGCCCGAAGAGACCGAGAGCTGCGTCTGCTCGCGCGGGGCGAACGGCGCCTTCCAGTTGCCGGTGCCGTGGTAGACGGACGAGGTGCCGTCCGCCGAGGTGACCAGGAGATCGGCCTTGCCGTCGGTGTTCGCGTCACCGATGCCGATCATCTGGGAGTACGCGCCCCAGCCGGCGCCGATCCGCACCCGCCCGTCGAAGGTGCCGTCCCCCTTGCCCAGGTACGACCAGAGCACCCCCGCCTTGTCCCGCGCGACCACGTCGCCGGCGGGCCCCCCGGCCACGTCGCCGACCGAGACGATCCGGTCGTAGCCGTTCCAGCCGGCGCCGATCTTCACCCGGGGGGCGAACGGCGCCTTCCAGCTGCCGGTGCCCTTGTAGAGCCAGAGCACCCCGGAGGAATCACGGGCCAGCAGGTCGCCACGGCCGTCGCCGGTGACGTCGCCACCGCCGGTGAGTTGGGTGTAGTCGCCCCAGCCGGCGCCGATCCGCACCCGCCCGTCGAAGGTGCCGTCCCCCTTGCCCAGGTACAGCCACAGCACCCCCGCCTTGTCCCGCGCGACCACGTCGCCGTGGTCCGCGCCGGCGACGTTGCCGACGGCCGTGACCTGGTCGTAGACGCCCCAGCCCCAGCCGATCTTTTCCGCCTCGCGGGTCTTCAGCCGTCCGTTCTTCGGGTCGCGGTAGGTGTCGCTGCGCGTCAGGTCGCCCCCGTCCCTGATCAGCAGGTCCGGCGAGCCGTTGTCGGTGTAGTCGTGCGGCGCGGGCTTGCGCGCGACCGTGAAGGTGCCGCGCTCCTTCAGGTCCGGGCCGATGCCGTTGGTGGGCTTGGCGGTCAGCGTCCAGGTGTAGTCGCCGTTGGGAGCGGCCCGGTCGGGGCCGTAGGAGGGCCCGAGCAGGCCGTCCCAGTCCAGCTCGATGCAGGTGGGCTTCCCGGATGCCGACACCTCGTGGTCGAGCGGGATCTCGACGTCGCGCTCGGTGCCGGAGGCCGTGTGGCGCAGGGTGACGGTCACCTCCTGGACGTTGGGGCGGGACAGCCGCCAGCGCGCCTTCCAATGGCCCTTGTCCAGCTCGGCGACGGCCGGAACCTGCGAGTCCAGGACGGTGACCTTGGTGGGCTCGCCAGTACTGGCGATCAGCTTGGCGACCGGCTCGGCGCCGGCCCCGATGGAGACCCGGTAGAGACCTTCGCCGTGCCCGGTGGTGCCGCCCATGACCAGCAGGTCGCCGTCGGGCGTGGGCGCGACGGAGGTGGCGTGGTCCATCACCTGGTGGGCGACGTAGCCGTCGGCGGGCATCGCGTAGAGCCCCTGGGGAAAGCCGGCCCAGCCCTCGTGGACCTTGCGCTTGCTGCCGTACAGCACCCAGTTGCCGACCAGACCCACCATCGGGTCGTACATGCGGCCGGGCGAATGGGTCGTCCGCTGCTGGTTGTCGCCGCGCTTCTCCACTTCCAGCTTCATGTCGTCGCGGTTGTTGTTCTCGTGCCCCATGACGGCCACGTGGGTGCCGGACAGCGCGACGCGTGAGAAGTCGGCGCCCAGCGTGTGGTGCGTGACCTTGGCGGAGGCCAGGTCGACCACGACGTACTCGCTGAACAGTGAGCCGACGACGTCGTCCGGCTCGTACCGCAGCACGACCGCGCCCGGTTCGCCCGCCACCGCCGCCATGTCCCGTGCCGGGAAGCGCAGGCCGGTGACCGCCCGGTCGGTGACCTTTCCGCCCACGTTCTCCAGGATGTGGGCTTCCCGGGTCTTTCCGGTGTCCTTCAGCGCGATCACGGACGTGCCGACGGTGCCCGCGTACGCGTAGCCGTACGGCGTGAGGTCGATGACGGTGGACGTCCCCGCGGCCATGTCGCGCAGCGTGATCTTCTTGGAGCTGGGCACGTACGGTGCGTCGCCCAGCGCCACGACGTCGGAGGCCGTGCCGTGCAGCGTGGAGTCCGTGAACGTGCCGTCGTCCGTGGCGAGTTCGCGGCTCTCGCCGTCCGCGTAGCGCGTCCACGACACGGTCTTGTCCGCGGCGACGGAGAGGAAGCCGGTGCGTCCCGCGCTGACGATCTCGGACCCGGGGGCGATCTTCAGCTGCTGCGCAGGGCTGGCAGCGGCCCCGGTGACGGCCCAGGTGGCGGCGACGGCGGGTGCGACGAGCGGGCCGGCGGTGACCGCGAGGGTCAGTGCGACGGCTCCGGTCAGCAGTCGTCGCGAACGTGCCGAGCGGCCCGACGTCCGAGGCGGCCGGGATATGTCGGAGCGGGTCATCTGCCCTCCAGGCAATGGGTCGTGCAGGCCGGAGGGCGCCGAGAGGAAGCGATTCCCCCCAAGCCGACGGAATGCACTCCCTCTTGCCTATTCCCGTAAATCCTAACAAGGGGAGGTCTGAGCGATTTGGGCCGGTTGGGCGGCGGCTGACCGGCGGCCTACCTGACGGATCGCCAGGCAGGCCGGCCTGCCGGCGCCCGCGAACGGCCTGACACCGCCCGTGACTTGACGTTCCCTCAGACCCGTGACGCCACCGGCGCGTCCAGGGCGGCCCGCCATTCCCGTACGGCGGCCGCGTCGACCGGTGCGGCCCAGCCGCCGGGCCGGGCGGCGCCGCCGATGTGGAACGCGTCGAGCCCGGCCGCCCGCAGCTCCGCCAGGTGGTCCAGGCGGAGCCCGCCGCCCACCAGGATCCGCGGCGCGTAGCCGGGCTCGCCCGCCGCCTTGTGCGCCTGCTCGGCGACCAGCGTCGCCAGCCCGGCGTCGACGCCCTCCGCGGCGCCGGCGGTCAGGTACGTGTCGAGGCCGTCCGTGCCGGCGAGGCCCGCCAGTTCCCGGCGGAGCGCGGCCCGGTCGGCGGCCCGGTCGATGGCCCGGTGGAACGTCCAGCGGCAGTCGCCGAGCGCCTCGACCAGGGCCCGCACGGCCGCCAGGTCCGGCCGGCCCGCCGGCGTCAGGAACCCCAGGACGAACTCGTCGGCACCCTCCGCCCGCAGCGCCGCGGCCGTGGCGCACAGCGCGTCCACGTCGCCCGCCGCGAAGCCGTCGGCGGCGCGCAGCATCACCCGCAGCGGGATGTCGACGGCCGCCCGGATCGCGGCGAACGTGGCGCGCGGCGGCGTCAGCCCGTCCGCGGCCATGTCCGCGACGAGTTCCAGGCGGTCGGCACCGCCGGCCTGCGCGGCCACCGCGTCCTCGGGACCGAGCGCGATCACCTCCAGGAGCGCGCGCTGATTCATACGACCCAACCTTCCGATGGCGAACGACGTGGCCAGAGCGTGCGGGGCGGGCGGCCGGGCGGCGCCGCACGCGTCTGCCGCGGCCCGCCGCCCCGCCCCCACTCCCGCACAGGTCTAGTCCAATACCCAGCCTAAGCGCTCGTCGACCGCGGCGCCGTCATCCGTTGTGCGACGCGGCCGAAATCCACCCGTGGCCCCTGCCGCCCCCGCCGCCCCGAAACCACCCGATGACGCGAGTGTGGATCAGCCCTCACATGGGTAACACGCCTTCCTCATAAGGGCGTTGCACCGGCAGCCTGCTCGCCCCGACCACGAGCACGGAGAAGCAGATGTCCGACCTTGCCACCGTATCCGCAGAAATAGCCCCTTATCTCGCCCTAGCGGCCAACAGCCTGGGCACCTCGGTCCTCACCGCCGCCCAGGACCGACTCGCCGACCGCACCGTGACCGCCGGCGAGGGCTTCTTCCGCCGCCTGCTGCACCGCCGCGACGGCTCCCTGGGCGACGGGGCCGCCGACCGCCCGCACCTCGACACCGACCGCGCCGACGCCCTCGACCGCCTGCTGGCCACCCTCGACGACCACGACCGCCAGCTGCTCGCCGACGCCCTCACCGCCTGGCTCCGCTCCCCCGCCGGCGACCGCGACGCCGCCGGCTTCCGGCAGCACGTCGACCGGCTCACCACACCCACCGGCACGCGGACCGTCCACAACACCGCCACCGCGACCGGTCAGGGCTCCCTCGCCGCCGGCGAGATCCACGGCAACATCACCATGGGAGGCAACCCCCAGTCCCAGGACGACGCATGACCCCCCAAAGACCCTCCCCACCGGACCCGGGGCACCTCCACAACGAGGCCACCGCCCACGGCGACCACGCCATCGCCGCCGGCAACATCCGCAACGTCTTCATCCGCTGGGCCCTGCAACACCCCAGCGCCCGCTGGCTGCCCCTGCTCCTGGCCTGCGCCGCCCTGCTCGTCGCCGGCACGACCTGGCCCGACGGCCCGGCCTCCCAATACGCCCTGTGGGGCGCCCTGACCGCCGTCTCCCTCGGCGCCGCGGCCGGCCGCGTCCTCGTGCAGCGCCCCGCCGACGCCCGCATCGTCGCCGCGCTCTCCCTCGTCTCCGTCCTGGCCACCGTCGGCGGCTACCTGGCCTTCCGCGACGTCGTCACCCACGGCGAGGTCGACGTGACGGGAAAGGTCACCGCCCAGGGCGGGCAACCGCTGGACGCCACCACCCACCGCAGCATCACCCTCAGCCTGGACGCCCCGGCCCTCCGGGAGAGCCGCAACGCCCTCCGCCTCACCCTGGCCGTCGACGACCACGACCCGGCCGGCCCGACCTGCGTCCCGGACTCCTACGTCACCGCCTCCCTGCTCAGCTCCGGCGTTCCCGCCCAGGCACAGCGCGTCGCCCCGGGCGGCACCGCCGACTTCTCCCTGGGCGCGCAGGTCAGCACCGTGCGGATCGACGTCACGCTCACCACGGGCCGCGGCTGCCGGATGGCCGTCCGGCCCACGCGGGCCACGCTGTACGACCAGTGAGCCACCGCACACGAAACGGGGACCCATGACCGCTCGCGCCACCTCACTCGCGGCCCTGCTCACGCTCGCCGGGCTCGCCGCCACCGCCACCGCCTGCGGCTCCGCCGAACCACCGTCCCTGCTCGCCTCCGGGAAGGTCCTGGTGGGCGTGAAGAGCGACCAGCCCGGCACCGGCTACACCCTCGACGGCTACAACCCCTCCGGGTTCGACATCACCCTCGCCCGCCACGTGCTCACCTCCCTCCACGTGGAACCGGACTTCGGTGCCGTGCCGTCCGAGGACCGGATGACCGTGCTCACCGAGAAGAAGAAGGACCTCATCGTCGCGACCTTCTCCATCACCCCGGACCGCATGGCGAAGCTCGACTTCGCGGGCCCCTACGCCAACACCTTCCAGGGCGTCCTGGTCCGCAAGGCGGACCACCGCATCGCCAAGCCCTCCGACGTCATCGGCAAGCGCGTCTGCACCTGGCCCGGCACCACTTCGTACAACTCCTTCAACGGCCCGGAGGGCCAGGGCATCCGCGTCTACCAGTCGCAGACCGCCCAGGGCTGCATCGCGGACCTGCGGCGCAACGACGCCGACGCGGTCTCCACCGACCAGATGATCCTCTACGGCTTCGCCAAGAAGTACCCCGACCTGAAGGTCGTCCCCAACATCACCTACGGGCCCGTCAACCAGTACGGAATCGCCATGGCCAAGGGCCACCGCGCCGACTGCCTGAAGATCCGCGACGCGCTGAAGGAGTACGTCACCAGCAGCGACTGGAGCCAGGACTTCGCCAACTCCCTCCCGGCCATTCCCGCCGCGGACCCCGACTGGGAGGGGCACTACAAGCCTCGTCCCACGAACATCGACGCCCTCTCCTGCCGCGACAAGCCCAGCTTCTGAGGCGGGCACAATGACCGCCATGACCGACCCCCGTCCCGACCTGGCCGCCCGCTGGGCCGCCACCGTGGCCCAGGCCCGCGGCCCCCAGGCACCCCACCCCGCGCCCGCGCAGGGCCCCGACCCCGCCCCGTACGCGGCCGACCTGCTGCGCCGCTGGGCCGAACCGCAGCGCCGCTACCACACCACCGACCACCTCAGCGCGGTCCTCGACCGGATCGACGAACTCGCCCCGCACGCCGACGACGTGCCCGCCGTCCAGTTGGCGGCCTGGTTCCACGACGCGGTGTACCGGCCGGACCGCTCCGAGAACGAGGAACGCAGCGCCGCCCTCGCCGAGCGCGCCCTGCCCGAACTCGGCATCGACCCGGCCCGCACGTCCGAGGTCGCCCGGCTCGTCCGCCTGACCGTCACCCACGACCCGGCCCCCGACGACCGCAACGGCGCCGTCCTGTGCGACGCCGACCTGGCCGTCCTGGCCGGCTCCCCCGACGCCTACGCCGCCTACGCCGCCGCGGTCCGCGCCGAGTACGCCTTCGTCCCCGACCCGGACTTCCGGGCCGGCCGCGCCGCGGTCCTGCGCCAACTCCTGGCGCTTCCACACCTGTTCAGGACCCCCCACGGCCACGACCGCTGGGAGCGCCCGGCCCGCCACAACCTGTCGACCGAACTGGCCCTCCTGGAGACCGGCGCCGGCAACGCCGACGGCACACACGACGGCGACGGCACCACCGACTGACCCCGACCGGGCACCGGCGCCCCCTGGCCGGCCCAGCACGCCCGCACCGGGGCCGTTCCGACGACCGGGGCCCCGGACGGCACCGCCGACGCCGCCCCCGCGTGGCGGACGCCACCCTCCGCGCGGGAATGCCGACCCCCGCTCCCCCTGTTGTCACCTGTCATGCCAGCACCAGCCGCCTCCCCTGCCCGTGCCCGTCTCCCCCTCGCCGTCTACATTCTCGGCCTGTCCGTATTTGCCCTGGGCACCAGCGAGTTCATGCTGTCCGGCATCCTCCAGCCGCTCGCCCGCGACCTCGGGGTGTCCATCCCGCAGGCCGGACTGCTGATCTCCGCGTTCGCCATCGGCATGGTGGTCGGCGCTCCCGTACTGGCCGCCGCAACGCTCCGCCTCCCCCGCCGCACCACCCTCATCGCCCTGCTCGCGATCTTCGGCCTCGGCCAGGTCGCGGGCGCGCTGGCCCCCTCCTACGCCGTCCTCTTCGCGTCCCGCGTCATCAGCGCACTGGCCTGCGCCGGCTTCTGGGCGGTGGGCGCGGCCGTGGCCGTCTCCCTCGTCCCGGTCAACGCCCGGGCCCGCGCCATGGCCGTCATGGTCGGCGGGCTGAGCATCGCCAACATCGCCGGCGTGCCGGCCGGTGCGCTGCTCGGCCAGCACGCCGGCTGGCGCGCCGCCTTCTGGGCGGTGGCGGTGCTCTCCGTCGTCGGCCTCGTCGGCGTCGTCACCCTCGTACCGCACACGGAGGTGCCGACCGGCGAGGACCGCCCCCAGCTCCGCCGCGAGCTGACCATCTACAAGGACAAGCAGGTCTGGCTGGCGCTGATCGCCACCGCCATGAACGGCGCCGCGGTCTTCGCCCTCTTCTCGTACCTCTCACCGCTGCTGACCGACACCGCCGGGCTCGCCGAGAGCTGGGTCCCGACGGTGCTGGCGCTGTTCGGCGTCGGCGCGCTGATCGGTACGTTCATCGGTGGCCGGATCGCCGACGCCCACCTCTTCGGCACGCTCTTCGGCGGCATCGCCGCCTCCACCGCCGTCCTCACCCTCCTGGCGCTGACCGCGCACAGCCCGGTCGCCGCCGTGGCCCTCTCCCTCATGCTCGGCGTCACGGCCTTCACCACCGCCCCGGCCCTCAACGCCCGGATGTTCAACGTGGCGAACGCCGCCCCGACCCTCGCCGGCGCCACCACCACCGCCGCCTTCAACATCGGCAACACCGTCGGCCCCTGGCTGGGCGGCCTGACCATCAGCGCCGGCTGGGGCTACCCGTCCGTCGCCTGGACCGGCGCGGCCCTCGCCGCCGTCGCCGTCCTCACCACCGCCCTCGCCTTCCGCCTCCACCGCACCTCGGCCCGCTCCCGCGTGGTCGCCTCCTCGGCCCCCGCAGCCGACTCCGCGACCGACGCGGCAGCCACCCTCCACTCCCCGGAGTCCGCGAACCGCCACTGACCCCCGCACCCCGCCCCTACCGGCGCACCCGAACCCGTTCCGCCCCTGCGCCCGGTCCGCACCGTCGCCCCCGCCCCGCCCCCGCCGTCATCCCGCCGTCATCCCGCTGACCGTGCCGCTCGCCCTGACAGCCTGTGGCGCGCCGCGGCCCGGGCGGGGGGGGGCCGGGGCGGGCCGAGGGCCGGGGGCCTGCGGGGGCCCCACATCGCGGGGAACGCCTAGGGGGTCCGCCCTCAAGGCGTGGGGCGTTCGTCCCTGCGGTGCTTCGGCCGTCGCAACCCCGCCTCCGTGAGCCGGCGCACCAGCTCCTTGGAACCGATCTCCACGGCCCCGGCCCGCACGGCATCGTCATACCGCTCGGCCGGCCAGTCGTAGTGGTCGCGCTCGAAGGCCCGGCTCGGTGCGCCCAACGCGGCCGCGAAGCGGTGCAGTTCCTCGAACGACCGGTCGCTGACCAGGTGTGACCACATCCGGCCGTGCCCCGGCCAATTGGGCGGGTCTATGTAGAGCGCCACCTCAGCCCTCCGCCGGCCCGCGCAACCGCCCGACCGGGGCGACGGCGACCGCCGTCTTCGGGCACACCCAGTGCGGATCCGGCCCCAACTCCGGCTCCACGTCGAGCGCGTGCGGATCCCCGGTCTCCGTGCACACCGGGCACAACGGCCAGCGGCCGTACCGCTCCAGCAGCGCGTCCTGCACGTCCTGCGCTATCAGTCCCGCGACGAACGCGGCTCCGTCAGGCCACTGCTCCACCCACCATCGACGGTGCGTGACCGCATCCTCGACCAGCGAGACGATCTCGGCGTCCGCTACGTCGTCCGCCATCAGGTCGGCGAGCACCAGTGCCCGCGCGGCGTGCAATGCCTGTTCCAGCTCCATGACCTCATTCTCGCGCGAAGCCGCCGACCGGCCGAAGTTATCCACAGGTAGCCGCAACGCCGTCCACGGCCCGTCCACAGGCATCACGGAGGGTATTGACGCACCCTCGCGCTGAAAATACCTTTCAGACATGAGTAGCGGAGTGAAGGAAACTTTCAGCCGGCCGGCCCCGGCGCCACCGGCACCCGCGGCCCTGGCAGCCAAGGTCCGCACCCTCGCGCCGACGATGACCCGCTCCATGCAACGGGTCGCGGAGACCGTGGCGAGCGACCCGGCGGGCTGCGCCGCCCTCACCGTCACCGGCCTGGCCGAGCGCACCGGCACCAGCGAAGCCACCGTCGTCCGCACCTCCCGCCTGCTCGGCTATCCGGGCTACCGCGACCTGCGCCTCGCCCTCGCCGCGCTCGCCGCACAGCAGGCCGCCGGCAGCGCCCCTGCCGTCACGGCCGACATAGCGGTCGACGACTCCCTGGTCGACGTCGTCACCAAGCTCGCCCAGGAAGAGCAGCAGTGCCTGGCCGACACCGCCGCCGCACTGGACGTCACCCAGTTGGAAGCGGCCGTCGCCGCCCTCGCCGCCGCCCGCCGCATCGACGTCTACGGCATCGGCGCCTCCAACCTCGTCGCCCAGGACCTGGTGCAGAAGCTGCTGCGCATCGGCCTGATCGCCCACGCCCACTCCGACCCGCACCTCGCCGTGACCAACGCCGTGCAGATGCGGGGCCGGGACGTCGCCATCGCGATCACCCATTCGGGTCGGACGACGGACGTCATAGAGCCACTGCGGGTCGCCTTCGACCACGGCGCGACGACGATCGCCATCACCGGCCGCCCGGACGGCGAGATCGCCGCCTACGCCGACCACATCCTGACGACCTCCACGGCCCGCGAGAGCGAGCTGCGCCCCGCGGCGATGTCCTCCCGCACCAGTCAACTCCTCGTCGTCGACTGCCTCTTCATAGGCGTCGCCCAGCGCACCTACGAAACCGCCGCCCCCGCCCTGTCCGCCTCCTACGAGGCCCTCGCCCACCGCCACAACCCCCGGCACTGACAGGCAACTGGCCAGCCCCCCCCCCCCCCCCCCCGGAGGACACCACGCCAGGCCGGAACACCGAACGCCGAACACCGACGGGCACCGCGCGCCGGCATCCACCACCAAGGTCGGCCACCACAGCACCACCACGCCACGAAGCGGCACGAACGCCCCGGCGGCACCGGCGCACACCACCACACCCCCGGCAACGCAACCGCCTCCGACAACACCACCACCAGCACCCCGCCACGCGGGCACTCAGGCACGCAGGCGCTCACCCGAGCACGCCGACCCACCGGCCACCGGCCCGCCGGCGCGCAGCCGGATCCCAGCACCACACGCCCCGACCGGCAGCAGCAACCACGCCACCCCCCGCACCTCAAGGAGCCCCGCCCCATGCCACCCACCGACCCCAACTACACGGCACTCCGGAGCCAGTTGGCTTCCCTCACCACCGAGGAACACCGCCCCGACCTCGCCGACATCGACTGCCGCCCCACCCTGGAGATCGCCCGCCTGATGAACGACGAGGACGCCACCGTCCCCGCCGCCGTCGCCGAACGCCTCCCCGAGATCGCCGCAGCCATCGACGCCACCGCCGCCCGCATGGCCCGAGGCGGCCGCCTGATCTACGCCGGCGCCGGCACGGCCGGCCGACTCGGCGTCCTGGACGCCAGCGAGTGCCCGCCGACCTTCAACACCGACCCCTCCGAAGTGCTCGGCCTGATCGCGGGCGGCCCGTCCGCGATGGTCACCGCCGTCGAGGGCGCCGAGGACAGCGAGGAGTTGGCCGCGGCGGACCTGACCGCGCTCGCCGTCGCCGACCGTGACGTCGTCGTCGGCATCTCCGCCTCCGGCCGCACGCCGTACGCCGTCGGCGCGGTCGAGCACGCCCGCGCCATCGGCGCCCTGACCATCGGCCTGTCCTGCAACGCCGATTCCGCCCTCGCCGCGGCCGCCGAGCACGGCATCGAGATCATCGTCGGCCCCGAGCTGATCACCGGCTCCACCCGCCTCAAGGCCGGCACCGCCCAGAAGCTCGTCCTCAACATGATCTCGACGCTCACCATGATCCGCCTGGGCAAGACCTACGGGAACCTGATGGTCGACGTCCGGGCCTCCAACGACAAGCTACGGGCCCGCTCGCGCCGCATCGTCGCACTCGCCACCGGCGCCTCCGACCTGGAGATCGAGGCCGCCCTGACCGAGACCGGCGGCGAGGTGAAGCACGCCATCCTCGTCCTGCTCGGCAGCGTGGACGGACGCGAGGCCGCCCGCCTCCTCACCGCCTCCAAGGGCCACCTCCGCACCGCCCTCCAGTCCACCACCGGCCACGCCCGCACGACCTGACCTACCGTCAGCCACTCGACAGCAAGGCGCCACACATGACCGAAGACAAGAACCGCGCCACCGCCGCCGCGCTGCTCCCCCTCGTCGGCGGCGCCGACAACGTCACCTCCGTCGCCCACTGCATGACCCGGCTCCGCCTGGGCATCAGGGACCGCGCCCTCGTCCGGGACGACGCCCTCAAGGCGCTCCCCGCCGTCCTGGGCGTGGTGGAGGACGACACCTACCAGATCGTCCTGGGCCCGGGCGTCGTCGCCCGGGTCACCCCGGAGTTCGAACGCCTACTGTCCGAGACCCACGCCGCCGACGCCACCCGCGAAACCACCCCGCAAGGTGACACTCCGCAGGAACGAATCACTCTCCGTAACCGTTGCCGTAAAAAGGAAGAAAGCGGCCCCCCAGCGGCGGCCCCCGCACCACCCGCCCCCACCCCGACAGCCGCCCCCGCACCACCCAACAACGCCACCAGCACCCACAACGCCCCCAACCCCGCCAACGCCACCGACCTGGCCGCCCAAGGCTCCGCCCTCAAGGCCCGCCAGAAGGCCCGCAACGCCACCCCGGTGAAACTCCTCCTCCGCCGGATCGCCAACATCTTCGTCCCGCTCATCCCCGCCCTGATCGGCTGCGGCATCATCGCCGGCCTCAACGGCCTGCTCACCAACGCAGGTTGGCTGCCCGCCCTCGCCCCTGCCCTGACCGCCATCGCCTCCGGCTTCATGTCCCTGATCGCGGTCTTCGTCGGCTACAACACCGCGAAGGAGTTCGGCGGTACCCCGGTCCTGGGCGGCGCGGTTGCCGCCGTGATCGTCTTCCCGGGCATCGCCAACGTCACCGCCTTCGGCCAGAAGCTCGCCCCCGGCCAAGGCGGCGTCCTGGGCGCGCTCGGCGCCGCCCTCCTCGCCGCCCAACTGGAGAAGCAGCTCCGCAGGCGCGTCCCCGAGTCCCTGGACGTGCTCCTCACCCCCACCCTCACCGTCCTCCTCACCGGCCTGGTCACCGTCTTCGGCCTGATGTACGTCGCTGGTGAGGTCTCCACCGCCATCGGCACGGCCGCCAACTGGCTGCTCGCCCACGGCGGCGCCGTCGCCGGGTTCCTCCTCGGCGGCCTCTTCCTCCCCCTCGTCATGCTGGGCCTGCACCAGGCCCTCATCCCCATCCACACCACCCTGATCGAGCAGCAGGGCTACACGACCCTCCTCCCGATCCTCGCCATGGCCGGCGCGGGCCAGGTCGGCGCCGCCGTGGCCGTCTACGTCCGCCTCCGCCGCAACCACTCGATCCGCGCGACGATCCGCTCCGCCCTCCCCGCCGGCTTCCTCGGCGTCGGCGAGCCGCTGATCTACGGCGTCTCGCTCCCCCTCGGCCGGCCCTTCATCACCGCCTGCCTCGGCGGCGCGTTCGGCGGTGGCTTCGTCGGCCTCTTCAACCAACTCGGCGACGCCGTCGGCTCCACCGCGATCGGCCCCTCCGGCTGGGCCCTCTTCCCCCTGGTCAAGGGCAACCAGTCGTTCGGCACGACGCTCACCGTCTACGCCCTCGGCCTCCTCATCGGCTACGCGGTCGGCTTCGCCGCCACCTACCTCTTCGGCCTCAGCCGTCAGCAACGAACGGACCTCAACCGGCAGTCCCCGGACCTCGACGCACCCGACACCGCGGCCACCCCGCCCGGAACCGACACCAACACGCCCGATACCGCGCCCCACACACACCGCCCCCAGGCCCAAACGGACCTCGCCCAGACCGCCGCGGCCGGGGCACACACCTCACCAACGGACACCACCCCGGCCGACGCCACCCCGGCCTGACGACTGCCGGCAGCGGCCGATGACGGCCCACGCGCGCCAAAGGCCAAGGGCCGAGGAGGGCCAAGGGCCAAAGAAGGCCAACGCGGCGACTCCGCCGCCCCCATCCCGCCATCGGGGACGTCTACGCACCCTCGCGCGTAGACGTCCCCAACGCGCCCCCAATACGCCCCCGATGACTCACAAAAGTCGACCCGTGGAAACGACCGGCCACTGAAGGCGACCGACACAGACAACCCATCGAACTGCCCGTAACAGATCAGGCAGACAGTTCCACTCCGCCCACCTCACCCCCGCCACCAACCAATCGCAGCCCCACCCCAGACCACCCCGCACCCGCACCCGCACCCGCACCCGCACCCGCACCCGCACCGATCACACCGCACGGCACAGCTCCACACCCCACCCCACCCCCAGCGCGG
>NZ_BAAARK010000058.1:0-32089 GCF_039532155.1 Streptomyces lunalinharesii
GTCTGCAATTGTCTTCCTAAGACCGCTTGGCCTCCGACTTCCCCCTCAATCCCCCTCCCCTCACTCATACCTCCGCGCCTCCCTCACCCCCGTAGCCTCGGCCACTGCGTCGGCCAGGGGGTTGGTGTCGTCGGCGGTGAGGCCGGAGACGGTGATGCGGATGCCTTGTGGGGACTGCATGCGGAAGCGGGCGCCGGGGGCGACGGCCCAGCCGGAGTGCACGAGCAGGGCCACCGCGGCGGTTTCGTCCGGGACCGGTACCCAGACGTTCATTCCGCTGCGGCCGCGCGCCGGCACTCCGCGTTCCGCGAGGGCGCTTATCAGGGCGTCGCGTCGCTCTCCGTAAGCGCCCGCGACTGCCTTGGGGTCGATCGCGGACGTTCGCCAGAGGTGGACGACCGCGTGTTGGATCAGGTGGCTGACCCAGCCCGGCCCGAGGCGTTGCCGGCCGCGGACGCGGTCGATGGTGACGGAGTCGCCGGTGAGTGCCGCGAGGCGCAGGTCGGGCCCGTAGGCCTTGGCCGTGGAACGGACGAGCACCCAGTGGTCGGTGACGCCGGAGAGCGGGTGCAGTGGCAGGTCGACTATGCCGTGACCGTGGTCGTCCTCGATGAGGAGCGCTGCGGGGTGTCGGGCCAGCAGGGCGCGGAGTTCGGCGGCGCGGGGGGCGCTGATCGCGGCGCCGGTGGGGTTCTGTGCGCGGTCGGTGACGACGACCGCGCGCACTCCGCCGTCGAGCGCAGCCGCCAGGCGTTCGGGGATCGGTCCGTCGTCGTCCACGCCGACGGGTACGGGGCGCAGTCCGAGGGCGGGGATGAGGTCGAGCAGGCTGCCCCAGCCGGGGTCCTCGACCGCCACGGAGTCTCCGGGCCGTAGGTGTGCGGCGAGGACGCGCTCGATGGCGTCGAGCGATCCGCTGGCGACGGCGATGGGGCCTTCCGGTACGCCGTCGCGGGTGAAGGCCGCGCGGGCGAGCGCTTCGAGGTCGTCGTCGACGGCGGGCATGCCGTAGAGGACGGGGCGTCGGGTGTTGCGCGCAGCGGCCTCGACCAGCGCCTGCTCCAGCGGGGGCAGCAGGGCGGGGTCGGGGTTGCCGTCGGCGACGTTCCGTACGCCGGCTGGTGCGACTGCTCGCAGTGCCTCGCGTGGGGTGGTGGCGGGCCGGGGTCGGACGCGGCTGCCGCGTCGACCTGCCGTTTCGATCACTCCGCGGTCGCGCAGCGTGCGGTACGCGGCTGCGACCGTGTTGGGGTTCACCTCCAAATAGATCGCCAACTCCCTGAGCGGGGGCAGCACTTCGCCTGGTTGGAGGTCGCCCGCACCGATGGCTCTCTCCACACTTGCGGCAATCTCCGATGCGCGCCGCCCTTCGATCCGATACTCTCCTAGCACAAAGTTGATTATGTACTAGTGCAATGGAGTTCGCAATGGCTGAGGGAAAGTCGTTCGCCGCGACGGAGCGCACGGTGCCCACCCGGGCCCGGGAGCGCGCCAGCTATGACGAGGCGACGGTGCACGCGATCCTCGACGAGGGCTACGTCTGCCACCTCGGCTTCGTGCGCGACGGCGCCCCGGTCGTCCTGCCGACGCTCTACGGCCGGGTCGGCGACCGTCTCTACGTGCACGGCTCGACCGGTTCCCGCCCGCTGCGGATGGCCGGTGGGCGGAGCACGGACCCCGGCCTCGCGGTCTGCGTCACGGTGACCCACGTCGACGGCCTGGTCCTCGCCAAGTCCGCGTTCCACCACTCCATCAACTACCGCAGCGTCGTCGTCCACGGCACCGCCCACCAGGTGACCGACGAGGAAGAGAAGAAGTCCGCCCTGGACGCCCTCGTCGACCACGTCCTGCCCGGGCGCGCCGCGGACTCCCGACCCGCCAACACCAAGGAGCTGGCCGCCACCGCCGTGCTCCGCCTCGATCTGCGCGAGGTGTCCGCGAAGATCCGCACCGGCGGCCCCAACGACGAGCCCGAGGACCTCGCCCTCCCCCACTGGAGCGGCGTCCTGCCCGTGGCCGCCGCGTACGGTGCCCCGATACCGGCCGACGACCTCGCCCCCGGCATCGCCGCGCCGGGCTACCTCTCCGCCCGCTGAGGAGCGCCGATGCTCATCCACCCTTGGGACGCACCCACCGACGACGTCGAGTGGCAGGAGTGGCTCGCCGCCCACGACTTCGGGCAGCTGGCGGTCAACGGTGCCGCCGGTGAGCCCCCGTGGGTGCAGCCGCTGCACTTCGCCTACGACCCCGTACGCCGCGAGGCGATCACCCACCTCGCCCGCCCCAACCCTCTGTGGTCGGCACTGGAGGACCGCCCGACGGTGCTGCTGAGCGTGGTCGACGACTACACCTTCATCCCCGGCCCGTGGCAGGCGGCCGAGGAGCAGCCGCCCGAGCACGGCGTGCCCACCAGCTTCTACGCCGCGGTCCAGCTCGTCTGCACGGCACACGTGGTGGACGATCCGGAGGCCAAGGCCGCGTTGCTCCAGCGCCAGACGACGCACTTCCAGCCCGACGGCGGCTCGGCCCCGGTCGTGGCGGGCGCGGCCCCGTACGGGCGGCAGTTGTCCGGCATCCGTGGGCTGCGCCTCGAGGTGCGGGACGTGCGTGCCAAGTTCAAGTACGGCGGCAAGCGGTCCCCGTCGGTGCAGCACCGCATCGCGGAGCGGCTCGCCGAGCGGGGCGGGCCCGGTGACGCCGCGGCGCGCCGGCACCAGCAACGCCGGCTGGCGGCGGGCGGCGGCGCCCCGTCGCCCGCCGAACAGGGAACGACCGGACAGAACACCTAGCCCTGTCCGACGGGGCCACAAGCCGGGGAGGATTCCGACACCGGCCGCCGGCCCCGACGGTTCAGCCCCCGGCCCCCGCCGACGCCCGCTGGCCCGCCACCGCCCGCTCGACCTCCTCCGTCACCAGGTCGAGGTTGAGGGCGATGGCGGCGGCCGCGCCCATTCCGGCGGCCGTCACCACCTGCGCCCGCGGGTCGACCACGTTGCCCGCGGCCCACACGCCGGGCACGTCGGTCCGGCCCGCGGCGTCGGTGACCACCCAGCCGGCTGCGTCGCGGGCGCAGCCCAGTGCGGTGAGCAGGGCGTCGTGCGGCACCATCCGGGGCTGCGCGAAGACCGCGGTGCGCGGCACGACGCGTCCGTCGGCCAGTTCGACCCCGCGCAGCCGGTCGTCCTCGGTCACCAGGCGAGTGACGGTGCCCCCGACGATCCGCACGCCGCGTGCCGCGAGCCGCTCGCGTTCGTCGTCGGTCGGTTCGCCGTGGTGCGGGAACAGGACGACGTCGGGCGACCACTGCCGCAGCAGGAGCGCCTGATGGACCGCGCCGGGGCCGGTGCCGAGCACGCCGAGCGGCTGGTCGCGGACCTCGTAGCCGTGGCAGTAGGGGCAGTGCAGCAGGTCCCGGCCCCAGCGTTCCCGTAGGCCGGGGAGATCGGGGAGTTCGTCGCGCAGGCCGGTGGCCACCAGGACGCGGCGGGCGCGGAGTTCGGGCCCGCCGGCGAGGCGTACGCCGAGGGCCGGGGTGATCTCGTCGACCCGGCCGGTGAGCAGTTCGGCTCCGTAGGTGGCGAGTTCGGCGCGGCCGACTTCCAGGAGGGCGGTCGGTGGCATGCCGTCCCGGGAGAGGAAGCCGTGCATCCGGTCGGCCGGTGCGTTGCGGGGCGCGCCGCCGTCGATCACCGTCACGCGGCGCCGGGCGCGGGCCAGGACCAGGGCCGCGTTCAGTCCGGCCGCGCCGGCTCCCACGACCACGACGTCCCGTTCCGTGTCGCGGCCCGGGTGGTCGGCGTGTTGTGCGGGGGCACCGTGCGCGGGGTGCGCCGCCCCGTTGGCGGGGTCGTTGTTCGTCTCGCTCATCGCGATCACCTCCGCCCGCAGGTTGCGTGCCGCGTCGCACGAACAGCAATCTTTGTTGCCGAAACCGGGAACGACGCGGTGCAATGGGGGTGTGGAGAACTCAGCTGCCATTTCCCAGGCCCTCGCCGAGGTCGGTCCGCGTCTGAAGCGGTTGCGGACGGAGCAGGGCGTCACGTTGTCCGCGTTGGCGGAGGCCACCGGGATTTCCAAGAGCACCTTGTCCCGTCTGGAGTCCGGGCAGCGCCGTCCGAGTCTGGAGTTGTTGCTGCCGATCGCGCAGGCGCACCAGGTGCCGTTGGACGAGCTGGTCGGGGCCCCCGAGGTGGGGGATCCGCGGGTCCGGCTCAAGCCGCGGCACCTGCACGGCGCCACGGTGCTGCCGCTGACCCGTCACCCGGGTCCACTACAGACCTTCAAGATGGTGCTTCCGGCGGACCGGAGCACGCCAGATCCCTGTACGCACGAGGGGTACGAGTGGCTGTACGTGCTGGCGGGGCGGCTGCGGCTGGTGTTGGCCGACCGTGATCTGGTCATGGGGGCGGGCGAGGCGGCGGAGTTCGACACCCGGTTGCCGCACTGGTTCGGGAGTACGGGCGAGGGCCCGGTGGAGGTGCTCAGCCTCTTCGGTCGGCAGGGGGAGCGCATGCACGTGCGGGCCAAGCCCCGCTCACGCGACGAGGACGCCGACGAGCGCTGATCCGACGGACACCGGACCCGCCCTCGGGGGTGGCGCCGTTACGCCCGTGGCGGGTGTACGTCGAGCGGTGGGGCCTTCAGGAAGCGCTGGAGGATCAGGCGGAGGACGGGGAGTTGTGCGGCCGGGCGGAACGCCGGATCGGTGGCCGCGCTGGTGTAGAGCGAGGCGATCAGGGCGAGCACCCAGGTGGCGGCGTCGTGCGGATCGAGTGCGGGGTCGATCTGGCCGGCGGCGGCGGCCTTGGCGAGCAGGGTCGCGACGGCGGTGTGCTCCTGGGCGTTGTCCCGGCCGAGCAGCGCGTCGAGTTCGGGGTCGCGGTGGGCCTGTACGACGGCTTCCATGACCAGTGGCGGGGCGACCGGGTTCATCGCGTCGGCGGTGAGGAGTTCCACGACCTCCAGGAGCGCGGCCCAGGGGTCGTCGCTCGCCTGGGCCCGGGCGAGCCGCTCGGCCTTACTCTCCCCGGAGTCCGCGCCGTCCTCCTCGAAGATCGCGTGGAAGATGGCGCGCTTGTTGGGGAAGTAGTGGAAGAGGTTGCCGGAGCTCATGCCGGCCGCCTTGCAGATCTCGGCCGTGGTGGTGCGCTCGAAGCCCTTGGCGGCGAAGAGTTGGGCCGCGGCGTGCAGGATGTACTGACGCCGGGCCCGGTGCTTGGCCGGGTCGACCTTCCTCATGCCGCTGTCGCCTCTCTCCCGTGACGCGCGCGTCCGAATTGCTGCGCGCGGTGGCCCGTCGCCGTCGCTCGGGCGCCCCAACCGGCCACGCCCGCAATAATAGACCGCGTACTCGGTTTATTATTGCGGAGCACGGTCCACGTTCCGCACAGGGGGATCCGCTCATGGACATCGAGAAGCCGCAGCCCACCGGGCGCCCCGAGGGCCCCGAGGGCCCCGGCCCGCAGACCGGGCAGCCGACCCCGCCCACGGTCCTCGCCGACTCGCCCGCGCTCGTCGTCACCGTCTGCGTGGCGTTCGCGGCGGCCGGCACCGGCCTCGGGTGGCTGGTGCGCCTGCTGGCGAAGTGGCTGGTGACGTTGGACCACGCGCCCTGGCAGGGCCCGGCCAGGCTGTTGACCGCGATCCCGGAGCCCTGGCTGACGATCGGCCTGCTGACGGTGGGCGCGGCGCTGGGCCTGGGGGTGGCGCTCTTCGGACAGCACGACGAACTCGCCGTCACGGTCGCCGACGACGAGGTGGTCCTCACCCGGCGGGCGAAGCCGGTGGCGTTCCCGCGTACGACGGTCCACCTGGCGTTCCGGGACCGCAAGGAGTTGGTCCTGCTCGGTGCGGACTCCGCCGAACTCGCGCGGGAGGGCTGCACCCTGGACGCCGAGCGCCTGGCCGGGGCCTTCCGCGCGCACGGCTACGCCTGGGCGGACGGCGATCCGCACGAGGACGAGTTCCGGCGCTGGGTCCCCCACACCCCGAACCTGCCGGTCGGCGCGAACGCCCTGTTCACCGCGCGCGAGCGGGCCCTCGGCAAGTCGGAAACGGCCGACGACGCCCGCGAACTCCGGGCCGAACTGGCCCGGTTGGGCGTCGTCGTCCGCGACAAGGACAAGCGGCAGTTCTGGCGGCTGGTCCCGCAGGACCAGCCGACCCGCGACTAGCCGACCCGGCGACCGCGCCCCCGCGCCTCGCTCACCGCAAGCGCCGCGACGGCCGTGAGGAGCACGGCCGTGCCGGCCGCCGTCGCCGTGGTGAGCCGCTCGCCGAGGAACAGCACCGCGATGGCCGCCGCCGAGACCGGTTCGATCAGGGAGATCACGGAGGCGGTCGCGGCCCGGACGGCGGCCAACCCGGCGAAGTACAGGCCGTAGGCGAGGGCTGTCGGGACGGCGGCGATGTAGCCGAGCAGGACCAGGCTCCGGCCCAGGTCGTGCAGGTGCGGCCACAGGCCCTCGACCGCCGCGAGCGGCAGCAGGCACAGCGCCCCGACCGCGAACGCGCTGAGCGTCGAGGCGTACGGGTCGCTGCCGCCGCCCCGGCCGAAGCGGCGGGTGGCGAGGGTCATCACCGCGCAGGCGGCCGCGGAGAGCAGGGCGTAGCCGACGCCGAGCGGGCGGACGGCTGCGGCGCCGGCACCGCCGAGGACGAGGATCAGTAGACCGCCGAGCGCCCCGCCGACGGCCAGCACCCCGCCGGCGCCGAGCCGTTCGCCCATGGTGAGGCGCGCCCCGATGGCGATGAGGACGGGGCCGGCTCCCATGGTGATGACGGTGCCGACGGCCAGGCCGGTGGTTTCGACGGCGGCGAAGTAGGCGGCCTGGAAGACGGCGAGGGCGATGCCGGTGACCGCGACCCGCACCGCGCGGCGGCGCAGCGGTTCCACCGGCAGTCGGCCGGCCTCGGCGGCGCGGGTGCGGCGCCGGCGCACCGCACGTACGGCGAGCAGGAGCAGCAGGCCGCCGAAGGTGCGCCAGAAGGTGAGGGCGAGGGGGCCGAGTCCGCTGCCCCGGTAGAGGAGGGCGGCGGCCGCGCCGGCGGTGCCCCAGGCGGTGGCGGCGAGCGAGACGTAGGCGAGTCCGCGGCCCACGGGCAGGGCGGCGTGGGGTGTGCTGTGCATGGGAGGTGTGCTCCGGGAAATCCAGGACGGCGCGGTGCGCCGTGGTGTGGTCGCGTGGTCCCGTGTGCGGGCAGCGTCGACCGGCTCGGGACGTTGCCCGGGCCGGGATTTCCTGGGTGGCCGCCGCCCGCCTTACGCGGCGGGAGGGGGCAGCACGGTCGAATGCACGATCGTCAGCTTATGTGGCGGCGGAACCGGTCGACAAGCCGTCCTCGGCGGGGGCCGCGGCGTCGTCGGTCCGCGGCCGGTCGCGGGTCTCCTGGGCGTCCGCGGGGGGCGTTCCGCCGCTGGCCACGGTGCGGGAGCCGGCCTTCCCCGGGTCGTCGTTGTGCGGTTTGGCCGACTGGGCGACGAACGCGCCGATCAGGACGACCGCGCCGCCGGCGATCTGCGGCGCAGAGAGGTGTTCGCCGAGCAGGACCCAGGCGAGCACCGTGGCGATCACCGCTTCCAGGCAGGCGACGACCCCGGCGACCTGGGGGGAGAGCCGTCGGATCGACACCACGCCGGTGAGGTAGGCGGTGACGGTGGCGACCAGCACGATCCAGGCCAGGAGCAGCAGGGCCGGCACTTCGGTGCCGTTCATGTCGGCGGTGCCGCCCAGGACCGACCAGCGCATGTTCCAGGGGCGGGCGATCACGGTGAGGACGGCCGTGCCGATCAGCAGTCCGTAGGCGATGACGCCCAGGGGGTCCGGTGCCGTGCCGTCGGCGTCGTCGCCGCCGTGGTCGGAGAGGACGAAGTAGCCGACCTGGCAGCAGGCCGCGGCGAGCGCGAGGGCGAGCCCGACGGCGTCGAAGGTGAGGCCGCTCCACACCTCGACGACGCAGGCGAGGCCGCCGACGGCCAGCACGACGCCGACGGCGGCGGCGCGGGTGACGGGGCGCTTCTGCACGAAGCGCACCCAGCCCAGGACGAGGGCGGGGGCGAGGTATTCGATGAGCAGCGCGACGCCCACCGGGATGCGGGAGAGCGCCGCGAAGTAGCAGGCCTGGACGCCGGCGACGGCCAGCAGTCCGAAGCCGGCGAGCAGTGCGGGCCGGCGGCGCGGCAGGTCCCGGTGGCGCCAGGCGACCGGAAGCATGACCAGCGCGGCGCCGGTGACGCGCAGCCAGGTCACGTGCAGCGGTTCGAGGCCGGCGGTTATCAGGGGTTTGGCCGCGACTCCGGAGCCGCCGAAGGCCAGCGCGGAGAGCAGCGCGAGCCCGAGACCGGCACCGCGTCCGGTGCGGCGACCGCCGGCCGGGCCGGGAGTAGCCGACTGCTGGGTCCCGCTGGCTCCGGGCGTTCCCTGGCCCGGGCCGGTCGTGTGAGCCGCCGGGCTCCCCGATGAGGCGTGCATCGGGTCATCATGACAGTCACCGTCAGCAGCGTCACCTCCTAAAACTCCTGTCTCACCAGGCGATACGCGGCCGGGGCGGGACGCTGCGCGGCGGCCCGGTCAGGCGGGTCCCGGGCGCTGGTCGCCGTCGAGTCGGGCGGCGAGGCGGGCGGTGTCGACGGAGGCGCGGCGCAGGACCTCGACGGCCCGGGATTCGGGGTCGTCGACCAGTGCGGCGAGCAGGTCGAGGCAGTCGGCGCGGGTGGCGTAGCGGGCGTGCGCGCGGTCGAGGGCGCCGTCCATCGCGGCGGCCGCGGCGGGCGACCAACCGGGGACGCCGCCCTCGGCGACCACGGGGACCGCCCCGGAGTCCTCGACGGTGCCGTGCCACTGGAGGCCGTAGCCGATGCTGCGTTGGACGAGGTAGCCGAGGAGTCGGGCGATCTGGTGGCCGCCGTCGAAGACCTCGCGGACCGCGGGGTCCCACTCCAGCAGTCCGTGCAGCAGGTGCGCGGTGTCGACCTGGCGGTCGCCGTCGCGGGTGGCCCGCCTGCGGGCAGCGGAAACGACCGACGCCAGCTCCACGGTGAGCTGACTGTCGGGGTCTTCCTGGGCGGAGCGTTCCCCGCCGCCGAACGCAGTACGGTTTTGCACAGCCCCACCCCACCAGTCCTGTAAGGCCGGAGCATCCCCGGCGGGAAGCATTTGCACATCCCACCCTGGTTGGGGAGGCCGCCACACGATCTCATCCTTACGGAGGATATGCGGAGGGATCGTGAAGGTCTGGCATCCCGCCACAAACGGCCGCACCCCCGTTTGCCCGACCCGGCATCGACAGGTCCGCGACGGCAACCGGTGAGCACCGTCCGCCCGTCCCTTCCCAACAGAACCCACCCGCCGTCACACCCGACCCGTCCGCCCCCTCCATCACACTCCCGGCCGGACCCTCCCGGACCCACCCCGCACCCGGTACCGCCATGGTCCGCCCCGTCCGCGGCGAAGGAACCCGATGACCGACCGTCCACTGCTCTTCCTCGACGTCGACGGCGTCCTCAATCCGGTGCGGCTCGGGCCGGGCTTCGCCGCGCACGACCTGGGCCGGACCGGCTGTTGATACCGGTGCATCCGGCACGGGGGCTACGCCGGCACCACGTGGACCGGCTGCCGGCCTGCCCGCCGCGGCCGGCCACCACCCGGAAGTGACGCTCCATCAGCAAAGCCGGGGCGTCGCTCTTGAACCTTCGCCCCCCTGCCGCTACGTTCCGCGCACCAGCCAGGACACCGTCACCGAAGGGTGCTCACATGGCCGATGTCACCGCCCAGGCCCGGATCGAGGCACCGGCCGAGAAGGTCTGGGACCACCTCACCGACTTCGACTCCTACGGACAGTGGAACGCCACCCACACCGCCTTCCCGCACCCCTTGCGCGCGGGCGCGACCTACGAGGAGAACATGAAGCTCATGGGCTTCCCCGCGGAGGTGAGCTGGACCGTCGAGGAGCTTGAACCGGGCCGGCTGCTCGCCGTCCAGGGCAAGGGCCCGATGGGCGTCCACCTCGCGATGCGCTACCAACTGACCCCCGACGACGGGGCCACCACGGTCCGGATCGACGGGACCTTCACCGGCGCCGCGGTCTCCTTGATGGCGGCCAAGCTGAAGGACTCGGCGAGCACCGCGCTGGAGGAGTCCCTGCGCAAGCTCGCCGGCCTGGTGACCTGAAGCCTCCGGGGCGGCGGCACCCCTCGGCGCCGCCGCCCCGACCGGCCGCCTCAGTCCTCCTCGGCGAGGATCAGGTACAGCTCCTTGCGGGCCTTGTTGACCACCGCCATGGCCTTCTCCCGCTGCTCGGGACTGCCGGTGGCCCACACCTGGCGGAACGCCTCGACCAGGCCGCCGCCCGCCTTCCGTATTTCGTTCATGGCCTCCCAGTCGACGCCGCGGCCGGCGTCCTCCCAGGGGGCGTCGGAACCGCCGTCGGCCTCGGCGCGACCGGCTTCGGTTAGCGAGAACAGCTTCTTGCCGCCCTCGCTGGAGCTGACGATCAGCCCCTCGTCCTCCAGCAGTTGGAGGGTCGGGTAGACCGAACCCGGGCTGGGCTTCCACGCCCCGCCGCTGCGCTCGGCGATCTCCTGGATCATCTCGTACCCGTGCATCGGGCGGTCCTTGAGCAGCGCCAGTATCGAGGCGCGCACATCGCCGCGCCGGGCCCGGCCACGCGGCCCGCCGCGCCCCCGACCACCTCCGAAGGGCGGCCCCCCGAACGGCGGGCCGAATCCGCCGAAGGCCGCCCGCCGCCGCTCGAAGCCGCCGCCGAAGTCGCCTCGGCCGCCGTGCCGACCGGGGCCGCCGTGCTCGTGACGGTGCTCGGGGCCGTACTCGTATCCCTGGGAACGCATGGTGACTCTCCTCATCGACGGTGCATCACGCACGTACTATCGCCCGCAATCGTTGACCGATCGCGATGCGTCAACGATATATCGGAAGCGTTCGCCGAACAAGAGCCCGCTCGCGCTTTCCGGGGCCAGTTCCCGAAGATTGGCCGTGGCCTGCGGCTTTGCGTCGCACCTACGCTCCGGCCATGAGGATCCGCATCATCGACGCCTTCTCCGAGCGCCCGTTCGCCGGCAACCCCGCGGGGGTCGTCCTGCTCGACTCCGCCGCGTTCCCCGAGGACGCCTGGCTCCAGCACGTGGCCGCCGAGGTCAACCTCTCCGAAACCGCCTTCGCCCACCCGCTGCCCCCGGGCGGCGACGCCGACTGGGCGCTGCGCTGGCTCACCCCCGCCACCGAGGTCGACATGTGCGGGCACGCCACCCTGGCCACCGCACACGTCCTGCACACCACGGGCACGGCCACCGGCACGGTGCGCTTCCGCACCCGCAGCGGCGTACTGATCACCACGGCGGACGACGACGGCTCGATCACCATGGACTTCCCGACCGCCCCGCTGACCCCCACGGACGTGCCGGACACCGTCGCCCGGGCGCTCGGCGTCGAGATCCGCTCGGCCCACGACACCGGCCCGCACGTCGGCGACCTCCTGGTCGAGCTGGCCGACGAGAAGGCCGTCCGGGACCTCGCGCCGGACTTCGCCCTGCTCGCCGGGCACGGCGGTCGCGGCGTGATCGCCACCGCCCGCGCCGAAGACCCCGCCGGCGGCTACGACTTCGTCTCCCGCGGCTTCTTCCCCGCCGTCGGCATCGCCGAGGACCCGGTGACCGGCAGCGCGCACACCGCGCTCGCCCCCTTCTGGTCGGCGCGCCTGGGCCGTGCCGACCTGGTCGGCCGCCAGGGCGGCGCGCGGACCGGCAGCGTGCGGACCGTGCTGCGCGGCGACCGCACCCTGTTGACCGGCTCGGCGGTGACCGTCATCGACGGCGAACTGCTCACCGCCCCCTGACGCCGCCCCCGAAACGGTGCGGGGCGGGGGCCACCAGGCCACCCGCCCCGCACCGTCGCCCGCCGGGTCTCACCCGGTGGGCAACCACGGCACCCGTCCCGCGAGCAGGGCGTAGCCCAGGAACGCGACGACGTCGATGAGGGCGTGCGCGGCGACCAACGGGCCCACCCGCCCCCAGCGCCGGTACACCAGGGCGAAGACCAGGCCCATCACCATGTTGCCGAAGAACCCGCCGACGCCCTGGTAGAGGTGGTACGAACCGCGCAGCACCGAACTGGCCGCCACCGCGGCCCAGGGGGCCCACCCCAGCTGCCCGAGTCTGCGCAGCAGGTAGCCGACGACGATGACCTCCTCCAGCACGGCGTTCTGCACCGCGGAGGCGATCAGCACCGGGACCTTCCACCACACCTCGGGCAGCGCCTCGGGCACCACCGTCAGGTTGAAGCCGGCCGCCCGCGCGCCCAGATAGAGCAACAGGCCGCTGCCCCCGATGAGCGCCGCCAGGGCCGTGCCCACCCCCAGGTCGAAGCCGGGGCGCCGCCGGTCGAAGCCGATCGCGCGCAGCCCGCCGGCCCGTTCCCGCAGCAACAGGTGCGCCACCAACACCACCGGCACCAGTGCGGTAGCGATCCCGAACAGCTGCCAGGCAAGGTCCAACCAGGGCCGTCCCGGGGCGTGCGAGGCGTTGAGCGTCGCCGCCTGGTGCTTGAGGCCGCCGGGTCTGGTCAGCGAACCGACGAAGCTGATCAGCGCGGAGACCGCGCTGGCGCCCAGGGAGAGCGCCAGGACGATCAGCGTCTCGTTGCGCAGCACCCTCCGGGCGGGTTCCCCCACCGCCGCCGGCAACGGTCCGGAGCCGTTCCCCGCGCCCGGAACGTCCCCGTCCGCCACGGGACTTGTATCCGACTGCAAAGGTTCCTCCACTTCCTCAATACCGCCTCTTCACCGCCATCGCACCGCTAGGGTCTCGAAAGCAGGTACGAAGATCGCTCGCGACAGGCCGGGGACGGGCGCCCTCCGCACGGGGTGTTTCCGTCCGCATCGATCCCGATGGAGGTCCGGGGCTCCGGAACTCCGAGCATCAGGAGAGGCGCTACCGCAATGGGACGTCACAGCTTGCCCGACGACTTGGCGCCACCGAGCACGGGGTCCCCCCGCCCGCGCGTCCGACGCCGGACGCTCGCCCTCGCCACCACCGCCGTCGTCGCGGCCGCCGCCGGTTCCGTCGTGGCGGTGAGCAACGGACTGCTCCCCTTCGGCACGTCGTGCGGCGGCGACGCCGTCCACCTGGCCGTGATCGCCTCGCCCGACATCGCCCCCGCCCTGGAGGCGGTCGCGGACCAGGCCCGCAAGGACGCGGTCCGCACCGACGGCAAGTGCCTGGACGTCAAGATCAACGCACAGCCCTCGTCCGAAGTGGCCGACTCGCTCGCCCAACGGCCCGCCAAGGCGGAGTTCCAGGTGTGGGTGCCGGACTCCGACCTGTGGGTGGACCGGGTCACCGACGAGCGGGGCTCGGCACTGACGTCCGTCGGCACCCTCGCCTCCACCCCCCTCGCCCTGGGCACGATCCGCAGCGCCGCCAAGACCCTCGGTTGGCCGGGCAAGACCTACTCCTGGACGACGTTGACCCGCACCGCGACCAGCGGCGGCGACCTGCGCCTGGGCGTCGCCGACCCGGCCCGCAGCGCCACCGGACTGCTCGCCCTGGCCCGCATCAACGCCGCCAACCGCAAGGAAGCCGACAGCGCCGACGACGCCGCCACCCGGACCGCCGCCGCGGCCAAGGTCCTCTACGAACGGGTCGCCGACGGCGACGACCAGGTGCTGGCCACGCTGCCGCGCAACGACTCCGGCGCCGAACTCGGCAATCCGCGCCGCAACCAGGCGGTGCTCCTCTCCGAACAGGCCGCCTACGCGCACAACACCCGCGCGGACGGCGGCCCACCCCTCGACCTCTTCTACCCGACGGACGGCACCGCCCGGCTCACCTACCCCTACACGCTCGTCGACGAGGACGCCCTGACCGCCGACCAGAGCCGCGCCGCCAACCGCTTCATGACCCTGCTGGACGACACCCCGGGGCAGCGGACCCTGCACGACCACGGCTTCCGGCCGGACAACGGCACCGCCGACCCGAAGCTGACCGGCACCGCCGGCGGCCGCGCGCCCCAGCCGTACTCCGCCGCCCCCGCCGACCTGCCGACGGCCAAGGACCTCCAGGCACTGCTGGGCATGTGGACCATCACCGTGCAGAGCGCCCGGATCACCACCGTCGTGGACGCCTCGCCCTCGATGGCCGAGGCGGTCCCGGGGCAGGGCGGCCGGTCCCGCATGGACCTGGCGAAGAGCTCCCTGCTCCAGGCGCTGTCCACGTTCACGCCCGAGGACGAGATCGGGCTGTGGAAGTTCGCCACCCACCTGGACGGCGACCGGGACTACGTGGAGCTGTCACCGACAGACAGGCTCGGGGACCGCGGCGCGAACGGCGGCACGCACCGCGACGAACTCGCCGCCGCCTTCAGCTCACTGGCCCCCGTCCCGCGGAGCGCCACCGGCCTCTACGACACCACCCTGGCCGCCTACCAGCGCGCGAGCGCGACGTACACGAGCGGGAAGTTCAACACGTTGGTGCTCGTCACCGACGGTGCCAACGACGACATCGGCAGCATCGGCCTGGACTCCCTGGTCGCCGACCTGAAGCGCCTGGCCGACCCCAAGCGGCCGGTGCCGCTGGTCGCCGTCGCGATCGGCCCGCAGGCCGACCTGGCCGCGCTGAACCGCATCGTGGCCCCCACCGGCGGCTCCGCGCACCAGGTCGACGACCCGTCGCAGATCCACGAGGTGATCCTCAAGGCCATCATGGCGGCCGGCAGCCACGGCCCCCGCTAGACACCGCACCACCACAGCACGCCCACCGCACCAGCCACGCACGTCACACGGGGGAATGCCGCCGACCGGCCGTGCGGCGGGCTACGACACGCTGCCCGTCCGCCGCTGCGCCGGCACCACGGTCCCGCCGACCGGCCAGGCCACCGGCCAGGTGTGCACCGGCTCCCCGGTGTGCATCAACTCGCCGTAGCGCCGGGTCATCGCGGCCAGCGCGGCCTCCCGCGACAGTCCGTGCCGCACCGCGTGGCGGAACGCCGCCGCCTGCCAGGACGCCCCGTTGGTCCGCCGCGCGCAGCGGGCCTCGATGATGCCCAGGTAGTGATCGCGGTCGGCGGGCTCGACGCCCCAGGCGTCCAGCCCGGCGGCCGCCAGCGGCAGCAGCTCGTGCTGGACCAGGCGCACGGCCGGGACCTCGGCGAGGCCGCCGGCGCGACCGGACCGGGGCCAGCGCAGCGTGGCGTCGATGCCGTGGCGGCAGGCCGTGTCGAAGTTGGCGGCCGCGGCACTGAACGGGAGCCGGGTCCACACGGGCCGCGGCTGCTCGGCCAGGGAGCGCACCAGGCCGTAGTAGAAGGCGGTGTTGGCCATGACGTCGGCGACGGTGGGGCCGGCCGGGAGCACCCGGTTCTCGACGCGGAGGTGCGGGACGCCGTCGGCGACCGCGTAGACGGGACGGTTCCAGCGGTAGATCGTGCCGTTGTGCAACACCAGTTCGGCGAGGTCGGGCACCCCGCCCTCGTCGAGGACGCGCAGCGGCTCCTGCGGTCCGCAGACCAGGAGCAGCGGCGGGAAGAACCGCAGGTTCTCCTCGAACAGGTCGTAGGCGGAGTCCACCCACCGCTCGCCGAACCACGTCCGCGGACGCACCCCCTGCGCCTGGAGTTCGGGCGCGCGGGTGTCGGTGGCCTGTTGGAAGACCGGCGGCCTCGACTCGCGCCACAGCTCCCGCCCGAACAGGAACGGCGAGTTGGCGCCGACGGCTATCTGGACGGCGGCGATCGCCTGGGCCGCGTTCCAGACCGCGGCGAACCGACCGGGCGTCACCTGGAGGTGCAGTTGGACGGAGGTGCAGGCGGCTTCGGGGGCGATCGAGGGGGAACGGGTGACCAGGCGCTCGACGCCCTGGATGTCGATCGCGAAGTCCTCGCCGCGGGCCGCCCGCATCTGGTCGTTGAGCAGGACGTAGCGGTCGTTCGCGGAGAGGCTGGCGACGGTGAGGTCGTCGGCGTGCAGGGTCGGCAGGATGCCGATCATGACGATACGGGCGGCCACTTCTCGGGCTTTCCGCTCCGCGTAGCCGAGTCCGGTGCGGAGTTCTTCGGCGAGCTGGTCCAGCACACGGCCGGACAGCCGGTGCGGGGTGATGTTGACCTCGAGATTGCACTGGGCCAGCTCGGTCTGGAAATCGCCACTGGCGATCCTTTCCAGGACCTGCGAGTTCAACATGCGGGGCAGCCCGTCGGCACCCGCGAGATTGAGTTCGATCTCCAGACCCATGAGATTCTTGGGTCGGTCGAAGCGCTTCTCCGCCAGGAGTCGCTGCAATCCCTCCAGGCAGTCGTGCAGCTTTCTTCGGTAATGCTCCCGGTCCGCCAACTCGATCCCGTCCGCGGCGACCTTCTCCCCCATCGGCGGGTCCCTCCTAGAGTGAACGGCTCGCGACCACGGGCTGTGCGGCGCCGCCCCGGCACCCCGGGCACGGGCTACGGTCGATGATGCCCCGGCAATCTGATCGATAACGCCCCAAGGGCCGGCCGGTACCGTTACCCTCGTGGAGAACGGGCGCGGGGCATTTTCCAATGGCATATCTCGCCGGCCAGCACCGTCCGCAATTCGCTCGTAAAAAACACCGACGGGTTCCGGCCTACCACTCCGTCGAAGAATTACGAGGTGGCTCCGCTCGCTTCCCGCACAAAGCGGCGGAAATCGCCCGGGACACCGGTCCGGATTCCGCCTTGCCGGAAATTCGCAAGGCGGGTAGCCGAAACACTTCCAGAACACCTGTCGTATAAACTTCGCAGACGAGGCAGAGATTTGGCGCCCGGCATGGCGGTGTCCCCCACGGCATTCCGGCACCGCGGCCGGCCCGCAGGTCCGCGGCTTTGGTCAACCAGGCTCTGACCCGCCCGCAGACAGCGCCGTCCGCACTGCCACGCTCCACCGTGTCTCCTAAGTGAGAGGCGACCCGCCATGCCGCTGCACGTTCCTCCCGCCCCTGCGCCCGCCCTGCGCAGCGTCCTCACCGCCCTCGGCTCGCCCACCGCCGTCCGCGAGTCACCGGCGGCCGCACTCCGCACCCACCAGGGGCCGCTGAGTCCCGATCACCCGCTGCCGGTGCACGTCTGGGACGACGTCAGCCAGGCCGGCCCGCCGCGCACCCGCCTCGCCGGCTGGCGCTTCCTGGTCCGCGGCGGAGAACGCGCCGTGGCCGCCGCCGAGGCCCGGCTCACCGCGGACGGCTGGACGTTCTCGCACTTCTGCGACGGCCCCTACGTGGCCGCCACGGAACGGGCCCTGCAGCAGGCCGAGTCGCTCGCCGCGCCGTACCAGCCGCGCCTGCTGTCGGTGCCCGAGCTGTACATGCTGACGCTGTGGCTGCACCACGACGTGGCCGCGGACGGCGCCGACGGGATGCCGGCCACCGGTGACCTGCTGGTGCCGTTGGCCCCCGCCCCGCCCGGGATCGCCTCCCACCTCCCGCAGCGGATCGCCGACCTGCTGCCCCGCCTCACCCGCCGCCTGGGCCCGACGCCGCTGCTGCGCGAACCCGCCTGAGGACGGGCCCACCGCCCGCGCGCCCGCCCTGCACCGATGCGCCCCGTGGCCTCCCCGGCCGCGGGGCGCGCCGCGTCGTCCGCCCCCGTGCGCCGGCGGCGCGTCAACCCCCGGGGTCACGGGCTCACTTGGGAGCAACCGCCCGCACGGGTGACGCGTCACTATCGAGTGTGTACCGCTGCTGCGAAATCCCTGCGGAATCCCATCCGTGGGGCAAGACTGGGACCGACAGGAAACGGGGGAGCGGCCATGACCACCTCGTCGAGCCGCACGACGTTCACCACTCCGCAGCGAAAGACGACTTCCATGTGTCAGCATCAACCGCCATGCCCGTCAGCCGAATCCACCGACCGGGAGGCCGCGCACCTGGTGGCGCACCACCCGGAGCAGGGCTGGAGCCTGCTGTGCAACGGCGTCCTGCTCTTCGAGGACACCGGTGAGCTGCTGCCGGACGGGCAGGTCATCGCTCCGACCCGGGTCACCGCCGCCGCCTGATCCGGCGGCCACCCGGCACGTACACCAGGGCCCCCGGCGCATCCGCCGAGGGCCCTTGATGTTGCCACCGCGCACCGGTGGCCGGTGTGCTCAGGCGTCGTACTCGTCCAGCGGCGGGCACGAGCAGACCAGGTTGCGGTCGCCGAACGCACCGTCGATCCGACGCACCGGCGGCCAGTACTTCTCCGCGGCGACGACCCCGGCCGGGAAGACGGCCTCCGCGCGGTCGTACGGGTGGGACCACGCGCCACCGAGCGCGGCCGCGGTGTGCGGGGCGTTGCGCAGCGGGTTGTCGTCCTTGTCCCACTCCCCCGAGCCGACCTTGTCGATCTCGGCGCGGATGGCGATCATCGCGTCGCAGAACCGGTCCAGCTCGGCGAGGTCCTCGCTCTCGGTCGGCTCGATCATCAGCGTGCCGGCCACGGGGAAGGACATCGTCGGCGCGTGGAAGCCGTAGTCGATGAGCCGCTTGGCGACGTCGTCAATGCTCACGCCGGTCGCCTTGGTCAGCGGCCGGACGTCGATGATGCACTCGTGGGCCACCAGGCCGCCAGGGCCGGTGTAGAGCACCGGGAAGTGCGGCTCCAGCCGCTTGGCCACGTAGTTGGCGCTGAGCACCGCGACCTGGGTGGCGCGCTTGAGTCCCTCGCCGCCCATCAGGCGGACGTAGGCCCACGAGATCGGCAGGATGCCGGCCGAGCCCCAGGGGGCGGCGGAGATCGGACCGACGCCGGTCTCCGGGCCCGCGGTGGGCTGCAACGGGTGGTTGGGCAGGTAGGGCGCCAGGTGGGCGCGGACGGCGACCGGGCCGACGCCGGGGCCACCGCCACCGTGCGGGATGCAGAACGTCTTGTGCAGGTTCAGGTGCGAGACGTCGCCGCCGAACTTCCCCGGCTCGGCGAGGCCGACCAGGGCGTTGAGGTTGGCGCCGTCCACGTAGACCTGACCGCCGGCCTCGTGCACCGCCGCGCAGATCTGGGTGATGTGCTCCTCGAACACGCCGTGCGTCGACGGGTAGGTGACCATCAGGACGGCCAGTTCGTCCCGGTGCTTCTCGATCTTGGCGTGCAGGTCGTCGGTGTCGACCTCGCCGTCCGCACCGGTCTTGACGACGACGACCTTCATGCCGGCCATCACGGCGCTGGCGGCGTTGGTGCCGTGCGCCGAGGACGGGATCAGGCACACGGTGCGCTGCGCGTCCCCGTTGGCCCGGTGGTACGCGCGGACGGCGAGCAGGCCGGCCAGCTCGCCCTGGGAACCGGCGTTGGGCTGGATGGACACCTTGTCGTAGCCGGTGACCGCGGCGAGCCGCTCCTCCAACTCGCGGATGAGCGTGCGGTAGCCCTCGGCCTGCTCCGCCGGCGCGAAGGGGTGCAGCTGGCCGAACTCGGGCCAGGTGACCGGCTCCATCTCAGCGGTGGCGTTCAGCTTCATCGTGCAGGAGCCGAGCGGGATCATGCCGCGGTCCAGCGCGTAGTCCTTGTCGGCGAGGGTGCGCAGGTAGCGCAGCATCGCGGTCTCGGAGCGGTGCTGGTGGAAGACCGGGTGGCCGAGGTAGTCGTCGGTGCGCAGCAGCGACTGCGGCAGGGCGTCGTCGGCGGCCGCGTCCAGCGCCTCGACGTCCCCCGGGACCCCGAACGCGCCCCAGACGCCGGCCAGCTGGGCGCGCCCGGTGGTCTCGTCGCAGGCGATGCCGACGAGGTCCGCGTCGACCTGGCGGAGGTTGATGCCGGCCTCGCGGGCGGCGGCGACGACCTCGGCGGCCCGGCCGGGCACCCGGGCGGTCAGGGTGTCGAAGTACGCGTCGTGGAGGAGTTCGACGCCGCCGGCGGTCAGCCCCGCGGCCAGGACCGCGGCGTACCGGTGGGTGCGCCGGGCGATGGTCCGCAGCCCCTCGGGGCCGTGGTAGACGGCGTACATCCCGGCCATGACGGCGAGCAGCACCTGCGCGGTGCAGATGTTGCTGGTGGCCTTCTCCCGGCGGATGTGCTGCTCGCGGGTCTGGAGCGCCAGGCGGTAGGCGCGGTTGCCGTCGGCGTCGACGGAGACGCCCACCAGACGACCGGGCAGGCTGCGGGCGTACTGCTCGCGGACGGCCATGAAGCCGGCGTGCGGGCCACCGAAGCCCATCGGGACGCCGAAGCGCTGGCTGGTGCCCACCGCGATGTCCGCACCGAGCTCACCGGGCGGGGTGAGCAGCGTCAGCGCCAGCAGGTCGGCGGCGACGGTGACGATCGCACCCAGCTCGTGCGCCCGCTCGATGAGCGCCCGGGGGTCACGCACCGCGCCGGACGCGCCCGGGTACTGGAGGAGCACGCCGAAGACGCCGCGCTCGGCGATCTCGTCCGGGATGCCGGCGGCGAGGTCGGCGACCACGACCTCCACACCGGTCGGTTCGGCGCGGGTCCGGATCACGGCGACGGTCTGCGGCAGACAGTCCGCGTCGATCAGGAAGACGCCCTGCTTGACCTTGCCGACGCGGCGGGAGAGCGCCATCGCCTCGGCGGCGGCGGTGCCCTCGTCCAGGAGGGACGCACCGGAGGTGGGCAGTCCGGTCAGGTCGGCGACCACGGTCTGGAAGTTCAGCAGGGCCTCCAGGCGGCCCTGCGAGATCTCCGGCTGGTACGGCGTGTAGGCGGTGTACCAGGCCGGGTTCTCCATGACGTTGCGCAGGATCACCGGCGGGGTGAAGGTGCCGTGGTAGCCGAGTCCGATCATGGACGACAGGACTTGGTTGCGGTCGGCGAGCGCGCGCAGCTCCGCCAGCACCTCGGCCTCGGTGCGGGCCTGCGGCAGGCCGAGCGCCTCGGCGCTCTTGATCACCTCGGGGACGGCGGTGGCGGTCAGCTCGTCGAGCGACCCGAAGCCGACCTGCGCGAGCATCTTGGCCTGCGCCTCGTCGTCGGGCCCGATGTGCCGGCGCTCGAACGGAGTGCCCTGCTCCAGCTCGGTCAGGGAGATGCGGTGGGTGGTCATCTGCGGGGGCCTCCTGGTCAGCACGACCTACGTGGGGCACCACGGCGCTGGTGCCCGGACGGCCTCCCCCTCTGTCATCTCAACCTGAGAGCTTCACCGGCCCGCGGGCTGCGGTCCGGCTTTCACCGTCGGTGAGGAGGGGTTCCGGCATGGTGCCTGTCCGTGGCCCGCCCTGCTTTCCAGAGTGACCTCGTCCATGCGGTACGTGTGCCTGAGAGATTCCGGGGAGGATTTGCTCCTTCGGCGCCCTGGTCGCGAACGACAAGGACTCTCCCGCATGGGGTCGACGGCCATTCGCCAGCCTACCAGCGCACTACTGGAACGATCCTTCGAGTGGCCGAGGCATGAAATGTGCCGTTTCGTAGTTGTCACAAGGCAGTTGCGACCAATTGGAGGGACCGTGCAAACCGATATCGATCCCCGGAGCCTGATCGGCCGCAAAGCGTTCGACCGCAACGGCGCGAAAATAGGGACCGTCGACGAGGTCTACCTCGACGACGCGACGGGCGAACCGGAGTGGGCGGCCGTCCGCACCGGCCTGTTCAGCCGAGACGCCTTCGTCCCCTTGGAACCGAGCAAGATGGTCGGCGACAGCCTGCACATCCCTTACGACCGCAAGCTGATCAAGGATGCCCCGGACTTCGGCGTCGGCCGCCACCTCTCCCCCGAGCAGGAACTCCAGCTGTACCACCACTACCGCCTGGATATCTCCTCACCGGCCACGGACCCCGCCCCGTCGGCCCCCGACTCCGACTTCGGGCGGATCGCCGGCGCGGACGACTGATCCGGTCCGCCCCGCAGCGGCAGGGGCTCCCCCGGCCGCAGCGCCGGATCGTCGACGGCGAAGGTCCGCACCCGCCCCGGTGCGGACCACGGCGTCTCGAACCGCACGGTCACCCTCCCCACGCCACTGCCCTGCACCCAGCCGGCACCGAACTCCTCGTGGACCACGTCCAACCCCGGGTGCCAGCGCCGCGGCGGCTCGGGCCCGGGCTCCGGCTCCCTCGCCGCCTCCGCTTCCGGCCCCGCAACCGCCCCCGCCGCCGCCAGCTCCCGGGCCTCCCGCTCCGTGGCGATCTGGGCGAACAGGTCCTCCTGCGTGAAGTCCGCCAGCCCGGTCACCCCCACGCCCAGCAGCCGCACGCCGCCCGTGGTGTCCACCGTCTCCAGCAGCCTCCCGGCGGCCTCCCGGACGACCGCCGGGTCGTCCGTCGGCCCGCGCAGCGTCTCGGACCGGGTCAGCGTCGAGAAGTCGTAGTTCCGCACCTTGATCACCACCGTGCGCCCGGACCGCCCGGCAGCCCGCAACCGCGCCACGCACCGGTCGGCCAACCGCAGCACCTCGTTCCGCACCCGCGTCCGGTCGGTCAGGTCGACCTCGAAGGTGTCCTCCACCGACACCGACTTCGCATCCCGCTCGGCCACCACCGGCCGGTCGTCCCGACCCAGCGCCATCGCGTACAGCCCGCCGCCGTGCGCCTTGCCGAGCAGCCGCACCAACTCCGCCTCACCGGCCTCCGCGGTCTCGGCGACCGTGTGGATCCCGGCCCGGCGCAGCGTCTCCGCCGTCGCCGGCCCCACCCCGGGCAGCGTCCGCACCGGCATCGGCCCCAGCAACTCCCGCTCGGTGCCCGGCTCGATCACCACCAGACCGTCCGGCTTCGCCGCCTCGGACGCGATCTTGGCGAGCATCTTGGCGCCGGCCAACCCCACCGAACCGGTCAGCCCGGTGGCCGCCCGGATGTCCCGCCGCAGCCGCTCCCCCACGGCCCGCACCGCGGCGGTCTCCGCCGGCACCCCGCCGGCCTCCAGGTCCACGAACGCCTCGTCCAGGCTCAACGGCTCCACGAGCGGCGACAGCGCCCGCAACAGCTCCATCACCGATTCACTCACCTGGCGGTACAGCGTGAACCGGGGACTGAGATAGGCGGCGTTGGGACACAACCGGCGCGCCTGCGCCGTCGGCATCGCCGAACGCACCCCGAAGACCCTCGCCTCGTACGAGGCGGTGGCCACCACACCGCGCGGCCCGATCCCGCCGACGACCACGGGCTTTCCCCGCAGGCTCGGCTTGGCCGCCTGCTCGGCGGCAGCGTAGAACGCATCCATGTCCAGATGCAGGATCGTCGGCGCACGTCTCACACCACCGATGCTGCCGCACACCACTGACAATCGACCCGACCCCGGGCCGGGGACCGCCCCTGCGCCGTCAGCCGGCCCGGTTGCGCCGCCGCGCCAACTCGTCCTGCGGGTTCTTCCCGATCAACGTCTCACCGGTGTCCACCCGCTCCCCGTGGAGCTGCGACAGCGCGCCCTCCACGTCCCGCCAGACCACCCCGACGGCGATCCCGAAGACGCCCTGGCCCCCCTGGAGCAGGTCCACGACCTGGTCGGGCGAGGTGCACTCGTAGACCGTCGCGCCGTCGCTCATCAACGTCATCCGCGTCAGGTCGTCCAGCCCCCGCGCCCGCAGGTGCTGGACGGCGGTGCGGATGTTCTGCAACGACACCCCGGTGTCCAACAGCCGCTTGACGATCTTCAGGACGACGACGTCCCGGAAGCTGTAGAGCCGCTGGGTCCCGGACCCGTAGGCCGGCCGGATGCTGGGCTCCACGAGCCCCGTCCGCGCCCAGTAGTCCAGCTGCCGGTAGGTGATCCCCGCCGCCGCGCACGCGGTCGGTCCGCGGTAGCCGACGTGCTCCGCCGCGCGGTCCCCCGACATCGCAGCGGCCTGTACCGGGCTGCGGTTCGCCGCCGCGCCCGTGTGGAGCGGCAATGCCCCTTCCGCCGCCGTACCGTCGCCGGTGATTGCCACGCCGCCCTCCGTCCTTCACGTCCCGGACGGGACCTGCCATATCGACGGTATGCAGTCACTCGGGGTGCGTCAACGATCGCCGCGCTCGCCACGCCGAGTGATAATCACCCTACGAGTGGTTTCTCGTGACTTGTCACGGGGAAGGGATAACAGGTTGGCCGGAAACTAGTGGGTCCCCTGGCTGATCACTGGTTGGTGCCGAAGTCCTCGGGCGAGATCTGGTCGAGGAACTCGCGGAACTTCTCCACCTCGTCCTCCTGCTCGTCCGGGATGGCGATCCCCGCATCGTCCAACACACCGTCGGTACCGAAGATCGGGGTTCCGGTGCGCAGCGCCAGCGCTATCGCGTCCGACGGACGGGCACTGACCTCGACGCCACTGGCGAAGACCAGTTCGGCGTAGAAGACCCCTTCGCGCAGGTCCGTGATCCGGACCTGCGTCAGCTCCTGCCCCACGGCTTCCAACACGTCCTTGAACAGGTCGTGCGTCAGCGGCCGGGCAGGGACCATGCCCTGCTGGGCGAAGGCGATGGCGGTGGCCTCTCCCGGCCCGATCCAAATGGGCAGGTAACGGTCGCCTCCCACCTCCCGCAGCAGCACGATCGGTTGGCTGGAAGGCATCTCCACCCGGACACCCACGACGTCGAGCTCGTTCACACAGCAACCCTAGGCCGTGCCCGGCCGGTTTGGGTAGTCGGGCACTCGTTTGCTCACGGCAGACGGATGCGCAGCGCGCTCTGCAGCAGCGCCGCGTGCAACCGCACCGACAGCGTGGCCAGCTCCCTGGCGGTGGCCTCGGCATGGGCCCGGGTCTGCGGGTTGCGGTGCCGCCGAAGGGGTGCAACGACCTGCTCGACGAGACCCGCCTCGCGCTCGGCCGACGCCTTCACGGCGCGCAGGTGCCGCGGCTCGAGCCCGAAGCGGCCCAGGTCCGCCACGAGTTTGGCGACGGCGACCGCTTCGATGTCGTATCCGCCGTCCTCGTGGGCGACGATGAGTCCGTACGACTCCCAGCCGGCGAGCGTGGTCTCGTCCACCTCGGTGGCGGCCAGCAGTTCCGACCGGCCGATCCGGGCCGCCGTCGGACGCTCCTCGTCCGGGTCGGAAACACCCTCGACCAGGTCCCTGGGCGGCGTCGCCGGAGCGGGCAGTTGCACCTGCTCGCCCCGCTCCAAGGCGTCGAGGTGCTCCCTGATGACCTTCAGGGGAAGGTAGTGGTCCCGCTGCATCCGCAGCACGCCGGCCAACCGCTCGACGTCGGCCGCGGTGAACTTGCGGTACCCGGAAGGCGTGCGCTGCGGCTCGACCAGCCCCTCGGCTTCCAGGAACCGGATCTTGGAGATGGTGACCTCGGGGAACTCCTCGCGCAGCACGTTGAGCACCGAGCCGATGCTCATCGGTTTGCGATCCGAGGAGGCGGTGCCGGACGAACCGGCACCGCCTGTCGGTGTGTGGCGCATGTGCCTTCCCTGACGGTCAGATGCCGACGCCCCGCTGGCTCGCGTAGAAGACCAGACGGTACTTGCCGATCTGCACCTCGTCGCCGTTGGCCAGGACCACGGACTCGATCGGCTCGCGGTTCACGTAGGTGCCGTTGAGGCTGCCGACGTCGGTGACCGTGAAGCGGCCGTCCGAACCGCGACGGAACTCCACGTGGCTGCGGGAGACCGTCACGTCGTCGAGGAAGATGTCGCCCTGCGGGTGTCGGCCCGCCGTCGTCAGCTCGCCGTCCAGGAGGAAGCGGCTGCCGGCGTTGGGGCCCCGACGGACGACCAGCAGCGCCGAGCCCAGCGGAAGGGCGTCGACGGCCGCCTGGGCCTCCGGGGAGAGCGCGGGCGAGAGGTTCTGCCCGGTTGCCTCCGCGTCGTACGCCTCGATTCCCGAGATGGAGATCGTCGAGGTCGTCTCGGAGGCCCGCTCGGGCCGGTCACCCGCACGCAGGGGCGCACCGCAGTTGGAGCAGAACCGGCTCGCCTCGGCGTTCCGGTGCCCGCACCTCGTACAAACCGGCAAGGTCGACCCTCCACCCGGGTGTGCGGCTGATGGTTCCTGGGAACCTATGCGGCCGGCACCGGAGGGGTCAACAGAACCCGCGCCGTGCCCCCCGGACGGACCGCCGACCTCGTCCCGGAAGAGCGGACGGCCCTCGGACGCGCCTTCTTCCTCCGACCGGCGCGGGGCGCGATGCCGCGCAGAGCCGCCGTCGCCTTCCTGGCGGGCGCTCTTGCCGAACAGCTTTGCAAACAACTTCACGGGCGATTCCCCTTGTACGACACAGACCCGCCCGTGGGGCAGGACGAACCCTCGATGCACACACCGGCCGATCCGGACATCCTGTGAACGTCCGTGGCCTCAAGACAGTTTCCACCACACACCACACGCACGGTGCGTCGACCCCCCGCTACCTCATGCCCTCGCCGGGCCATCACCATACGTAGATGCCTCACTGGGAGGACGACCGAGCGTAGTCAGGCCGCTTTGCCGCCCGCAAGGCGTCCACGATGATCTTCTCTTCACGGGTCACAGACACCTTGGCCTGCTCCTTTTCCAGTGTCTGGACCACTCCGCCGGGGATGTTGAGCGCCGGCTCCAGGTCCTCCGGCTTCCCGATGACCTTGAACCGGTACGGCGGCGTGACGCGCTTGCCGTCGATCTGCACACCGCCCCGGAGGTCCGAGAGGTACGTGCTCGCGACGACGCGAACGCCATTGACCTGGATGGCCTCGGCCCCGGCCGCCCGCAGCTCCTGGATGGTGTCCAACAGCTTGTCCGCCTCCACCGAGTGGTGGGGGTCGTCGATGGTCAGGTTTATGCCGGGCCCTTGCGCCGCGACGGTCCCGGCCAACACACCCAGCTGCTGTTCCTTCTCCACGGTCTGCTTACGGGCCTCCTCAGCCTGGTCCGAGCTGTTCTCCAGCTCGGTCTTCTGTCCTTCCAGGCGCCGCTGCTCGTCCGTCAACCGCTGGGAGCGATTGTCCAGTTCATCCAGAATGCGCACCAAGTCCTCTTGGCGTGCACCTCGCAGCGCACTGCTGTCACTCGTGGAACGTACCTGAATCGCGAGGCCAAGGCCGAGAATGAACAGGAGCAACGCGACGATCAGTTGAGCCCGGGTCAATCTCGGCGGCCACAAACTGGCGCGCAGCCGCTGCCGACCGGTCGTCCGCGGCGACGCGCCCCCCTCGCCCGCAGCCGTGTCCGTGTCGGCCTCAACCGCCGCTTCGGCCCCGTTCTGTCCCGATTCCGGCTGCCGCTCCTTCGCCGCCTCCGGCTGCGGCCCGGGTCCCCGGCCCCGTCCGTCGGCCCAGCCGGGCCTGCGGGGTCGCTCGGGCGGCATCGGCTGCCGCTCGACGGCGTGCTCCGCAGGGGTGTCCTGGTCCGGTCCGGGCCGTGGTTCGGGCCGCTCCTCCGGTGTGCGCTCCGGCTCCGGAGCCTCGTCCGCTGCCACCGGCCTCACGCCCGGAAGACGTGCCGACGGATCGCGGCAGCGTTGGAGAAGATGCGGATGCCCAGCACCACCACGACGCCGGTGGAGAGTTGGGCGCCGACGCCCAACTTGTCACCGAGGAAGACGATCAGGGCGGCGACCACGACGTTCGAGAGGAAGGAGACGACGAAGACCTTGTCGTCGAAGATTCCGTCCAGCATCGCCCGCAGACCACCGAACACGGCGTCCAACGCGGCGACGACAGCGATCGGCAGGTAGGGCTCGACCACCGTCGGCACCACGGGTCGGACGACGATTCCGACCACGACTCCCACGATGAGGCCCAGTACGGCGATCACGATGTGCCCTTCCCTGTGTCGGCACCGTCCGCCTTCGCGGCACCGGCCTTCGGCTTTGCAGTACGTACGGTCAAACTGGGCGCGGGCGGCAGCGTGACCTCGCCCTCCACGGAAATCTTGGTGCGCACGCCGTAGTTCTCCTGCAACACGTGCAGGTACTGACCGTCGGCGCTGTCCTGGAACTCGGTGCTCAACCGCTGCCCGTCCCCCACCGCCAGCACCGTGTAGGGCGGCACCAGCGGCTTATTGTCGACCAGTATGGCGTCTCCCGCGGCCCTGATCGCCGAGAGTGACGTGAGCCGCTGCCCATTGACGGAGATCGCTTCGGCACCGGACTGCCACAGGCCGTTGACGACGCGCTGCATGTCACGGTCGCGCACCCGCCCGGTGTCGGAGAAGTCGCTGCTCTCCCGCGGCCCCCCGGTACCGGCCTCGGACCCCTTGGCGTCGTCCACGACGAGCTTCACGCCCGGCCCGGTGACCTGCGTCGAACCGGCCAGCAGCGCCAGCAGTTCGGCCTTGCCGTCACCGTGCTGCTTGAGCGCCTCGCGCTGCATCCGGTCCACCGTGTCCCGGGTCGAATCCACCCGCTGCTGCTGGGCGTCGGCCTCCCCGGTGCCCTTCTGGATGCGGTGGATCAACTCCTCGCGCTCCTTGGCCAGCGTCGGCGCCGAGACCCGGGCCTGCGCCGCCCCCACGGTCACCACCAGCGCCGCCAGCACCAGACCGGCCGCCAGGCCCAACTTCGCCTGCAGTGTGCGCGGCAGCCCGCCGACGCCCTCGGCCGACTTCCGCGCGGCGGCCTCGGCGTACCCGTCGTCGAGGCTGTGGTCCATCACGTTGGTCAGCAGCGACATGGACGCGTCGGGCCGCCCGGCCGAGGGGTGGGGACTGCTCCGATCGGGGCGCTGCTGCGACATGCCGCACATCGTCGCACGTCGGCGGCATGGTCTCCCAATGGCCCCACCGGCGTGCCGAACGGGTGGCACGCCGGTGGGGAGGGGTCAGCGTCCGGCGCCGTCCACCACGGCCGCCCACTCGTCCAGCAGCTGCTGCGCGGAGGCGTCGTCGGGGCCCTCCGCCCAGAGGTGGGTGACCGCCTCGGCCGGGTCGGGCAGCACCAGCACCCAGCGCCCGTCGGCCTCCACGATCCGCACGCCGTCGGTGGTGTCCACGTCCCGGTCGCCGGCCGCCTCCACGACGTGTCGCATCACCAGGCCCTTGACCGCCCACGGCGTCGCCAGGTCGCGCCGCTGGACGTGCGCCCGCGGGATCCGCGCGTCGATCTGGCTGAGCGTGAGCTGGGTGCGGGCCACCAGACCGATCAGCCGGACGAACGCCGCGGCGCCGTCGAAGACGCTGCTGAACTCCGGAATGATGAAGCCGCCCATCCCGTCGCCGCCGAACACCGTGCCATCCGACCGGCCCACCCGCGTGAGGTCGTCCGGTGAGGTCGTCGTCCACTCGACCTGCGTGCCGTGGTACGCCGCCACTTGCTCGGCGATCCGGGTCGTGGTCACCGGCAGCGCCACCCGTCCGCTGCGTCGGTCGGCGGCGACCAGGTCCAGCATCACCAGCAGCGCACGGTCGTCCTCGATGATGCGACCGCGTTCGTCCACCAACGACAGCCGTTCGCCAACCGGGTCGAAACGCACGCCGAACGCCGCCCGGGCCGAGGCGACGATCTCCCCGAGCCGGACCAGTCCGGCGCGGCGGGCCTCGGCGGTCTCGGTGGGCCGGGACTCGTCGAGACCGGGGTTGATGGTCAACGAGTCGACGCCGAGCCGGCCCAGGAGGCTCGGCAGCACCAGACCGGCGCTGCCGTTGGAGGCGTCGACCACGACCTTCAGACCGGACTCGGCGATGCCCGTGGTGTCCACCGCCCGCAGCATCGCTCCCGTATAGGAGTCGAAGACGCTGGAGGGGAACTGGAGGTCGCCGATCTCCCCGGGGAAGGCCCGACGGTACTCCTGACGGGCGTAGACGCGGTCGAGCTTGCGCTGCCCCCCTTGTGAGAGGTCCGCGCCCCGCTCGTCGAAGAACATGATGTCGACGGAGTCGGGCACCCCCGGCGTGGTGCGCACCATGATGCCGCCGGCACTGCCCCGCGCGGTCTGCTGACGGGCGACCGGCAGCGGTACGTTCTCCAGGTCGCGGACGTCGATGGCGCTCGCCTGCAATGCGGAGATCACGGCACGTTTGAGAGCCCGGGCGCCACGGGAGTGGTCGCGGGCCGTGGTGACCGTGGAGCCCTTCTTCAACGTGGTGGCGTACGCGCCGGCAAGCCGCACGGCGAGTTCCGGGGTGATCTCGACGTTGAGGATTCCCGTCACCCCGCGCGCCCCGAACAGGTGCGCCTGGCCGCGCGATTCCCAGATGACCGACGTATTGACGAACGCACCGGCCTCGATCGTCTTGAACGGATAGACCCGCACGTTGCCCTGGACGATCGACTCCTCGCCGATGAGGCACTCGTCGCCGATGACTGCGCCGTCCTCGATCCGCGCGGCCCGCATGATGTCGGTGTTCTTGCCGATCACACAGCCTCGGAGATTGCTCTGCTGCCCGACGTAGACGTTGTCGTGCACCACCGCCCGATGGAGGAAGGCGCCGCTCTTCACGACGACGTTCGAGCCGACAACGGTGTGTTCGCGGATCTCCACGTCGGCTTCGACCTTGGCGTAGTCACCGATGTACAACGGCCCGCGCAACACCGCGTCCGGGTGCACGTCTGCGCCTTCCGCGACCCACACGCCCGGCGAGATTTCGAAGCCGTCGATGTCGACGTCGACCTTGCCCTCCAGCACGTCGGCCTGGGCCTTCACATAGCTTTCGTGCGTGCCGACGTCCTCCCAATAGCCCTCGGCGACATAGCCGTAGATCGGCTTGCCTTCCTTCATGAGCTGCGGGAAGACGTCCCCGGACCAGTCCACCGGAACATCGGGGTCGACGTAGTCGAAGACCTCCGGCTCCATCACGTAGATGCCGGTGTTGACGGTGTCCGAGAAGACCTGCCCCCAGGTGGGCTTTTCCAGGAAGCGTTCGACCTGGCCGCCCTCGTCGACGATGGTGATGCCGAACTCCAGCGGGTTCGGAACCCGCGTGAGGCAGACGGTGACGAGGGCGCCCTTTTCCTTGTGGAAGCGGATGAGATCGGTGAGGTCGAAGTCGGTGAGGGCGTCACCCGAGATGACGAGGAAGGCGTCGTCCTTGAGGGCCTCTTCGGCGTTCTTCACGCTCCCGGCGGTGCCGAGTGGCTTTTCCTCATTGGCATAGGTGAGCTCCATTCCGAGCTCTTCCCCGTCGCCGAAATAGTTCCGGACGAGCGAGGCCAGGAATTGCACGGTCACGACGGTCTCGGTAAGACCATGCCTTTTCAGTAGCCGCAGTACATGCTCCATGATGGGCCTATTGGCCACGGGGAGCAGCGGCTTGGGCATGCTGGACGTCATGGGGCGAAGGCGTGTTCCTTCGCCGCCGGCCATCACAACGGCCTTCATGTCGGAAGCGTCCTCCTCGAAGAGACGACGGTCTTGCCGACTTCACTTGTCAAGAGCGCCCGCCGGTCTCCCGAACGCGGGCGCCGGGCCTTGGCACGATCTGCCGATTCGGCCTGCTCAGTCGGCCGTGGCGTCCGCCCTGATGATCCTGCGGACCTGGACCACGTAGAGGATCCCTGCCCACCAGTACAGCGCCGTACCCCATCCGGCGAACGCCCATCCGAAAATAGCAGCGAGTGAGTGAAGCCAGCCACTTCCGTCACTGAGCAGCAGCAACGGGAACGCGTACATCAAGTTGAACGTAGCCGCTTTGCCCAGGAAGTTCACCTGGGGCGGACCATACCCGTGACGTCCGAGCAGCCCGACCGCGATCAGCAGCATCAGCTCACGGGCGAGCAGCGCCGCCGTCAGCCAGACCGGAAGGATCTCCCGCCAGGTCAGGCCGACGAGGGTGGAGAGGATGTAGAGACGGTCGGCGGCCGGATCAAGGATCCGGCCGAGGCTGCTGATCTGGTTCCAGCGTCGGGCGAGCTTGCCGTCGAGGTAGTCGCTGACACCGCTGAACGCGAGCACCAACAGCGCCCAGCCATCGGCCTTCGGACCGCCGAATTCCGGCCAGAGGATCAACCAGAGGAACACTGGCACGCCGACCAGGCGCGCCATGCTCAGAATATTCGGGATGGTGAGGACACGATCTGTCTGGATCCGCGTCTCCTGGACCTCCACGCGGAAGCCTCCTGTGCGAAAAATATGCCGATGATGCCCCCGACTTTACCTGGCCCGCGGGCCGCGCCGCGCCCCGGGTCCCCGTTCGGGAACGCAAGAAAGCCCCGTCGGGAACCGGAGTTCCCAACGGGGCTTTCTCTTACATTTAGTTCGGCGGCGTCCTACTCTCCCACAGGGTCCCCCCTGCAGTACCATCGGCGCTGAAAGGCTTAGCTTCCGGGTTCGAAATGTAACCGGGCGTTTCCCTAACGCTAAAACCACCGAAACACTATGAA